>NZ_CM001023.1:358333-716666 GCF_000166275.1 Algoriphagus machipongonensis
TAAAATAATTGGCAAAAGTTGAAATTTTTTTGCGATTTGCAAGAGAAAACATGAGGAATAAAGAAGAATTTGCCCTTACTTAACAATTTCTTAACACTCTAGGAAAATTATCTTCCTTAATTTTGGGCTCCAAAAGAAAAACGAACTCATAGCCATGGCTAAGAAGAAAAAGAATTTAGATCAAAATATCAATCAGGAGAAGTTAAGTAAAACGGCCTACTCACTTTTTGATTTCGCTAAAAAAGAAAAACAATTCCTGCTGGGGATTTGTATTTTGATCTCAATCGCTGGATTAATTACACCCTATACTTATGCGGCCATGTGGTTTGGCTTTGCATTGGCGGCCTATTCAGCAATTGCTAATGATAGTATTCAGACGATCGGTACATTTATCGCATCCAACCAATCCCGAAAATGGTATTGGCTTTGGCTTTTTATGGGATTGATCTTTGTGGCAACAGTCACGTACAGTTGGTTTGCTTTTGACGGCGATGTCAGTTACCAACGATTGAGTACCAAAGGATTGGAGAAAGCACCTGAAAGCTTTGTTTTCCTCCAAATAGCGGCTCCTATTGTCTTATTGATTATGACCCGCTTGAGGATGCCGGTTTCTACGACTTTCCTTTTGCTCAATGTGTTTACCTATAGTGCAGGAACCATCGTAAGTGTGATGTTCAAAAGCTTTGTAGGCTATCTATTGGCATTTACTATAGCTATTGTTGTTTGGTTTGTTTTAGAGCGGTTTGTCGCCAATTATTTAAAGGGGAAAGCAAAACCGTATTGGTACATACTTCAGTGGTTGACATCAGGAACACTTTGGGCAGTTTGGATCATGCAGGATGCTGCCAATATTGCTGTATTTTTACCTAGACAATTATCTGTATTAGAATTCTCCGTTTATACCGGCTTCGTATTCGTAGGACTTGGATTCCTATTTTATCTAAAAGGAGATAAAATTCAAGGTATTGTCAATGAGAAAACCAATGTAACAGACGTCAGAGCTGCAACCATTGTGGATTTGGTCTATGCGGTTATCCTTTTCTACTTTAAACTTTATAGCCATGTACCTATGAGTACTACCTGGGTATTTATCGGATTGTTAGGTGGTAGAGAATTGGCAATTGCCATTGGAAAGCATGATAAATCCAACAAGAGAAAAGCTTGGTTAATAAGAGCTGTGACACTTGCCAGAAAGGATGTTTTCAAAGCAATGATTGGTTTAGTGATTTCATTGATATTGGCTGTTATCATCAACAAGGGAGTTAGAGACGAGATTATAGCTATTTTCTTCTAATAGGATTTGGAGTTATTCACAAAAGAATATTACATGAATGAGGCCTTAAAACAGGCCAAAATAGCATTCGAAGAAGGAGAGATACCTGTTGGAGCAGTCATTGTATTGAAAAATAGGATCATTGCGAGAGCCTATAATCAAACCGAAAAGCTCAATGATGTCACCGCGCATGCCGAAATGTTAGCAATCACTTCGGCTGCGAATTATATGGGAGCAAAATATCTCAACGATTGTAAGCTTTATGTTACCTTAGAGCCTTGTACGATGTGTGCTGGGGCTCTTTTTTGGTCTCAAATTGGAGAAGTACATTATGCCGCTCAGGATGAGAAGAGAGGCTATAGAAAAAGCAATCCTGAGATTTTGCATCCAAAAACAAAAGTTTTTCAAGGTCCTTTTCGAGAAGAATCCGAACAGTTGATCTTAGATTTTTTTAAAAAACTGAGAAAGTAAAAGGAATTTGAATTTCATGGAATTTTTTTTCTTTTCTGCCAGTTTCATAGACAGACTATTTGAAAGAATTAAATTTTAATCGTTTAACCTTAAATTTTAACAATATGGCTTTTGAACTTCCTTCATTACCTTATGCATACGATGCGCTAGAACCTAACATCGATGCGAAAACAATGGAAATCCACCATTCAAAGCATCACAATGGATATGTGACTAATTTGAATAAAGCAGTGGAAGGAACTGATCTTGAGGGCAAATCTCTCGAGGAACTTTTAAAGATTGCAGGATCTAATACTGCAGTAAGAAATAACGGTGGAGGTCACTTCAACCACTCTCTTTTCTGGTCTATCCTTTCTCCTGATGGAGGTGGTGAGCCAACAGGCGAGCTTGCGGACTCGATAAGCGCTAAATTTGGATCTTTTGCAGCTTTTAAAGAAACATTCAACAAAGCCGCAGCTACTAGATTTGGTTCTGGTTGGGCATGGCTTTGCATCGATACCAAAAAAGAGCTTTGTGTTTGCTCTTCTCCAAATCAGGATAATCCTTTGATGGATGTTGCTGAATGCCCTGGAACTCCTATCCTAGGATTGGATGTGTGGGAGCACGCATATTACCTAAATTACCAAAACAGAAGACCTGATTATATCAATGCATTTTGGAATGTGATTGATTGGGATGCAGTAAGTAAAAGATATGCTGCTGCGAAGTAATAATTGAAAAAAATAGAGAAAACCCCGGCAGAAATGTCGGGGTTTTTTGTTGAATAATGATCGATTAAGTGTTCGTTTTCGATACATGTCTTTTTCTGTCCACTTTTAAAAAGTCGCTTTTTAGGCATTTTGGGCAATTTTTTAGGATTGGCATCCCGTTTTCATTGCATGGTTGAAATCAACACACATATTTCATAGTAATGAAAACTACCAACTTGTTTTTTTTAACCCTTTTCATCTATATGCTAGGGTTAAGTAATCTAGCCGCAAAAGATATCAGTAAAATTTCAGGGAAGATTCTGGATCAGAATGGACAAGCTGTCCCTTATGCCAATGTTGCTTTGATCGCCATCGGTGATGGGCACTTGGTTGATGGTACTGTTTCTGACGAGGAAGGAAGATTCATTGTAGAATCCACCAAAACCTCTGAAGTGAAATTGGTGATCTCTTCCATTGGATTTAAACCATTTGAATCAGAGCCTTTTCAATTAAAACCTGGGTTGATCAAAGAAATGGGCGAAGTCCAGATCCAAGATGAAGCCACTGGTTTGGAAGAGGTAACTGTTAGGTCTACTCGCCCTGAAATTATTATTCAGCCTGATAAGACGGTTGTCAATGTTGAAGGTACAGTAATGGCTGAAGGTTCAACCGCTCTGGATGTAATCGGCAGATCTCCGGGTATCTATGTTGATCAGGATGGAATAATCAATCTTAATGGCCGAAGTGGTGTGGTGGTCATGATCAACGATCGTCAAACTTATATGAGTGCTACCGACCTGGCCAACTTCCTGAGAGCGATGCCAGCTGATAACATCAAAAGCATTGAGGTTATCAACAATCCATCTGCAAGATTCGATGCAGAAGGTTCTGCAGGTGTGATCAACATCGTCTTAAAGAAAAATACCGTAGATGGGATTTTTGGAAATGTACAGGCGGGTGGTCAATACAATGGTTTTTGGGCCCCGATTGCAGGAGTTTCCTTGAATGTTAAAAAAGGAAAATGGTCTACTAATGCTGATTTGAACTATAATCACAATGCCAATTTGAATGAATTGGATATTGAGAGGAATTTTGATGTGCTGGAGGGAGTGTCCAATTTCATGCAGGAATCAAGAATTAGACAGAGAAACAAGAATTTGTTTTTCAATGGAGCAGCAAATTATGAGATCAATTCTGACCATAATATTGGACTGAATATTCAAGCTTCTGACTTTGACAATGTAACCACCAACCCTTCTTTAACTGCTATTAGTACTCCAGGTGTTGCAGAAAACACATTTTTGGATTCATACAATGATTCCAAAGGTGGCGGGAATAGATACTTTGGAAACCTGCATTATGGTGGGAATTTGGATACTCTGGGAACGAAGATCACTGCGGATATAGATTTCACCAGAATGAATTCCGGAAGTGAATCATTATTGAGTACTACGACCTGGGAAGGCGAAGATGTGGAGAATGGAGAGCGTGGAAAATTGAATACAATCAATGATATGTATTACAATATCTTCACAGCAAAAGTAGATTTTGTAAAGCCTATCTGGAATGGTACCCTAGAGACAGGTGTCAAAGGATCTTGGGTTAAATCTGATAATAACTTAGACCTGACTTTATCTATCGAAGATGGTCCATTTGAGCCAACCCCAAATAGTAACCACTTTATATACAATGAAAATGTATTGGCAGCTTATGCTTCTTTTAAAGGAAAGATTTCTGACAAATTGAGTTACCAAGCTGGGTTAAGAGGTGAGTTTTCTGATATTGAGGGTAATTCTGTGACCTTGGATCAAATCAATACGCAAAATTATTTTAACCTATTCCCAAGTGCTTTTCTTCAGCATAAGGTGAGTGATAACTATCAGATCGTTTATAATGCCAATAGAAGGATTACTAGACCAAATTATAGACTCTTGAATCCATTCGTTTACTACATTGATCCGTTGACATCAGAGCGAGGAAATCCTAATTTGAAACCTCAGTATTCCAATAACTTTGAAATGAATCATGTGGTGAAAGGAGCATACCAATTCACCTTAGGCTATAGCGAAACAACGGATGCATTTATGCAGGTGTTTATTCAGGATGATGAGGAAAGAACTACGACGACCTTTACCGATAATTTTGACAAAACAAGAAATGCCAATTTTAGAGCAATGGTGCCGGTTCAGATTCGCGAATGGTGGGGAACTTCTAATATGTTGCAGGTAAATTACAACAGATATAAGTCGCTAATAGGCGATGATTACTTAGACACTGAGCAGACCTCATTTATGGTTAGAACACAGCATAATGTCAATCTTCCTAAAGGGTTCAAGCTAGAAGTAGTGGGAATGTACCTAGGCCCGCAGATTTGGGGTCAGGGAGAATTGAAAGGTTTTGGTTGGGTTGACGCTGGTGTGACCAAGACTATTATGAAGGATAAGCTAACAATCGCTGTCAACGGAACCGATTTGTTTAGAACCCAAGTGATTCGAGCGAAAGTAGATTTTGCGGACATCGATACTTCATTCAGACAATATAGAAGTAATCAAGGTGTGAGATTTACATTGAGATACAGATTCTCCAAAGGTGAAAGCTTCAGAGTGAATAAAAGCACAGGAAGCTCCGAAGAGAGAGACAGATTGAATTAAACCTTCGCATCCTCCTTGTAACCCAAGGAGGATTTTTTTTTATATTCACTGAATTCATAATGATATGCAACAACGGATTATCTACTCTTTATTTCTTTACCTGATCAGTGCAGCTACTCTGATTGCTCAAGATTTCAATAAACTGGATCAGTATTTTGATTCTCTGGAAGTCCATAACAAGTTTATGGGTAATGTACTTTTGAAGGGAAATGGAGAAGTTCTTTATGCCCGTTCCTTGGGCTTTAAAGATATTGAAGAGGGGGTAAAGTTAGAGGAGGATACACAATTCAGAGTGGGTTCCATCACCAAAATGTTTACGACGGTACTTGTTTTACAAGCGGTAGAAGAAGGCAAGTTGAAACTGGATCAAAAACTTTCTGAATTTATTCCTGAAATCGAAAATTCGGATCAAATAACAATTAGCATGCTTCTCCAACATAGAAGCGGTATTCATAATTTTACTAATGATGATTTATATGACACCTATTTCACAAGTCCTCAAACGCGTGAACAGCTCATAGAAATCATCAAAGAGGGAGGAAGTGATTTCGAACCTGATACCAAGGGAGAGTACAGTAATTCCAATTTTGTCTTACTCACCTTTATTTTGGAGGGGGTGTATGATGAATCTTATCGGGAATTAGTAAAGGAAAGAATCACTAAGCCTTTGCGATTAGAACATACTTTAGTTGGCCAAGGGAAAGGATCAAATGAAGCCAGCTCCTATTCTTTTGAGAATGGTTGGCAAAAAGAGCAGGTTACAGACATGTCTATCCCATTGGGGGCGGGAGCCATAGTTTCCACCACAGAGGATCTAGGGAATTTCATCGAAGGTCTTTTTTCTGGAAAACTCATTTCCGATGAAAGTTTAGGATTGATGAAAGAAATAAAAGATGGATATGGAAGGGGAATGTTCCAGTTTCCATATTATGAGAAGAAAGCCTATGGTCATAATGGGGGGATTGATGGTTTTTCATCTATGTTAGGCTATTTACCCTCGGAAGAAGTTACGATTTGTATTTTATCAAACGGCAGCAATTATAACAACAATACTATTATTCTTGCGATACTGGATACTCAGTTTGGAAGAGAGGTTAAAATCCCGTCGTTCCAAACAGCAACGTTAACAGAGGATGAGTTGGATCAGTATTTAGGGGAATATGCTTCAGACCAAATCCCACTTAAAATGACCTTCTCAAAAGAAGGGAATACCTTGATTGCCAAGGCTACTGGTCAACCAGAGACTCCATTAGAGGCCAGAGGAAATCATGTTTTTGAATTTGTCCAGGCAGGAGCTACGATGATTTTTGATCCTGAAAAAGGTGAAATGACGCTCAAACAAGGAGGCGCAACAATTTTATTTAAAAGAACAAACCTATAAAAAACTAACTTTTATTAGCTTCAATTTCATTTTATGATAATGGCTAGTAATTATTTAAAGTGGTAAAGGAAGACCAGCACTCCTGTAAAGGCAGGTTTTCTCTGATCCTTAATTTCTAATTTTACAGAGACTTCTGCCTTGACCGTTCCTCTAAGATTCACAACAGATTTCAAGTTGGCAACCAACCTAACTTGATCATTCACAAGAACGGGATGAGCAAACCTAAAATTTTCAATTCCATAATTGATCATCATTTTTAGGTTATTCACTTTTAAAATTTGTTCCCAAAGATGAGGAACAATACTTAAAGTCAAGTACCCATGCGCAATGGTATTTCCGAAAGCACCTTCGGATTTAGCGCGCTCAGGATCTGTGTGTATCCACTGGTGATCATGGGTAGCGTCTGCAAAAAGATTGATTTGATTTTGGGAGATTTGAAAATATTCGGAGGTTCCAAGTTCTTGTCCACTGTAGGCTTCAAATTCTTCGAAACTTCCTATTTCTATTGCGCTCATTCCTATATTATTTCGTAAAAATTCAAAATAGGGAACTTTTGTTGGGATTTACAAGGAGAAATTTCCTAAAAAAAATATAAAAAGCTGATAGTCAGAGCTATTGAAACTAAAGGAATTATTTCTGAAATAAATAATATAAAAATAGATTAGTTTTTCACCTTTTTATTTAATTTCAACGCGAATAATTCCAATTTATTTTGCATGAACAATCATTGTTTCCTTGTCCTTATCTTTCTAAGTTTTATTTCTGAAACTGCTTTTTGTTCTGCAAAAGATTCTGTTGATATATACTCTGAACTTACAGAAAAACAGGTGATTACGGTCACTAAAGATTTTGAAGTCAAATATTATAATGAAAGAACAATTACTGTTTTTTCAAATGAAGGATTAGATCATGCCTATACTTCATTATCCTATGATCGATTGAGTAAAATTGAAAATTTTCAGCTTGAGGTCATTAATCCCAAAACTGGGAAAACCTTAGAAAAAGCCAAATTGCGAGACATGAGTGATGTGGCGATTTACTCGACTTCTAGTGTTTTTGACGATAATCGGAGGAAATATTATGAGGTTAAAAGTGGGGTGTTTCCTATAAAGATTAAGATCATCACCGAGACCAAATCCAGCAGCAATTTTTTTCTGAGGACATGGATACCCGTTCATAGGTATAATCAAAAAATAAAAAATTCAAGCATTACTGTTAATTACCCAAAAGAGATAGGACTTCGGTATAAAGAGTTAAACCTCTTGGGTACCAGAGAGGAAAAGGAAGAGGATGGTATGGTTTCCATCACCTGGGAAGAAACTGACCTTCCGATTCAAGAGCCAGATTTCGAAGAAGAAGATGATCATAGATTATTAATTGCTCCTGTAAAATTTGGGATGGAGGAGTACTCTGGGGAAATGGGGGATTGGTCAGGTTTAGCGGATTGGCTTTACAAACTAAATGAAGGCCGGGACCAGCTACCAGAAGACCTGAAAAAGAAAATTCATGCACTGACGGATGAGCTAGAAAGTTCCTATGAGAAGGTAGAGGTTTTATATACTTACCTCCAGCAAAACTTTAGATATGTGAGTATTCAGTTAGGTATTGGTGGATGGCAAACCATGAGTTCTGAAGAAGTAGCCAAGTATGCTTATGGGGATTGTAAAGGATTATCCAATATTATGAAGGCCATGCTTGCTGAAGTAGGAATTGACTCAAATTATACCTTGGTATTTGCGGGTGAAGATGAAGAGGATATTGAGGTAGATTTTCCTTCAAATCAGTTTAATCATGTGATACTACAAGTTCCTACTGACAAGGATCCGATTTGGTTAGAATGTACATCCAATTTACTCCCTGCAGGTTATTTAGGATCATTTACTAAGGATCGACATGTTTTGGTGACTACAAAAGGAGGTGGCTATTTAACCAAAACTCCATCTTATAAGGAAGCTCAGTGGAATCAATCAAAATCTGAAACGAACATTAAAATAGACCCGCAAGGAAATGCTCTTATAGAAACGGATATGCAATTTGAGGGCAATTTTGCAGAAGATTTAATGTACGTGAAGAACAACCTGGATGAAAGAAAACAAAAAGATTTTTTCAATAGAACTTCACCAGTTTCAGGCTTAATTGTAACGGACCTTTCGATTGATTTACAACATCAAGATTCTATCCCGGTAGCCAAAACCAGCTACAAAGGATTCATTCAGAAGTTTACTCAAAATACTTCCAAAAGGGTTATTCTGAAGTCATTTATGGGGGATTTAGAGCCAGAAATGTTTCAGTCCAATCGATTGGTGAAAACAGATTCATTTCGCATTGATTTAGGTGATAACCTGACGCCAGAGTCAAGTTTGGAGCCTCTGTATTTTCAGGAGGAAGGAAACAACATTGCTATCGTCAGTAAACTTGACGGAAATATATTGAACGTCACAAGAGAGATAGAAATTGATTTTTCCGATGAATTGGAGGATGAAGCCAAAAAAGAGCTAATAAAAAAGATCAATTCAAAAGCTGTAAAAACTTACATCTTTTTAAAATCAGATATACAAACTAATTAATATGAGAATACTATTTACCATCATCCTCTTATTTACTTTTTCCCTTACCTGGGCTCAAAACGTGAAAATGGGGGAGTTTTCCGATGAGGAAATAAATTTAAAAGAGGTGTCCTATGAGCCGGATGCCGCTGCAGTAGTTTTATGGGAAGAAGGAGAATCCCAGTTTTCCTCTGGATTATTAGTAACTAACTACCTTTTCCGTGTGAAAATCCTTTCTGAAGCAGGTAAAGAGCATGGGGATATTCGAATTCGATATTATATCGGAGATAGTAAAGTTGAGTATATAAGTAGTGTAAAAGCACAGATATCCAATTTCAATGGGGATGAGGTAGAAACTACCAAATTGAAAAAGGAGAATATTTTTGATGTGGATTTAGGAGAAGGGTATCGAGAGACAAGAATTACTTTTCCAAATGTTCAAGTAGGCTCAATTTTAGAGTATTCCTATAAAAAAGCTGACAAGAATCTGACTTTTTTGGATGGCTGGACTTTCCAGAATTCTATCCCAACCCTTGGTTCACATTATCAGATTAAGATGAATCCGAACCTTGATTATCAAACCATAAGTCAGGGATATAATTTATCCACTAGAGCTGAAAAATCTGAGGACTATGGTATTTATAAATGGACATTGAGGAATTTATATTCCTTGAAAGAGGAGCCCTATATGAAGAATTACCGTGATTATATAGAGAGAATAGAATTCCAGCTATTTAGGTACAAAGAGTCTACGCATGTAGGTGAGCTGTGGAAGAATGTATTGAATACATGGGAAAAGTTAGGTGATGAGTTAATTTCTTCTTATCGTCAAAAAGGCTATTACAGAAGTAATCCCATTGAAAAGGAATTGCTAGATGCAGATATCAGTGGAGAAACTCAGCTTGAAATGGCAAGCAAAGCATATTATTACGTCCGAGATAATTTTACGGCTGAAGGTGTAGATTTCATCTATGCAGATCAACAGATTAATCAATTGCTAAAAACCAGGACTGGTAGCCCTCAAGAGTTGAGCTTACTATTAATGGGAATATTAAAGTCGCAAGGAATCACCTGTGATCCTGTTTTGATAGGCAGTAAAGGAAATGGTAGAACAGACATTGTTCCTTTTCCTTTTTTAAATCAATTTGATGAAATATTGCTAAGGACTGAACTTGATGGAGAAGTAAAATTCATTGATTTATCTGATAAAGATGCTCCTTTCGGGTATGTTGATTTGGATAAGCAGGTGAAAGCTGGCCTTTATCTAGTGCAAGGTACCAGCGCGATTGTACCTCTGGAATTTGAAGGCAGTGGCAATGTGGTGTATTTTAGTCAAGTTGATTTTGAAGGATCCGACTTGGTGATGAATAATAGTATTCGCCATTATCAGCATGAAGGGCTTAATTGGCAAAAAACTGTCGATTACTTGGAGAAGCAAAAGGATCCTTTGGATAAGTTGTTTGCAGAAAGTGCCAATAATATGAATATCCAAGATATTAGTTTTGAAAATACCCTTCAGGAAAAAGACTTTGTCACGACATCATTCAAAATTGTAATGGAATCCGCTGCAGAAGAGGATATGATTATGTTTAATCCTATTAAATATTCATCCTTTTCAAAAAATCCATTTACGCAGGAATATCGAATCTTCCCCGTGGATTTTGAGCATAAGTTCAGTGAGATGAGCAGTGTAAACATTAAAATTCCGGAGGGATACGAGTTGGATGATTTTCCACAGGATGCAGTTTTGACGATTGAAGGGAGTCCGATAGTTTTCTCCTATAGCACCAACTTTATGAACGGTATTTTGACAGTTTCTTCCAAATTGGCCATTCGAAATCCATTAATCGGAGCGGAACAATACCCTGATTTAAAATATTTAATGGAATCCATAGCCTCTAAGCTTCAGGAACCGGTGATCCTTAAAAAAATCGTAGCACCATGATCAGGTAATTGCCCTTTTTTTCTGATAATTTGGTGAAAAATTTACCAGATGACATCATACTTACATGGGTACTTTCCAGAAGAACAAGAAAGGCTAGTAGAGCAAGCGGGGATTTTAGGGTCTTTGATTTATCCGAGGATTGACTTTGAAGGATGTAAACATGTTTTAGAGATAGGTTCGGGTGTAGGCGCGCAGACCAAGGTTTTAATAAGCCTATTTCCGGATTTAAAAATCACCTGTGTGGATGCTGAGTCCAAGCAATTGGAAAAAGCCAAGGCTAACTTACTTGAAGAAGCAGATCGATTAACTTTTGTACATCAAGATGCCCAAAAATTGGACCTTGACGAAAAATTTGACGGAGCATTTTTATGTTGGGTTTTGGAGCATATTCCTGACCCTAAATCGGTTTTAGGTAGCTTAAAAAATCAGCTTCTCCCGGGCTCAGTTGTATGGATTACCGAGGTGTTTAATAGTACATTTTATTTCCAGCCTGAGTTACCAGGATTGAGGAATTACTATGATAACTACAATGCATACCAGCGATCGCTTGGAGGGGATCCGGATGTTGGCGCTAAGCTTGGTGGTTTATTAAAGGAAAATGGTTTTCGCGATATTGAGCTTTACCCTGGAGGTTTTCACTTAAGTAAGCATGAACCTGAATTATTGCAGAAATTCACTACCTATTGGATAGAATTGATGAAAAGCGGTGCCGCAGCCATGCTTGCATCGGAATGGATTTTGCCTGAGGAGGTGTCAGCGATGGAGAAAGATTTAATTAGAATTGCAGCTGACGAGAATGCAGTGTTTTATTATCGTTTTGTTCAGGCTAGCGCAACTATATAAAAATGGGGATTATTAGACGTGTTTGGAAGTTTTTCTGGAAACTGGTCATTTGGTTTTTGATTATTTCTATTGGATTGACTGTCTTGTATAGATTCGTACCTGTTCCTGTAACACCTTTGATGGTGATCCGACTATTCGAACAAACTTTTGATTCAGAGAAAAAAGTGAAATTGGAAAAGGACTGGGTTCCCATTTCCGAAATTTCGAAATACGCCGCTCAAGCTGTTTATGCTTCGGAAGATCAGAAGTTCCTGGATCATCATGGTTTTGATTTTGAAGCCATGCAAAAAGCCTGGGAAAATAATAAAAAGGGTAAGCTCGTGAAGGGAGCTAGCACCATTACGCAGCAGACCGTTAAGAATGTGTTTCTATGGCCGGGAAGGAATTACCTTCGTAAAGGTTTAGAGGCTTATTTTACGGTTTTGGTTGAACTTATCTGGCCAAAAGAACGGATCATGGAAGTTTACCTAAATGTAATTGAAATGGGTCCGGGGATTTATGGGATTGAAGCCGCTGCGCAGAATTATTACGGTAAATCAGCGATTGATCTAAATAGAAATGAAGCAGCGATGATAGCTGCAGTATTACCAAACCCGATTCGATGGAATCCAAAGAAGCCTACACCCTATATACTGGGAAGGCAAGTGTGGATCATGAAGCAAATGGGAAATCTAGCCCCTATTGGATTTGGGGACTGATCTTGACTAGATTGTATTTAGCTAGTTAAAATTGTAATTTATCAAGTAAGTTTAGGCTTGAAAATAGATATTCAATTCCAACTTGAATTGGTAAAGGGATCTACGCCATATTGATTTTTTTTTGGAACAGAATTTTATTCTAATCCATGAGTCAACAAGGATAAATTGTCAAAGTGACTTTTCTTTATTTTTTTGCTTTTTCATTAATAAAAAGTGCCTCTATTGGCTCCATTTGAGGATTGTAAATTGCAAGATAATTTTATCCACATTTTCATTAATTTATCCACACTTTTCCACAAGGCATATATAAGTAACTTTAAATCAGTGTTTTAGCACTAAAAATTAAAAGTCGATTTTGTGGATAAAACAGGCTAACTTTTAAAAAATAGTAAAATGTAAAATTGAAAAAGGTGGATAAATCTGAAGTCCAAATTTTATTCTAAATCGGTTTAATCTTGCTTTTGTCTAATCAGTCTTTTTCTATAAGCATTGAATATCCTAGACTTCGAAACAAAGCCCAAATAGATTTCATTTTCAATCACTGGGAGGTTCCAGGCACCTGAACTTTCGAATTTATCCATTGCTTTTTGCATATTTTCGGTTGCAAATAGGATTTCTGGAGGACTGTGCATCAGGTCCCTAACAAAAATGGTTTCCTGTTTCGAAGGGTCAAACATGATATCTCGGATATCATCCAATGTAATGATGCCTCGGAGAGCCTTTTTATCATCTACTACAGGGAAAATGTTTCTCTTTGAGATTTTTACCAATTTGATCAAATCCCTCAATTTCGCATCTGGATGAATCGGAAGTAAGTCCCGTTCAATGACATGTGTAATATCGATGAGCTCTAATAGTTCCTGATCTTTTGACTCTGGCAAAAACTTGCCTTTATCTTTTAACTGCATCTTATATAAACTGTCCTTCTGATAGTAGGTGGTGGTGATGTAAGAAATTGCAGATACAAACATCAAGGGAACGAATAACTCATAGCCACCAGTAATCTCTGCTATAAGGAATATGGCTGATAAGGGAGAGTGTTGAACTCCGCTCATGACTCCACACATAGCGACCAATGTAAATGAAGCCAGTGGGAGAGGAATATGGAATCCGAGAAGATTTTTTGAATAAGCGAAAACGAACCCTACGATTCCCCCAACATAAAGTGAAGGTGCAAATATACCGCCACTACCTCCGCCGCCGATTGTCAAAGCAGAGGCTATAGGTTTCACCAAGATGATCAAAATCAAAAAGATGATAATCATGTATGGATTTTCTATCACGGAGAAGAAAGGGCTGCGATTCAGGATTTCTGCAGATTTCCCATCAATCAGCTGATTTAAGGTATTGTAACCTTCTCCATAAATTGGAGGGAAAAAGAATACCATAAATCCTAATAAAGCTCCACCATATAGCATCCGAATCGTTTGACTTTCTAGGCCTTCTAATACTAATTCGGTTTTTCTTACCGCTCTATTGAAGTACAAGGATACCAGACCACAAATGATCCCCAATCCCAAATAATAGGGCATGTGAGCTGCCAAAAAAGTTTCTTCAAACCGAAAGTTGAATATGGATTCCTTGCCTATTAAAATCATAGAAGTTAAGGAACCCGTCACTGAAGCTATAAGCAAGGGAATGAAACTGGCAATACTGACTTCCAAAAGGACAACTTCAATCGCAAAAATTACCGCTCCAATAGGAGCACCGAATATGGCGGAAATTGAGGCTGCGGCTCCACAACCAATCAACAGAGCTCTTTTTTTGCCATTTAAGTGCATGAGCAGGCCGGTGTTGGACCCAATAGCTGATCCTGTAACTACCATGGGAGCTTCAAGTCCTACAGAACCCCCAAAGCCTACTGTCAATGCCGAGGTAAATAAACGGCTATACATTTTCACCCTAGGAATGAGGCTTTGCTTTTTGGAGATAATGAACAACACATCGGGAATTCCATGACCCCCAACGTCCTTAAAAATAAACTTCCCCACCAAGTAGGCAGCTGTAATCCCTATCATAGGATAAAGGATATACAGGAAGTTTGCGTATTCGTTGTAAAAATCTTCAGTTAGAAAATTCTGAATCGCATGCACTGCGCCTTTTAAGAGAACCGCAGCTAATCCAGAAAGCACCCCGATAATCACACTCAGGATGATAATAAAGGACTGATTACTCAGATGCCTGAGCCGCCAGATTAAAAGTTTTGTAATGAAATCTGATTTAGGCAAAATTCAATGGGATAGTCCTTCAATTTCTGCACAAATTAGTCATCCTTTTAGGCAATTCGAAAGAATAAAGCCATTCTTTCTATAATTTCTGATCCAATGCTATCGCACATTTCAAAATAAGGTTGACCGCATCAAAATAAAAGTCGGGTTGTATGTTTTTAAATTCGTCGCTGGGTCTATGATAATCCGGATGGTCTTCCACACCAAAATAGATATGTGGGATCTCTTTTTCAAGGAAAGCACCATGATCTGAGGACTTGCTCCAATCATCACTTCCAGTACCAGGAAGGTCATGACCAAAAACAAGCTTTGGGCTTTGTCCTTTAGAGGCCGCTTCCAAGATTGGCTTCAAATCAGGATTATGGTAAGTTCCTGATGCATATAATTCCCTTTTATCATTTCGGGAAATCATGTCCATATTAATGTTGAGAACAATGTTTTCTAAAGGAAAAGGGAAGTCATTTACCAAAGCCCTAGCTCCTTGAAGACCCATTTCCTCTCCATCTAGAGAAACAAATATCATACTGTGTTTTGGCCTATTTTCCTTAAAGTACTTTGCCAAGGCCAGCAGGGCAGCTGTTCCTGAAGCATTGTCATCTGCTCCGTTATAAATTGAATCACCGGCTATGGCAGTTCCGATACCTACGTGATCAAAATGAGCAGTGATTACAATGATTTTTCTAGATTCACTTCCAGCCACAAAACCTTCCACATTTGCTCCTTCAATTTTCTTCTGTTGTCTTCTACTTTCGAAGGAAAATAATTGTTCGTAATTTTTATAATGGGTTTCTAAACCAATATTTTTAAATTCCTCCACTAGAAATTTTCTCGCTCGCAGGTTTTCTTCGGTGCCGGTTTTTCTACCCTTGAAGGAATCTGAGGAAAGGAATTCTAAATTGTCAAGCAATGACTTTTTATCTACTTCTTGAGCTATTGACGTAGAAAAAGAAAAAATTAAGGATAAAATTAGAAAGATTTTGAATTTTGATTTCATCAAAACAAATAGTTAGCGTTATGTATATTCGTAAAAATACTAAGCTATAGGACTTCATCCATTCATTCACATGAAATATATTTTAACGGTTGCTTTACTTGTCATACTTTTCTTCGATTTGAGGGGGCAAGGTGTTATTCCGGAAACTTTTTTTAATGGCAAGTCAGTGGTAATGGTTTCAAATGATCCCGGTGCAAAACCTGTCATGACTTGGCAGGCGCTTGCGGATAGTGTTCATAATGGATTGGTAGAAGCAGGGGGAGATCCAATAGCCTATTTTGAATTGGAGCAAGTAGCAATTTCAGAGGCAGTTCAGGCAGATTATGCGAATAAGTTTGCTGGTAGGCTGGTGAAAAATATCATTTTTGTCACAAGGCAAAAATCAACAACTTCTATTCATGTGGCCCCTTTTACAGGTGATGGTCAGATGATTCCTACCACCTCTTTATATGGGACTAGTGCAGCAGACTATACTACTGCAGCAAAACAATTCGCAGAAATTGGTAAATCCACAAAATCTAGAAATTTATTGGTTCTGGATGTTCCAGAGTTTCCTAAAATGAGTGCTGAAGAAAGTACTTCTGATTTAAAATTTTTGAATCGAAATCCTCTAAACCTGGAAATGTTCAAATTGGGAATTCCTATTGAAGGTTCCTCTGCGGAAACAGGCTTGTTGAGCTATTTTAGGTATGATATGTATGGTAAGTCTCAGTCCACAATTTTAGCCGAGCAAGAGGCTCAGAAAACAGGAATCGAACAAATTCTGGATGCTGAGTATCCGCATGAAACAGTCTGGCTAACGGAGGCGAAAACAACGGAAGAATTGTTAGAGGAAAGGGTTCAGTTTTTATTGGTAAAAGTAGAAGGAAGAGAAGCGGATATGATGAAAAGTATGGGCTTAGAAGTGAGCGACCCCAATTCTGCAAATAGGATTGTAGTGAAATATTATATCAAACTTTTGGTAAGGGATGAATTGTATTTAGGTCCTGTATGGGATGCTGACCCCGATTGGAGAGTGGCTTTAAGAAATTTCCTAAAGCATTTAAAAGAATAGACCTCCCTGAGGGAGGTCTTTAGTTGAGACAAATTAAGGGTGATTGTAACAACTTCTTCTTTTTATTTGAATGCGAACTAATGTAACCACATTTAATTTTACTAAAGAAGCATTTTTTATCGAAGTTTCCAAGTTTTCATAAGTAATTATGAAAGGCTACTAGCTTTCTTAATTCATTTAAACTCTTGATTTAACTTAGAATAAATTTTTGTTTAAATATGGAATTAAGGCTAAGATAATTGCCTGCGAATAATAGGCTTTTCTATCCAGGACTCCGTGGGTTAAAATTCCAACTGAACCTCCCTGTTGTTTTGAGTTGTCCTGATCAAAGACTTCATCATCTGCCTTCCCCAATTCAACTCCTTTATTAACTAAACTTCGCACTTTTTCTGGAAGATAAAATACTCCTGTTTTAGCTTGACTTGTCTTTTTGTCTTTGTCCTCAATATAAATCCAAGCGAAAGCAAACATCCCATGCTCATCTTCATCGACCCCACCTTCTATTCCTACCCAATAATCTGCTTCTGGAAAGGTTTTTCTGGAATTTTCAGCCCTGTTTTTGGCTCCTAGAAGGGTTTCTTTATCTCCCTTAGGTTGATCAGGAACTCCAGAAGAGGTGTTGACTCCATTGACCAGAAATGGTCTTGAAAATGCCTCTGAAAAGGCGTCCTCTGTACAGGAGATTTTGACTGGGTTTTTACTTCCTACAATAATTAACTGTCTTTCAGTATCCTGAAAGTTGACTCTTTTTGGAAAATTCATAGATATAAAAAAACCTAGGCAGATGCCTAGGCCATGTTAGTGTATACGTTGTTGACATCATCATCTTCCTCCATCTTATCAATCATCTTGTGAATGATCTCTTCCTGCTCTTCTGTCAATTCAGTAAGTGTGGTAGGGAATCTTTGGAAATCGGCGCTGATGACTTCAATCCCTTTTTCTTCCAGGGCTTTTTGCATGGAGCCAAAATCTGCAAATTCAGTATAAACGAAAAGTTCGCCTTCATTTTCATCAATTTCTGAAAGGCCAAAATCGATCAGTTCAAATTCAAGTTCCTCCATGTCTAATTCCCCTTTATCAAAACGGAATACGGCTTTATGATCAAACATAAAGCTCACAGAACCAGAAGTGCCTAAAGATCCACCTGCTTTGGTGAAGTAAGAACGGATATTTGCTACTGTTCTATTGATGTTATCTGTGGAGGTTTCTACAATGACTGCAATTCCAAAAGGGCCATAGCCTTCATAAACGAGCTCTTCATAATCTTTTTCGTCCTTATTAGATGCTCTCTTGATTGCTGCCTCAATCCTATCTTTTGGCATTTGGGCACCTTTGGCATTTTGAATTACAGTTCTTAACCTCGGATTGGCTGTAGGATCAGGGCCTCCAGACTTTACCGCCATGACTATTTCTTTGCCTAGCCGAGTAAATACTTTGGACATTTTGTCCCATCTCTTGAATTTTCTTTCTTTTCTGAATTCAAATGCTCTTCCCATATTAATCGTGATTTGGGTAGTAAAAATAGCAAATCTTTTCTTCTTCGGCAGAAAAGCTGAAGTCCAAAAAAGATATTGAAATTTGAGCTCTTAATATTGTCCTTACTTGGGTCAATTTCGTTAGGTTAAAGAAACCGTAATATCATGGTAGTACCTGAAGAACTCCCCATACCCAACATTCCAAATTCACCGTTGCCAACCGTAGTTATTGTAGGAGGTGGATTTGCCGGTTTAAAGCTTGCTAGGAAATTAAAATCTGCGCCTTATCAAGTGATTTTACTGGATAAGCATAACTATCACCAGTTCCAGCCTTTATTTTATCAAGTTGCTACAGCTGGTTTGGAACCAAGTGCAATTTCCTTCCCACTTAGAAAGATTTTCCATAATAGCCCCAATACTATTTTTAGGATGGCTGAAGTGCAATCTTTTGATTCGGAGGAAAATCGTTTATATACCAATATTGGCTATATAGATTATGACTTTTTGGTTTTGGCCATGGGTGCTGATACGAACTATTTTGGAAATAAATCCATAGAGTATTATTCCGTTCCCATGAAAACGGTTTCTGAAGCATTGTTTGTCAGAAACAAGATCATTTCTAATTATGAAAGGGCGATCAATATAGAACTCCAAGAAAATAGGAAGTCCCTGATGAATGTGGTAATTGTAGGAGGAGGGCCTACAGGAGTGGAGCTTGCAGGAGCTATGGCGGAATTGAGAAATAATGTGTTGCCAAAGGATTATCCTGAGCTCAATTTTGACAATATGAAAGTGGTTTTGATTGAGGCAGGTCCAAAGCTTTTAGGTGCCATGTCCAAAGAGTCTCAAGATCATTCATTACAATATTTAGAGGAACTGGGAGTGGAGGTGATGCTGGATACCAAAGTGCAGGATTATGATGGGGAAGAAGTTCATATTGAGGGTAAAGAATCTATAAGTACCCAAACTTTACTTTGGGCTGCAGGGATTAAACCAAATTACATTGAGGGCTTATCTAAGGAACACTATGCACCTAATGGGCGGATTTTCGTCAATGAATTTAATGAGGTGAGTGGTCTCGAGGGTATCTATGTACTAGGCGATGTTGCTTTGCAGACGGAAGAAAATTTCCCAAAAGGTCATCCTCAAGTAGCGCAAGTAGCTTTACAACAGGCGGAAAACCTAGGGAAAAACTTGATCAATATATCCAAAGGTCAAGAAATGAAAGCCTTTCACTATAAAGATTTGGGTTCTATGGCAACTGTGGGTAGGAAGAGAGCCGTGGTGGATTTACCTTTTATGAAGTTTCAGGGAATGATGGCTTGGTTAACCTGGCTTTTTGTTCACTTAATGGCGATTCTAGGGGTGAAGAATAAGCTGTTTATTTTTATAGATTGGGCCTGGAACTATTTAAGTTTTGATTCTAGTTTGAGGCTATTGATTAAACCAAAATATGTAAGAGCCAGTGAAAGGAAAGAATTGATTGAAGAAAAATAGGTTTTAAGGTTCCTTAACAAAACAATATAAATAAGGATTAAACCCAATGGTTTTTATCGGGTCTAAAAGACAAACAAACCATAAAAACTATGAAAAAATTAATCTTAGCCACCGCACTGATATTGATTGGAGTATCGAGCAGCTTTGCTCAAAGAGAGAGAGTAAGAGAAAATTCTACGCCTGAAGAACGAGCTCAAAAGCAAACTGAAATGAT
Organism: Algoriphagus machipongonensis; assembly: GCF_000166275.1. Taxonomy (NCBI): domain Bacteria; kingdom Pseudomonadati; phylum Bacteroidota; class Cytophagia; order Cytophagales; family Cyclobacteriaceae; genus Algoriphagus; species Algoriphagus machipongonensis. The sequence goes on from NZ_CM001023.1 coordinate 378,293, forward strand.
GGCTGAAAAATTGGAGTTGTCAGAAGATCAGAAAGCTCAAATATTGGCGATCAATATGGAGTATTCCAAAAAAAGGCAAGAAGCCATGGAAGCTAGAAAAGCTGAAATGGAAGCAAGAAGAGAACAGATGATGGAATTGAGGGAGGAAATGAAAGCTCAGGATGAAAAAATCTCAAAAGTATTGACTGAGGAGCAAAGGAAAGAATGGGTTGCTTTGAAAGAATCACAAAGAGACCGCAGAGGAAGAAGACCAGGAGGGGAAGTACGGGAAAGAGGTGATTTACCTAGAAAAAGAGGAGGCAATTAAAAATATAAATGCCGTTCCGATTTAGTCGGAACGGCTTTTTTGATTCCAAAGGCCTTCCTTTGGCTATTAATTCTTTAAAAATTAATCTACGGTTTCGATACCTTCCTCAACTTCATAGAAGGATTCATCTTTTTGAGGTAATGCAGAGCTTCCCATCAAGAATTCGTCAACCTTGACAGCTGCTTCTCTTCCTTCTGAAATGGCCCAAACGACAAGGGATTGACCTCGACGCATATCGCCAGCTAAGAATACCTTAGAATTTGTGCTTTGGTAATTTTTAGATTTAGGAAGAGTATTTTCCATAGTATCCACAGAAAATGCTTCTAAAAGACCATTTTGGGCTGGACCAGTATACCCGATGGCAATAAATGCCCGGTCACATGGTACCACTCTTTCTGTTCCTTCTATTTCTTCAAAAATCATTCTACCACCACTTTCCTTCCATTCAATATCTACTAATTTCAGACCAGTTACCTCTCCTTTTTCGTTACCGACAAATTCTTTGGTAAGGATGGAAAAGACTCTTTCTGCGCCTTCTTCGTGGGAACTTGAAGTTCTCAGAGTCATAGGCCATTCTGGCCAAGGATTGACTTCAGTTCTTTTCATCGGTGGTTTAGGAAGTAATTCCAATTGCGTAATAGAAGCTGCTCCGTGTCTATTTGAGGTACCGATACAGTCACTTCCTGTATCACCACCACCAATAACGATCACATGCTTGTCTTTGGCAGAAATTGGATTTTCTTGAATTTCTCCATTGTTAACCTTGTTTTGGTTACCAAGGAATTCCATTGCAAAATGCACTCCCTTTAGGTCTGAACCGTTGATATTCAAAGCTCTAGGCTGTCCAGCACCGGTAGAAATTACTACAGCATCAAAGTTTTTCAGAATGTTTTCTGCTTTGATATTGAAACCTACTTCAGTACCGCAGGTAAAGATGACGCCCTCTTTGTTCATCAGATCCACTCGTCTGTCAATGACCCACTTTTCCAGTTTAAAATCTGGAATACCATAACGAAGTAAACCGCCTGGTTTTTGGTCCTTTTCAAAGACTGTCACCTCATGACCAGCTTGATTTAACTGATCAGCAGCGGCTAGTCCAGCAGGTCCAGATCCGATCACGGCAACTTGCTTTCCTGTTCTTTTAGCTGGTGGGTTTGGCTTGATCAAATCGAGCTCATATGCCTTTTCAGCAATATTTTTCTCGATTAATTCAATGGCAACAGGATCTTTATTAATCCCTAAAACGCAACTGGCTTCGCAGGGTGCAGGACAAATTCTTCCGGTAAATTCAGGGAAGTTATTTGTGCTTTTAAGAATGTTAATGGCTTGTTCCCATTCTTCATTGTATACCGCATCATTGAAATCGGGGATGACATTTCCTAATGGACATCCACTATGGCAAAAAGGAACTCCACAGTCCATGCATCTTGCCGCCTGATGATTTAATTGCTCGCCACTGAATGGCTTATATATCTCCTTGTAATCACCGATTCTTTCTTTAGTGTCTCGGCTTACAGGTGTTTCTCTTTTAAATTGTATAAATCCTTCTTTCGCTCCCATCTTACACCAATGATTTTGATTGTTGTTCAGCTCTCTTTTTCAAAACAGCCTTGTAATCTCTAGGAATTACTTTAATAAATTTCTCTTTAGAATTATCCCAATCTTCCAGGAATTTCGTACCCAACTCACTTTCAGTAAGTTTGATATGTCGCTTCAAGTAAGATTTAATGGTGGCAAAATCCTCTTCTTCCAGAATATCGATATCTACCAATTCAGGATTGATCTCTGTAATGTATTCTTTTAGAATATAGGCGATACCTCCGCTCATTCCAGCTGCAAAGTTTCTTCCGATTTCACCAAGATTCACTACTAAACCACCTGTCATGTATTCACATCCATGGTCTCCAATACCTTCGATAACGGTTTTAACACCTGAGTTTCTAACGCAGAAACGTTCTCCACCTTTACCATTGATATAAGCTTCTCCTGATGTGGCTCCATAAAATGCGACATTACCGATGATGATATTCTCATCAGATTTGAATCGGGCATTTCTGCTTGGATAGACGATTAGCTTTCCACCAGAAAGACCTTTTCCGAAATAGTCATTTGCTTCACCTTCAAGTTCAAAGTTCACTCCCTTAGATAGGAATGCTCCAAAGCTTTGCCCTGCTGAGCCAGTGAATTTAAATTCTATAGTATCATCTGGTAGCCCTGGGCTTCCGTAAATTTTCGAAATTTCATTGGACAGCATTGCTCCAACTGCTCTGTCCGTATTCTTGATAGGGAAGTTTCCTGTAGAACCAACCGCTTGCTCCAAGGATGGGTGCGCTGCTTTAATCAGCTGTCGATCCAATACCTTTTTCAGTTCATACTCCTGATCAATTTGCTTATGGATACCCACATGATCTGGAACTTCCACTCTATGGAATATTGGAGTCAAATCTACTTTGTCCCACTTCCAATGGTTTAAATGTCCTGTAGACTGAAGGATGTGGCTTTGGCCAACCATTTCATCAATGGTTCTGAATCCAAGTGAAGCCATTATCTCTCTCAAATCCTGAACAAGGAAATTGAAATAGTTTACTACATGATCTGGATCACCAGTGAATAGCTTTCTAAGCTCTGGGTTTTGAGTTGCAATACCCACTGGACAAGTGTTCAAGTGGCATTTACGCATCATAATACATCCTTCCACTACCAAGGCAGCAGTAGATATTCCCCATTCCTCAGCTCCAAGTAGGGTGGCTATTGCCAAATCACGTCCAGTTCTAAGCTGTCCATCAGTTTGAACCACTACTCGGCTTCTTAAATTATTTTTTACCAGTGTTTGGTGGGCTTCAGATAGACCAAGTTCCCATGGGAGACCTGCGTGTCTGATGGAACTCAAAGGAGATGCTCCTGTACCACCATCGGCACCTGAAATCAAAATAACATCCGCCATTGCTTTTGCAACACCGGCAGCTACTGTTCCAACACCTGCCTGAGAAACCAATTTCACATTGACTCTGGCTTTTCTATTGGCATTTTTTAAATCGTAGATCAGCTGTGCCAAATCTTCAATAGAATAGATATCATGGTGAGGTGGAGGTGAAATAAGTCCTACTCCAGGAGTGGAATGTCTAACTCTACCAATCCAATCATCTACTTTGTGACCTGGAAGTTGTCCACCTTCACCTGGCTTAGCTCCCTGAGCCATTTTGATTTGAAGCTCTTCTGCATTGGTTAGATAATTACTTGTTACACCAAATCTACCAGAAGCAACCTGCTTGATCGCTGATCTTTCCCAGTCACCATTCTCTTTCTTTTCAAAACGTATTTCGTCTTCTCCACCCTCTCCGGAATTACTTTTTCCACCGATTCTGTTCATGGCGATTGCCAAGGTAGTGTGGGCTTCAAATGAAATTGATCCAAAAGACATTGCTCCAGTAGCAAATCTTCTCATGATGCTGGAGGCTGGCTCCACTTCTTCGATTGGGACAGTTATTCTCTTCTTAAATTCAAAAAGGCCTCTCAAAGTCAAGGCATCTTTGGTTTGCTCATTGATTTTATTAGCAAACTTCTTATAAAGGGCGTAATCGTTTAATTTTGTAGATTTTTGGAGTAAGTGAATGGTTTCTGGATTAAAGAGGTGTTTTTCTCCTCTTCTTTTCCATTGATAAACACCACCCATTTCCAAAACAGGGCTTTTTGTGCCGTATGCTGTCCTATGACGAATCAATACCTCTTCTGCAAGCTCATCAAATGAAATTCCTGAGATTCTGGAAATCGTACCTTTAAAGCAGCGGTCGATGACCTCAGGGCCTAATCCTAATGCTTCAAAGATTTGTGCACCTTGGTAGGACTGAAGTGTACTGATTCCCATTTTAGAAAGAACTTTCAAAAGACCTTTTCCAATAGCTGTTTGATAGTTAGAGAAAAGTTTCTTTTTGTTCTTCACATCAGGAAGCTGTCCTTTTTCATGCATCTCCAATAATGACTCAAGCGCCATATAGGGGTTGATGGCAGAAACTCCATAACCAATTGCTGTAGCGAAGTGATGCGTCTCACGGATATCTCCAGACTCAAGTACCAAACCAGCTTTCGTTCTGATTTTCTTTTTCACTAAATGGTGATGAACTGCACCAATTGCCAATAGAGATGGAATTGGAGCCCATTCTTCATCACTATTTCTATCAGAAATGATTAGGATATTCTTATTTTCACTAATGGCATCCTCAGCTTCTTGACAGATTTTGTCTAAGGCTTCCATTAATCTTCCTGGCTGATGATCTGCCTTGAAGTGGCTATAAATTCTTTTGCTTCTATAACCCAAGTGCTCCATGTTTTGGAGTTTCTCTAAATCCTCATTCAGCAATACTGGCTGAGAAATATGGATTTGTCGGGTATGTTTTGGGCTTTCTTCCAGAATATTATGACTTTCTCCAAGTCTGGTAAATAGTGACATTACCAAACGCTCCCGGATCGGGTCAATAGGTGGATTACTTACCTGAGCGAATAATTGCTTGAAGTAATTGGAAATATGCTGACTTTGCTTCGAAAGAACAGCCAAAGGCGTATCTGCTCCCATAGAACCGATCGCTTCATATCCAGTATTACCCATTGGGCCAACTACTACTCTCAGCTCTTCAGAAGTATAGCCAAATACAGTCTGGCATTTCTTAAGGTTTTCAGTGTTATATGGATGGCTTAAAACTTCAGGGTCTGGCATCAAACGAAGTTTAATTCGTTGATCAGCAACCCACTTTTCGTAAGGTTGTTTGGTGCAAACTTCCCCTTTGATTTCCTCGTCAAAAAGAACTCTCTTCTTTTCTAAATCTGCCCAAAGCATTCTTCCTGGGCTTATGCGGCCTTTCTGCTCAATCGTAGCTTCTCGAATCGGCAATGCGCCGGCTTCGGAAGATAAAATCAATCGCTTGTCTTTGGTGATAAAGTATCTTAATGGTCTTAGGCCATTTCTATCTAAAGTGGCACCTACGGATTTTCCATCTGTAAATAATAGTGCAGCTGGACCATCCCATGGCTCCATTAATGAAGCGTGGAATTTGTAAAATGCTTTTCTATCTCGGTCCATCACCTCATTATCCTGCCAGGCTTCGGGAACGAGCATCATCATGGCATGTGGCAGAGATCTTCCTGTAAGGGTAAGTAACTCTACCATTGCATCTAGATTTGCAGAATCCGAATGGTGATTATTCGTAACAGGAAGTAACTTTTTAAATTCCTCGTCAGAGTAGAACTTCGATTTCATCAAAGTTTCCTTAGACTTCATTTTGGTGAGGTTACCACGGATGGTATTGATCTCTCCATTATGAGATAAGAATCGGAAAGGTTGAGCCAATCTCCAGTTAGGGAAGGTATTTGTAGAGAATCTGGAATGCACAATCGCAAAAGCAGACCCGATTTTACTGTTCTGCAAATCCTTATAAAAAGCAAGAACTTGATCCGTTCTTAGCTGCCCCTTATATATAAGTGTATTACTACTTAAACTGGCGAAGTAAAAAGAGTTATTTACCCCTGGAATTTTTGAATTGATTTCTGTAGTAGCGTAGTTTCTTAAAACGTAAAGTTTTCGCTCAAGATCAATTCCAGTAAGACCCTTTTTATGCTTGACAAAAAGCTGCTCAATATTAGGCATTACTTCCATGGCACTAGAGCCTGGGACTGTTTCATCTACAGGTACCTGACGGTATCCAATCAGTTCAAAATCTAACTCCTCAATGATTTTGTTGAGTTGCTCTTTAGATTTATGAAACAGCTGTCTATTTCTTGGGAAGAAAGTCATTCCTATCCCATAGTATCCAGCTTCTGGAAGGTCAATTTCTGACCTGTGAGTAATGTCTTTTAAGAATTGGTGAGGAACTTGTATTAATATACCTGCTCCATCGCCCGATTTTGGATCGGATCCTCTGCCTCCACGGTGCTCCATGTTACTAAGCATGTATAAGGCATCGCTGATTGTCTCGTGAGTTTGCTCACCAGTCAAATCGACAACCGCACCAATACCGCAGGAGTCATGCTCAAACTCCGATCGATATAACCCTTTTTGCATTTTTCAATAGAATTAATAGGTTCAAAATTTCCAAAAAATACAGAAAATTTTTCTTTCATTAAAATTAAGACAATGAATAGCCACTCTAAATGCCTTATTATTTATGAAATTAAACTTTATTGATTTTTTCGTAATGAGGTATTGGGTTAAATAAAATAATGGTTTGGTGAAAATCGCAGTAATTTTAGATCAATTGGGGTTCAAAACCACTAATTATCCAACCCTAAACTGTAAAATCGTGAATTTTAGGTTTCGAGGAAAAATTTTTGAAAAAAATATCAAATATTTTTCGCTAAAATAGATTCAGGCAGCTTAGAAAGTCCTAGATGGATTAAATATACAAAATAAAAATCTGACTAAATGAGTTTGTTAAGAATTAAGTATATGGATTGTGGGGCTAGTCAGTAAATGCGCCTGTGCTATCCTTGTCCAACCCAATAAGTCTTACCTTCACCTTTTTAATCTTCCTTGCATCCACTGCCAAAATGGTAAATTCAAACTCCTCAAAATGAATTTTTGTCCCATTCTTTGGAAGCTTGGAATTCAACTCGAGAAGCAATCCACCAAGTGATTCATTCTCCCCTTTGACTTCATCAAACATCTGTGCGTCTAACTCCAGTTTTTTACAAAAGTCATTCAGGGATACTTTCCCTTCAAAAATAAAAGTGTTAGTGTCTATTTCCTGGAAGAACACATCATCCGTATCATCAAATTCATCATTGATCTCTCCAATGATTTCCTCAATCAAATCCTCTAAAGTGACCAGTCCGGAGGTTCCACCATACTCATCAACGACAATAGCCATGTGTACTCGCTTAAGCTGAAAGTCCTTCAGAAGCGTATCTACTTTTTTGTTTTCAGGCACGAAATAACTCTTTCTGATTAAGTCATTCCAGTTGAAATCCTCGTCCCGCTCAATAAAAGGTAGAAGATCTTTGATGTATAAAATTCCAGAGATGTTATCAATGGTTTCCTGAAATACGGGGATCCTCGAAAAGCCACTCTTGTTGATTTTGTCCATCAACTCATGAAAATCCATATCCTCATCAACTGCTGTAATGTCCATACGGCTTCGCATGACCTGCTTTACAGTGAGAGTACCGAAGTTTACAATTCCTTTAAGGATGTCTCTTTCTTCTTCAGGGGTGTCTTCAGTGGTAATCTCCAAGGCATGGTTTAGCTCGTTGACAGAAAGGGAATAACCTCTTTTTTGGATATTCTTTTCAATCAAATTGCTCATCGCCATCAGAAAAAGGGAAATGGGTTTTAGGACAGCTCCAAAAAAGCTGATACTGGGAGCCATTATCATACTGAATTGCAAACTTGCTTTGGAAGCATAAACTTTGGGTACGATCTCACCAAAGAAGACAATGGCGAAAGTAATACCGATGGTTTGGATCAAAATGATGACAATTCCTGTAGCATTCATACCGAAGATCGACCAAGACACGAAAGTGGTCAAGGTCACAATCCCGATGTTGATCAGGTTATTTAAAATGAGAATGGTACTCAGTAGATTTTTTGGAGCCTCAATCAATTGGATTACCTGCTTGGCTTTATCGGATTGATCTTCCTGAAGGTTTCCCAAGTCCTCATTTGACAGGGAAAAAAATGCAACTTCTGAACCAGAAACTAGGGCAGAACCGACTAGTAGGAGAATAAAAAGTAGACTATTGAAAATCAGATAACTTATGCTTACGTCACTGATCTGAGCTAGTAAATGATAACTCGGATAGGGGTCGTCCATGGATTGTCCAGAATGTTTGCTACAAAAGTAAAAAAAATCCCCTGAAAAATGCTCTCAGGGGATTGTATTTAAAATGGTAGATCGTCCTCACCTTCATCCAATGGCTTATTACCAGTATTGGATGGCGCTGGCGCTGGTTTGGATTGCGGGTTGTTCATAGGTGCAGGTGAAGGATTGTTTCCTTCAGGTTTGCCACCGAGCATGGTGAAGCTATTGACACGAATCCGCATTCTTTTTCTGTTTTGGCCATTTTCATCTTGCCAAGTATCGGATTTGATCTTGCCTTCTACATAAATCTGAGATCCTTTTCTCAAATATTGTTCAGCTATTTTTGCTTGACCATCCCACATTTCAAGATCATGCCATTCGGTTTGATCTACCCTGTTTCCACTTCTGTCTTTATATGATTCGGTAGTAGCCAATCGCAAATTTGCCACAACTTTCTCTCCTTCTAGGTATTTTACTTCTGGATCTGCTCCGAGATTTCCAAGAAGAATCACTTTGTTTACTCCTGCCATAATTTTTTAATAATTGTCGATTTAAAAAATCAAAGTTGAAGTTACTTAAATCCCTTGATCAGTCAAAAAATTGACGATCAACTTCGGCTTTGCCAAATAATCAATTTGATCCTCTTTTACTAGAGTAAAACCTTCATTTTGACACCATTCAGCAAGTTTTTGGTAGTTTTTTACCGGAACTTCAATTTCAGAAAAAGTAGCGTTTAATTTCTGATGAGACAGAATATGTCGGTATTTTTTTGGGTATTGTTTTATTTCTTGGGCTTCCATCGATTCCCAAGTTTTTAGGACTTCTTTTTCTTCTGACTCCGAAACAGGGAAATCAAAAAGGCCTTCCCAGATATCTCCAGATTTTCTTTTCTTCCAAACCCAATCTTCTCCACATTTCACTATATAATAATGGAGGTTCCTTTCCCGAATCTTTATTTTTTTGATTTTCACCGGAAGTTCTTTCACCATTTGGTGTTTGTAGGCAAAGCAGGAACTTTGCAGAAGGCAAGATGGGCAGTCCGGGTTTTGGGGGGTACATTGTCTCGAACCAAAATCCATCATCGCTTGATTGTACTCACCAGGATCTTTTTGAGGGATTATTTTATTTCCCAATTGCTCAAACTCTCCTTTGGCTTTGGAGCTGGCAATATCCGTGTCAATTCCAAAATAACGAGCCATAACACGGAAGACATTTCCATCGACCACTGCTTTTGGCTCATCGAATGCAAAGCTGGCGATGGCAGAGGCGGTGTAGCTTCCTACACCTTTTAATAATAGGAGGTCCTTGTAGTTGTTTGGAAACTTTCCTCCCAGGTCAAAATGAATATGCTGAGCACAAGCGTGTAGGTTGCGCGCTCGGCTATAATACCCCAGTCCTTGCCATAATCTCAAGACTTCTTCCTGAGGTGCCGTTGCCAAGTCTTTTACTGTTGGGTAGTGAGATAGAAATTTTTCATAGTATGGTAACCCTTGGGCAACACGAGTCTGCTGAAGGATGATTTCAGAGAGCCAAATTTTATAAGGATTTTGGGTTCCACGCCATGGTAATTCTCTTGGATTTTTATGGTACCATTGCAGGATTTGATGTGAAAATGCCTGAAGGTCAGAGTCTTTATATATCATTCGTTGAATAAATCTATCATGCAAACCAAGCTAATTTTTCCCAATTTGTTTTTTAATTGCGTAGGTTCTCGTACATTTGCAGTCCCAAAAACACTTGGTTAATAGGTTGTTAAGCTTATTTCATAATTTCTAAATTAAAATTACTGTGACAAAAGCAGAAGTAATCACTAAGATTTCAGACAAAACAGGTATCCAGAAGGATGATGTTACACAAACCGTAGAAGCGTTCTTCAAAGTAGTGAAGGACTCAATGTCTGAGGGAGAAAACATCTACGTGAGAGGTTTTGGTAGCTTTATCAATAAGAAAAGAGCTAAGAAAATCGCCCGAAACATTTCCAAAAACACAGCGATCGTGATTGACGAGCACTACATTCCGGCTTTCAAGCCTTCTAAAGTGTTTGTTGAGAAGATCAAGAATAGCAAAAAAATTAAAGAATTGGCTCCTCAGGACTAATCTCTGAGAAGATAATTTGAAATGAAAAAAACTCAGCTCATTCTCATCGGTGTGGGAATCCTCGCTATCGCTGGCTTATATGCATTGCCAAGTGTAGTTGTGGATAATGAAGGGGAAGTAGATGCGATTTCTCAGGAAAACGCTTCTGTTGGAACCGCCGACAGCGATGCTGTCGCCATGCATGAGGCTGAATTAACTCCCGATCAACAAGGAGCTGTATCCAAGTTGAGAGGTCAGTTGAATCAGGAAGGTGCTGAAAATTCAAAAACAGCTGTGTTGGATTCCTTAGGTGGAATCTATCAAGAATTGGGTAAATTTGACAGTGCAGGATATTATTTTGCGCTGGCGGCGGACGAAAGCAAGGATTTAGCACTCGCTGAAAAAGCTGGTGAATCTTATTACGAGGCTTTTACGTTTGCACTGGATGCGAACAAAGTAGCCTACACTGCCGAACAAACCCAGAAGTATTTAAACAGAGTGTTGGAAAACGATCCCACTCGATTGGATTTGAAAACGAAGGTCGCTATGACTTATGTATCATCCTCTAACCCAATGCAGGGCATTACGATGTTGCGAGAAATTCTAGAACAGGATCCTCAAAACGAAGATGCTATATTCAATATGGGTATATTGGCGATACAATCAGGTCAGTATAAGCGAGCGGCGGAGCGATTTGAGGATTTGATTAAATATCACCCTCAGAATCTTCAAGGTCAGTTTTATCTTGGGGTAAGTTATTTTGAAGCCAATCAAAAAAGTAAAGCAAAAGCTCAGTTTGAGTCAGTTTTGGAGATGACAGAGGATGAAATGATCCTCAACAGTGTTCAGGGCTACTTAGACAAGCTATAAATAATTTATATCACTTAAATTCTAAAAACTATGCCTTGCGGTAAGAAAAGAAAAAGACATAAGATCGCTACGCACAAGCGTAAGAAGAGACTTAGAAAAAACAGACATAAGAAGAAGTAATAAACTTCTTCTTATACCCGTTTTATAACAACGTTCATTTACATATTTATTAGACGCGATTTTGAGTACGGAATTATTAATTGATTCTGCTCAAAGTGGTAGTCGTATTGCACTCCTTCAAGATAAAAGCTTGGTTGAATTGCATTCCGAAGGAATGGATAACCAATTCAAGGTTGGCGATATTTATTTGGGAACGGTCCGCAAGATCGTCAATGGGCTGAATGCAGCCTTCATTGACGTCGGATATGAGAAAGATGCCTTTCTTCATTATCAGGACCTGGGCCCGAATTTCAACAGCCTGATGAAGTTTACCAAAATGGTACGCAACAACAACTATAGCAGTTATAATTTGAAGGGTTTTGAAAACGTACCTGAAATAGACAAGATTGGGAAGATTTCCTCTATCCTGTCTAAAAATAATCAAGTGTTGGTTCAGGTCGTCAAAGAACCCATCTCCACGAAAGGACCCCGACTATCCTGTGAGCTCTCTCTACCCGGTCGATACCTTGTCCTTGTTCCCTTTTCAGATTCAGTAAATGTCTCTAAAAAGATCAGAAGCAGCGACGAGAGAAAAAGACTTTTAAGGCTAATCAATTCTATCAAACCTGCCAATTTTGGTGTGATTATTCGCACCGTGGCCGAAGGACAGTCAGTTACTGAACTTGACAAAGACCTTCGTAATCTTCTCAACAATTGGGAAGAAGGAATGCAGAAATTGCTTAAAGCCAAAAGCCGCGATAAGGTAATAGGAGAGATGAGTATGGCTTCCTCACTAGTGAGAGACCTCCTCAATGAATCCTTCGATGCAATCACCGTAGAAGAAGAATCAACTTACGATCAGATCAGATCCTACATCAGGTCCATAGCGCCTGAGAAAGAAAAAATTGTCAGGCTTTACAATGGTAAAGCCAAGCTATTTGAAAATTTTGGAATAGAAAAGCAGATCAAAAGCCTGTTTGGTCAGACGGTCAGCCTTCCACAAGGAGGGTATGTGATCATCGAACACACCGAAGCACTTCATGTCATTGATGTGAATAGTGGAAACAAATCCAATCAGGAAAGTGACCAGGAATCAACAGCATTAAAAACCAATCTGGTCGCTGCGAAAGAAATTGCCAGACAGCTCCGCCTCCGAGATATGGGAGGCATCATTGTCGTTGACTTTATAGACATGAGAAAGGCCGAGAATAAAAAGGTCATCTATGAAGCAATGAAAGAGGAGTTGAAGATGGACAGATCCAAGCATACTGTTTTGCCGCTGAGTAAATTTGGACTCATGCAGATCACCCGCCAAAGAGTAAGGCCGGAAGTTAATATTGTTACGAAAGAAACCTGTCCTGCTTGTAATGGAACCGGCAAAATCCAAGCTTCGATCTTGGTGGCCGACAAGCTAGAGAAAGATCTGGAGCATATTGCTACTATCCAAAATGTGAGTCAAATTCACATCGGGCTGCATCCCTATCTGCACGCATACTTTACTACCGGCATTATCAGCCGCAGAGTAAAGTGGTTTTTCAAGTATTACAAATGGATTAAACTGATCAAAGATTCTTCCCTACCAGTGACGGAATACAGATTCCAAGACGAATCTGGAGAGGAAATAGAACTAAAAGTAAAAAGCGAGACTGAATAGTCTCGCTTTTTTTTTGACCTGATCATGATTCCTAATCAGAAAGTTTCATTGTTTTATAAATTCAAATCTGGACCAGTTTTCCAATACTTTAAACGTAGGTTCATTACTAAAAAAATCATAACTCAACATCAGTTTTTCTACCCGAATTGTATGAGGACCAGGAGCTAGTTCTTTTAAATCAAGCACCGCTTGATAGATTTTTTGCTTGGTATTGGGGAACCTCACCTTGGACCATTTGCTCACAGGTATCAGTGAATCGTTCACATAGATACGGTGTAAATGTGCAGTTTCAGAAAGTGTTTTCCATTTTAAGGAGTCTAATTTTTCAGAAAAATTTCTCTTAATACCTTCCATCACTTTTCGATCTCCTTCGTATCTGGCAATGCTTATTTCTATGATATTGTCATTTGTGATCTCTTGATCTATAAAAGCCCTGGGGTATCTTTTTTCGGGATTATGATAATCCTCAAAATGTAGGTATTTGGCTGGCCATTCCCGCTCACTAGGGCCTCCAATATTTCTTTCATTGTCAAACATACCGAAATCTTCTATATCTGTCATGATTATAGGAAGGGCCAAAACAAATATGAAGAAGGCATAAAAAACGGTAAACCATTTCCCTAGGTTACTTTGGTAAATAGACGAAATTGAACTGATGATGGTGCTCGAATACCATTTTTTGAATCGGGTTCTCCTTGAGGAAATCATAAAAAAAGCAAAGCCCATAAAGGTCATCAAAAAGATTACATAAATAAATAGAAAAGGTAGATCAAACCAGATATAAATAGAAATCAATATCCCCAAATAGATGGTTACAATTAGGAATGTAATCACGAGTGACACTGGAAATGCAAAGGTCATACTGCAAATGCGTTCCAGCTTCAAAACCATTTCATCTGGTTTTTGATATTGATAACCTTGCCCAATCTTAAATAGGTTTTTTTCAATTACACCTTCGGGAAATGCATAGCTTAACCCCAACAAACCTGCCCAAACAAACCTTAGGATTAAATGCACCACAAAGAAAATTTTGAATACAGAAATAATGGTAGAAGAGTAAATCAAGATTAAAATGGCTGGTAAAAAGCCTGTTCCCAGATCTTGAATCAGGTAGGCTGCAAATTCAAAAAGCTGGGAAGGGAAAGCAAATAGAAAGGCAAGCGTAATACCTGAAATGATGACCTCAGGCTCCCAACTGTTTCGCTGAAGGTTTTCCAGCCAGGATAATTCTTCCTGTTTTCTGATATAATCTTTTTTTTCTTCCATGATAAAAAAGTACTACTAATTTAAATGATTTCTAAAATCTATTGATCTAACCATTTTTTAAAGTCTGCTACCTTATCTCTACTTACTAAAATATCAGAATCATCGCATTTCTTCAATTTCACTTTTAATCTGCTATTGGAATAAGAATGTATGGAATCAATTGCCTCATTTGAAATAAGGTATTTTCGGTTGAGTCGGAAGAACTTAAATGGATCGACAAGAGATTCTGTTTGCTCCAAAGTATACTCTAATACATACTTTTTCCCTTCCTTTGTGACGAGAAAAGTTACTCTTTCCTCACTTAGAAAATAGGAAGATTGCTCTACTGGGATGCTTTGGATTTTATCTCCAAACTTGACCAGAAATCTCGTCTTATAGCTAGTTTTTTTGGGAGTAAGCAAGTCCTTCAGCATACTCAATTCTAGCGTAGATTGAATTTGGTTGGCTTTGAATTTTTCTACAGCCCTGGCTAGGTCCTCTGGATCTATCGGCTTCAATAAGTAATCAATTGCATTGACTTGAAATGCCTGAATAGCATATTGATCAAAAGCGGTTGTAAAAATAATAGGTGTGGAGATAGTAACATTTTTAAAAATCTCAAAGCTGTCTCCATCCGATAACTGTATGTCACAAAAGATTAGATCTGGCTTTGGATGACTTTCTAGCCAATTAATGCTAGCAGTTATGCTATCTAAATTCCCAAAAATCTCGGCATCAGGAAAATGCGGTAAGATTCGCTTGATTAGCAAATTTGCTGCTGGTTTCTCGTCTTCAATAATTAAAATTCTCATGTGGATATAGAAAGAATGGGAAGACTCACCAAAAACTCATTCTTCGTTTGAATTATTTCGGGTGATTTATCTGATATCAGTTGGTAGCGAAGTTCTATGTTTTTTAAACCTACTCCTGAGGAAGTTTCAGATTGCCCTGATTTGGGTTGAAAAGAATTACTTACCCAAAGAATATTTTCCTTTTCATAGATGTGGATAAATAAGGGAAATTCCTGACTTACAATATTGTGCTTAATCGCATTTTCAAGCAGTAGCTGAAGGGAAAGAGGGGGAAGAAACCCTGTTTGACTAGAGAGGTCAATTTTAAACTGTAGACTTTCCTCAAACCTGATTTTTTGTAGCTCTAAATAGTTCTTTGCAAATGAAATTTCCTGTTCCAAAGTGACAAGTTCTTCCTTTTGTACCTCTAAAACATAGCGGTAAATCCTAGATAGTTTTTGGATGAAAGCTGCAGATCGATCAGCATCTTCATAAACTAGACCTGAAAGTGTATTGAGGGAATTGAAAAGAAAATGTGGATTGAGTTGATCTTTGAGCCCTTGATATTGGGAAGCTAGTTTTTCAGATTTAAGTTGTTCTGTCTCGATGGCAGATTTCCTCCATTCTCCCAGCCATGACCAAGTGGTAAATAAGCTCATGAATATTAAAGCAGCAGTCATGGGCATTTGAGTATAGGATATTAATTCTAGCCAGGGGATATTGTCGAGTTGAATTTGGCCTCCTATCAGTGTCATTAGTAATATTAGGATATAGGAAGCCACAAATGAATAACTCATGTAAGTGATCACAGTAAGGAATAGCCTTTTTCTTGGCTTATCTATCCAGGAAATTCTTTTATCAAAGTAGGAGTCAACGAAATTGCCTCCAAAGCTTAGAACAGAGGAAAAAGTAAAGGAAATCAGAAAATCAGGGATTAGATTTATTATACCCTCCCAGGTCATCCAGCAGCTTGGACAAACAAAAATGAGTATGATGGTCGCAATGACCATTTGAACTCCTATAAATCGAAGAATACTAAAACTTGACCAAGCTCTATCGGTATTAAATGTTAAGCCGGACTTTAAAATATTTGACATGGATTTGAATATAGGAAAAATGGTAGAATAGGGAATAGAAAACCTATTCTACCATTGAGTTCTTTGGAGATTTTTTATTGGCAGAGTTTTACAATTTCATCTGCATTTCTTTTACCCCAAGTAGGTAAAATGTATGAATCCGTGATTTTAGCTGCTTCTTTAGTATAAAGATCTAATGCCATTCTAGCCATTCCACAGGCTTTTTCGGGTCCTGAACCAAAAAACTGTGACATGCCTAATTCCATTTGTGCCATCAAAGTGACTGCTCTTGGATTTTCTTTGTCCTGATTGATTGCTTTACCAAATAATTGCATCGCTCTTGGGCTAAGTTCTTGGCCTCGGGAAGCAGGGTCCAGACTTATTTTACCCATCAAAGCATAGCCTTCCAGTGCAGTAAGTTCCGAGTTTTCGGGAGAAATATTCTTCGCTTTTTCGATGTATTTCAATGCCTGGTCAAAAGCTTGGTCTTTTTCCACATCAAATCGGAAAGCGGATTCAATCTGAAGCAATCCCGCATAATAAAGAGGTAGCCATTCTTCAGGATGAGCTTCAGAGATTCTTAAAAATGTGTTGTAAATTCTTTGAGACTCATCTATAGTTTGGATGGTTTCCATAGCCTGAATTTGCTTGTTCATTGCTTTTTCGTAGGCCGGATCATTTGCAGATACTAAGTTTATCCACATAAAGATTACTGCGAGAGTTAGGATAGTTTTTTTCATGATTTTAGTTTTTAAAGGTTGTTTAAATTATTTGCTGTTTTGTCTTTAGAAAGGGTCAAGAAAACGCCCAAAAGGATGAATCTTGGGGCAGCTTGTCCAGAAGGAAGAGATTCAAAAACTCCTGATGGATTTGGGGTTTGTGAATATTGATACCCGAATACATTTTCCCGTCCCAAGACATTGCTCACTGCGAAGTGAATAATCAGATTTGGTTTTGGGAGGTAGCTCCAGCTAAGACTTAGGTTCTCGAAAGCCTTGGTTTTAGAATTCATTTCTCCTGGTTGATTTGGGTCTGTATAGGCATAGCCATCATTCATGGAGTAGCTCATTCCCAATTGAGATTTTAAATTTTGGAACATATGCTTGGCCACTACGGAGAAATTGTGCTTGGGAGCAAATGCCGGCTGAACCTGAGTGCTGTATTGGTCAAATTGACGCTCGCTATCTACAAAGCTGTAGGTAACCCAAAAGTCCGTGTTTTTGATAGATCTACTGTCTCTGTAAAACACATCAAATCCTTTGGCAAACCCATTTCCCTCATTGATAGGATTAATAGGGTTCATCGGTTGGCCTTCAAAGGTTACTAAGCCTTCATAGGACTTATAGAAGGCCTCAGCTCTAATAGTTCGACCATTATTTCCGTAGAGGTAGTTTAAAATCAAGTGCTTGGACTCTACATTTTCTAGTTTTTGATTGAGTACTCTCAAGTTTTCTGTGGGAGCTTGGGAAAATGTACCTCCAGCTAAAGAAATTTGAGCATTTTCTGAAACCTGATAGGCGAATGAAGCTCTTGGGTCTACCCAATACTCCTGATTTAGAGAGCTACTTCCCGCTCTAAAACCACCTCTGAAAACCAGTTTTTTACTTAAGTAAAAGTCCCATTCGGAAAATGCATAGATCTGGTTGTCAACATAGTCTCTTTCCATGTTGGCCTCGCTGATGCCTTCGCTGTAATCATTTTGGAAATATTCGATTCCAGAATTGGCAGAGATACGATCATTGAAATCTTTGATTCCTGTGAACTTTGCGTGGATAAGTTTACTGGATGTTTGAAAGTTGACTGAATCATAAAAAGTATCATCTTGATTGCTGGAATAGGCGATTCCTGAAAATAGCGTCCAACCGTTATCGTAGGCTTTTTTCCAATTGGTCTGAGCAAATGTGTATTTGTTTTTTAAATCTATAAAGACTCCTCGCCCTTCTTTTCCAGGCTGTTTTTGCCAAAGCTCCATTCCCCCAGATTCAGTTCTTGCCATGACTTTTAGCAAACCACCTTTTGCCAATTTTTTCTGTGTTGACACTTCCAAGTCCCAGCTATGTGGACCTCTTTCCCAATCGATGTTTTGCTTAACAAGATCCTGATAAGGGTCAAGGTCAAAGAAATTAGCACTCATCGTAATACTTTGTTTATCGGAAGAGAGAGTATGCGAATAACCACCTCCTAGAGATAAAACACTTAAGTCTCCTTGACTTCTGGGAGAGATGTCTTTGGTGTTGAGTGCCAATGCAGAAGAAAGAGCTTGACCATATTCTGCAGAATATCCTCCTGTGGAGAAGAATGTTCCTTTAAAAAGGTTAGGGTTGAAACGCGTTCTCGTGGGTACATTTCCGGCAGTGGAACCATAGGCATTTCCTACTCTCAATCCATCGATATAAATGCCTACTTCGCTAGCATCTCCCCCTCTGACAAATAGTCTACCATCGTTTCCTACAGTACTTGTTCCAGGTAAGGTTTGAAAGGCTCCAATGATATCGCCCATGGCACTAGGTGTGGTGACAATGTCAAGAGGTTTAAGAACCACTGCTTTGGAAGCATCTGAGGCCTGCATTGCTCCGGCAGAGATGGTGACTGCATTCATCTCTGTAATCAGTTCTGTCAGGGAGACATTTTCAGTTTGGATAGGATCAGATTCACATTTAATAGGTAGCTCTTGAGATTTGAATCCCAAAAATTGATAGACAAGAGTTTTATCTCCAGCTTCTTCAGTTTCGAATTCAAAATATCCCTCTTGATCTGAAGTGGCTCCATCATAGCTTCCTTTAATAAAGACGTTGACACCGGGTAAAGGAAGGTTTTTCTCATCGAGAACTTTTCCGGAAATAAGTGTTTGAGAAAAAACCCCTAAGTGGATAAAGAAAAATAAGGCAGTTAAATAAAGTTGGCTTTTCATATCGCATCATTGTTTGAAACGAATATGGAGGCTTTACCAAGCTCAAAAAATTGAAACTGACTGAACTGTCACTAGGGGTGACTGAAATGTAAAAAGCCATACCTGAGTTTTTTCAGGTATGGCTTTTCCCTTGATTAAAAATGGATCTTACCACTCTCGACCAACCGGAATAACTTTCCAGTTTTGATCTATGTAAGGAGTTTGTTCATAAAACCATCGGTAGATTCTGCGAGGTGATTTGGCAAATGCTTCATCTTTTGCCAACTCTTCCTCAAATCTCGTTTTTAGCGCCGGATCCTGATCTAGCATGCTTTGAATCATCGGTTCCATCACATAGGTTTCCATGTATTCCGTTTGGGACAAAATCGTATTGAAATACCCCCATTGGAAGAAACTATCAACCGATTCTGGTTCCAACAAGATTACTGCAAGTTCTCCAAGGGGCTGGTCCGTTTTTACTCTAACCGATCCAGGCTGCAGGGTAAGTTTTCTATATTTTTTCGCAAGATCAAAAGACTGGAAGCGCATTTTACCCTCGTAGGGTTGACTCACCATTCTATAATCAGTCACTGTAGAATACTCTAAGTTCAATTCTTTTGCTTCCTCCAAAACCTCCATTTGAATGCCATGTTCTTTCATTTTTTGGATAACCTCTTTCCATTCTGATGGTATCCAATAAGCCTTCGGAACAGGCACGGAGGAAACTGGACGGTCCATCAATATACTGGGTACTTGCTGGGTAATAGGTTCTGCCTGCCAAGAAACATATTCATTTCCTGTAAGTGCAGAGGTGATTTTCTCTGATTTAATACCCAGAAATTCCATAGAATCTGCAGGGGTTTCCCGGAAACCATATTTTACAACCACTGATTCCATAGATTGATCACTGTCCGATTCAACGGCATTTTGAAGCGACTCAAAATGATCTCCAACTGACTTAATAGCTTGCTCTAAAAATACATAAGTGCCCAAAACTCTTTGCTCGAAAGGTTTTAAGGAATGGTTTTCAATCAAAATAGCGGGTAAGTGTCGGATATCTCCGTAGGTATGCGAGAAACGAGGGCTGAAAGAAAAGGCAACATTTCCCTCAGAAAAATCCTGACCATTAGCAGCAAAAAGCAGTGGGCCAGGAATGTGACCATGGTCTTTTAAGGCTTGATCCACTTCTGGTTTAAATTGGGTTGATAGCCAAGATGAAATTTCGGGAGAATATCCTCCTGTTTCCACAAAACCATAAGTGACATCATATTGATAATCTGCTCCGTCAGTTACATGGATATCAATGTATAAATCTGGGTCATAATCGTTGATGACCTTTGCCACTGCTTTGATTCCAGCCGTCTCCAGCTTGGTATAATCCCTGTTTAAATTAAGGTTCACAGCATTTGTCCTCCAGCCCATAATTTTTGGGCCACGCTGGTTGACACGTCCATATTCACTTTTTCGTTCATGTCCATCCACATTGAGAATTGGGATAAAAAGCAGGTTGGCTTCGTCTAAGAGTTCTAATTTTTCTCCCTGATTTATATCTCTCAATAGCATCATTCCGGCATCTTTACCATCAATTTCCCCAGCATGAATTCCTGCTTGAAACAATATCAGGGGCTTCTTTGATCTAGCGATCTCATCAGCAGTAAATTCTTGGTTTTTGGATACGATCAGCATCTGGATGGCTCTTCCCTGCTCACTCAATCCAATAGGAATCATTGTGATATAGGGGGAGTTTTCATCCAGCTTTTCCAGCCAGGCCATCGTTTCCTCATAACTAGGTGACTCTGTTAATCCAGTAAGTTCTCCTGGGGTTACCCAAGGATCAGTGGGACTTGCAATCAGGCTTTTGCTTTTGCCATTCCATGGTAAAGTTTCAGGAAGGAAGTCTTGTGCTACCGTGATCATGGTAAATGACCCCATAATGATGGTCAGTAGAGTTTTTTTGAAGTTGCACATAGGCTGTAAATAATCGTTGGATCGAAAGATTAAGAAGGATAAATATAGCCTTATTTAAGTTTCAATGTAGATTGAAATTACTTAGGAGGGTTGATAATCAGGATTAGGTTTGCTGGGTATTGGAGCTTGAGTTTCAGCCCACCAATTTTTCATCAATTGAAATAATTCCTCTCTCTTTTCAGGTAGTTTTTTTGAAAGGTCATTCTGCTCAGAGATATCCTCTTCCAAATCAAAAAGTTCGAAGTCTTCATCTTCAAAATAATAAATGAGTTTCCATTTTCCTGACCTCATGGCGGTTCCTGGTCTCGTTCTGAAAAGAGAATCTCTAGTTTCATTTTGACCATATCGGTAAGATTCTAGATAGATTGGGAAGTGCCAAAACAAAGTCCTATCCGGAAGTTCCTTATTCTGAGTCAACAGTGGAATCAGACTTTCCCCATCCAAGGAATATTTATCTTTGATTTCTGCAGCTTCAAGTATGGTAGGGAAAATGTCAAGATTCGTGATGGGGGTATCATTTGTTTTTCCAGAAGGGATATGATTTTTCCAGATGAAAAAGAAAGGAACTCTGATTCCTCCTTCATAATAACTTCCTTTTCCAGCCCGCAAGGGCTTTTGGCTTGTGATTCCATTCAGTCCACCATTGTCAGAAACAAAAATGATCAAGGTATTCTCTAATTGATCGATAACTTCTAAGGTTTGAAAAAGCAGGCCTATGTTTCGGTCTAAATTTTCGACCATGGTAGCATACTCTGCATTCTTTTGGCCAAGTTTGGAAGATTTTCCTTCATACTTAGCTAGCAAAGATTTGACGGGTTGAATAGGTGTATGAACTGCATAGGGAGAATAATATAGAAAGAAAGGAGAATCTGTCTTTTGGAGCTCAAGAATGGTTTTTTCCATAATCGCATCCGTCAAATACTGATCAGGTTCTGTCTCGATATCCACATTTCCATAAGGAGGATAATAGCTGGAAGGGTGTCCATTATGCCCTCCTCCGATATTCACATCAAACCCAAACTCTAATGGGGAGTTAGAAACATGCCATTTTCCGGCTGCGATCGTTTTATAGCCGTTGCTATTTAATACCTGTGGCAAAATGGTAAAGTCTTTACTCAGGTCAGTGGTGTTTTGCGTAGGGATAATTTTTCGATCTTTCGATTTTCCTCTTTCTGAAGTTCCAACCGTATAAATTCCGTGTCTGTTGCTCCACTTTCCGGTCAACATGGATGCTCTACTTGGGGCACAATTAGCAGCAGATGCATATCCTTGGGAAAAAACCATCCCCATTTTAGAAAGTCGATCGATTACGGGGGTTTCAAAGAAATCACTGCCCATAAAACCCACATCTCTCCATCCCATGTCATCAATATTGATCAAGATGATGTTCGGTCTTTTGTTTTGGGAATAGGCCTGAAGGCTAAATGCAAGAAATAGAAGGATTGAGAGGTGTTTCATCATGCTGGGAAAGAATAAGAGATCGAATTTAATCCTCTAAGTACCGCTTTGCAAATTCAATGAAATATCCCCAATTGGGATCTTCGGTATGACCTCCGTCGTGCTGTCTGAAAACTAAATCTCCATCAAGTAAACCTACATTTGTTCCAGGATATTGGTCGGTATTGATTCCCTTTTTGCCTAAAAATTCATACACAGGGGTTGCAGCGACTGCAGTTTTAAACATGCCTACCGCATCAATCCAGTGACCTTCAACATCCGGATCTCCCCCGGAAATAAATACAGGTCGAGGCGCACAAAGTGCGACCATTTCATGAGCATCCACAGGTAAATCCATGGGTGTAAGAGGCCCTGCATACTTGATGAAATTAGGAGTAAACCAGTGGTATTCTCCGGAAGAAGCCAAGTTTTCCACTTGTTCGCCGTAGACTCTTCGAAATATTTTTGCCCCACCAGCTCCAGAGGAAGCCAGAAAACCTATAGCGAATCTTGGCTCATCAACCATGGCCACCAAAGCTGCTTTTCCATATCTGGAGAGTCCTTCGATTGCAACTTTTTTAGCATCAACGCTTGGATCTGTTTCAAGGTAATCCAAGGCTCTACTTGCTCCCCATCCCCAAGCTCTCAAGGTTCCCCAATCATCCAACTTTCTTGGCTGACCCTTATTGACCAAACCGATGATTCCAGCACGTAAACCAGCTCCATTATCCGCCTGAAAACTTGTTGGAATTAACATCGCAAAACCCCAGCCTTCTTTCAGCATCTGCTCCTGCCAAGTGGGTCCCTGCGGTCTTGGGCGCTGCATACTGGCTGGCCAAATCCAACTGAATTGCATCACTAAAGGCACCTTTTTGGCATCTTTGGGAGTGGCCATATACATTTCTATGTTTACTTCAATTTCTGGATAGGATGAGTTATCTACATGGCCTATGAGCTTTTTAAACCTGGCAGGAACTTCACCAAAAAGGCTGTCTTTTTCTTCAATGATTTCCCAGGAAACAGAAGGGGTGTTTTCTGGTATTCTTCCATAAATCTCTGATGCAAAATGCTCTTCGATCTCTGTCTTTCTTTTTTCCCAATCTTTTTTATTTCTGACTTTCTGGCCATTGTCAAAAACTAAGGGGTCTGGAAGAGCCGTGTAAGGGGTTGCAATCGATTCATCCTTGTTTGCCGCATTAGGAGCTTCAGGATTTCCTGAAGGACCAGGTCGAAGCGATTCTATTCCTAATCTTTGCATCATCAGCTGATGATCTGCTTGGCTGAGTTTTGCAATACTGTCTCTAGCCTGTTGGGACATTTGTGCAAAAGAGGGAAATATGGTCAGAAAAAAAACCGATAAAAGAAGAAATTTGACCTGTTTCATGGAGGTTGAGATTTTTGGGTATACTGCTTCTATACAATGTAATAAAAAAGCTCAGGCCTGTATATACAAACCTGAGCGATGGTAAATAATTGATTGCTAATTAGCTTGGCAATGCTTCCCTTCCTCTTTTGTCAGGATTATTCTTCAGGGCACTGACATCATTGAGAATCATGGTCTCTCCGCCTTCTGGGGAGTATTCTTTCCAGGTTGGCAATGAACCTGCATTTGGATTTCCTGTGCGCATGAAAGCTAAAAGTGAAGTAGACATCGCCTTGGATAACTTCCTTGGTCTCTCCCCTCCGCCAGTATGCGTATACATCCGATCCGTGTTATCAAACCAAAAACAGATATCAATACAGTGAAAAGCTTTCATTCTGCCAGAATACAATTCGGGTTCCCACCCAAACCAAGCCAGGTAAACGGGTGCTTTCTGCTTTGCTTTTGCATTGGAGGTATTGATTGCACCCTGCCTGTTAGAAAGGACCATCGCCCAAATATCTGCTGGAGAAGCATCTGGGAAATCCTGTCTATAGGCATTCACAATTTTCTCCGAATCCGCTCCAAATCGTGGTTGGATTTTTTCTACCACTCCTGCCCAATCTATTTTTTCTAATTCAGGAGATGTTCTGGTCGGATTCCATTCGTGGAAGGTCGTACAAACCAGCATAGGAATATCTGATGCCAGCCCATTTGGATCGGAGAAAAACTCACCTTTAGGGATATTAACTCCATCAGCGACCGGACCAAAGCCTCCTCTGAAACCTGGAGTTGGATTGTCTTTTCTCATTTTTTCCAAAGCCTTGTTGGCTATGTCAATGTATTCCCTCCAGCTTAATTCCTGAAGTTTATCGATAGAGTCAGGAGTAAGCCCAGCTTCTTTCATGACATATTCACCCAGTTTTCTGGAATATTCCTGATCATTGGCTCGAAGCATAGAACCGCTCAAAGGAACTCCTTTGTGCACCAATCCTTTTGCAGCAGGCATGGACATGGTGGCAGTAACTTTTGCTCCTCCACCAGACTGACCCATGATAGTGACATTACCAGGATCTCCACCGAAATTGGCGATGTTATCGCGTACCCATTCAAGCGATGCGATGATGTCGAGTTGACTGACATTGCCAGAATTGGAATATTTGGAACCGCCGACACCCGATAGATCTGTAAACCCAATAGGACCTAGACGATGATTGATTGAAACGAAAACGATGTCGCCATTTTTACTGATATTTTCTCCATGGTAGCCGTCCTGTTCGATGCCATTTCCGTTGGTAAATCCACCACCATGCAGCCAAACTAGAACGGGTCTTTTTTTACTGTCCAAAGCTGGAGTCCATACATTTAATTTGAGGCAATCCTCGCTGACATCATCATAATTCCAATGGTCGGCAAATGAATAATCAGGACTCGCATAGCGGTTGTCCATGATTTGAGGAGCCGTATTCCCCCACCAGATTGTGGGCTTCACTCCAGTCCACTTTTCTGGTTTCTTCGGAGGCATAAATCTGTTTTTACCAGAAGTATCAGCCCCATAAGGAACTCCGAGAAATGTATAAACATCATTGAGAATATATCCTTTGATTTTGCCGGAATCTGTATTAGCTATCGCAATGTCATCTCCGATTTGTAAGAACTGACCGGAGCTGGCTTGATGTGATTTGGATTCTGCTTGGGTAGAAAAAGGAACACTTGCAGCTAATCCAAAGCCTGCTGTACCTACGCCGACTTTTTTGAAGAATTCGCGTCTTTGGTTTTTCATCTGAAATAGTTTGTTTTTAAAATCAGATGGAATCTCGCTAGCCTGAATAATCCTTCCAGATTGGAAAGGATGTGCCTAGCTCGATTTCATGATTTTGGGTTATTGATAATGGTTTGAAATTCAATAAAATATAGCTTGCTATTTTTATTAAAGTCAATTTAATAGAGATTTCCTGATAAAGAATTATTTGAATGGGTAAATATTGTTTCAAATTGAAAAAATAGGATTTGAACAAAAAAACCAACTCCTTTTCAAAGGGTCGATCATGATACATTAATGAGGATTTTTTGGTTTAGTAAGGAATTCCTGACTGTTTTCTTTAGTGTGATACTCGTGGTAAGACTGCCATAGGAAATATCAGTTATGAGGATGAAAAAGTTTCACCACTTATTAAGAGTCAACTAAATAGTTTTTCTATCTACTAATTCGTATTAAATTCACTGCAAGTTAACAG
This sequence comes from Algoriphagus machipongonensis, assembly GCF_000166275.1. Lineage (NCBI taxonomy): Bacteria > Pseudomonadati > Bacteroidota > Cytophagia > Cytophagales > Cyclobacteriaceae > Algoriphagus > Algoriphagus machipongonensis. The sequence goes on from NZ_CM001023.1 coordinate 404,090, forward strand.
CCATTTTTAAAAGCATTTTTCCTTTAAATGCTCAAAACTTTGAGATAGGCTTTCTAAAAAAGTAAAATGAATAAAGTATTTAAAAGCTATTTTTTATTAATAATCATTGCAATAGGCTTTTTTTCTTGTTCATCGCGTCATTCTGATGAGATTGATTTTTCTGAGCTTGAGTTAATAGATAGCTTGGAAATAATGATGCCTCTTGGTTTTCTGCAAATGTCTAAGTGGCAAACTTACAGCGAGAATGGGAAGACGTATTTAATTGAATATGGCCTTAATAGAAATGGAGACTTATTGATTTTTAAACTTGATTTCAATAAAGGGAAGTATTTAGAACCTTTAGAAATTCCAAATCAAGGACCCGATGGGTTCAATTCTTTTGGAGTGTCTATTTCCTACCAGGGAGCAGATTCAATTTATGTTTTTCCAGCTTCGAAAGAGGAGTTTATCTTATATGATTCTTTTGGGAAAAAGAAAAGAGAATATCCTTATAATGGTGAAGATCGGCTTAGGTTCTACACTAGCGGGGTGTACTCAGATATTTCTAAATCAAAGGAGGGGCTATTGATACCTACAATTAATGATACGAGGTATGATGACCCTCAGTACTTTGAAAAAGTGGTTCCTGCTACCTTTTATGATTTTGAGAAGCAAAAGTTTGATATTGGAATACCCTATCCCGATTATCTTCAGGGAAAATATTTTCCTTCAAATTTGACGGCAGCCCAAGTCACTTACTTGAAAGATGATATAAGTATTATTAATTATAGCTTTTCGGATAGTTTATATCTGTATAATTCCAATGATAATAGTATCTCAAGTATTTACTGTGGTATTCCTAATGAGAGAGGGTTAAACTATCTAAATAGTGTACCTGATAGAGCTAAAAGTCTTAATTATAATGCTAAAGAGAAAAATTTTGAGTTTTCGAAGTACTATAATGGTAAAATATACAGGTTGGTTTCTCATTTATCTGAAAAAAGAGATAGGGAATTGAACGCTTATGAAATTATTGCCAAAAATGCTAGAGGAGTTACTCTAATAGAATTAGATCCAGATACTAAAAGGATAAAATATTATAAAATGCCTATTGCCAGATATTTTGTGTTTCAGGGAGATAAATTATTTGTTGGGGGAGTCTCTATGAGAGAGGACGAAAATCAAGATGTTTTTAAAAAGTTTTATATCTATAGCCTAAAATAGAAAGACCGGCCCATTTCCTAATGGCCGGTCTTAATACTTAAATCTTTTTACTATAATTCTTTTCTTGGTTTTTGAATCTAGTCTCTAACTTACTGTCCAACCATAAAAATAGCATTGCTCAATACCAGTTTTCCAGATTCCCAGAATCCTCTAAATATCGGGTCGTCCACAAAGTAAACGATTTGACCTCTTCCTGCTCTTTCAGCTCCGATTGCCATGGACTCTCCCATTTTGGATTTGATTTTAAAGCCAATGTAACCCGTTCTATAGGCGTCATTTGAAGCAATAATTCCAGCATTAACTCCATTATTTAGATAGGCATATCTACTTGAGTTATTTTTCAGGGTATAATATTTACCTCCTGTACCGTACCCTAGAGGATGAGTTTCGTCCATGGTGATTTCATAGATAGCACCAGCTGCACCACTCGAAATTCTAACTCTTTCACCTTCTTGATACGGTGCCAGTCGCTCTTCTTTGTTCAGTGCCTCGTATTCTTTTTGTGCGGCTTTCTTTTCATCATCTGTATCAAATGTTTTCAGGTCAAAACCTTCTTTATTTGCAAATGCATTCAAGGCCCCATCAATTGCGATTAGGTTTCCACCACCTCGAACCCATTCCATGACATTGTCCATGGCAGGTTTAGACAAACCACCTCCTCTGGTAGATGGCATGATCAAAACATCATATTTACTCAGGTCGTATCTGGCCATATTATCCAATTCCAGATTCACTAGAGGATAATTCAACTCCTTCTCAAAAAAGTGCCAGATGGCTCCATAGTTTAGGGAGTTGGTTCCAGAACCTCCGATCAAAGCAACATTTGGAGCTTGAATGATTCTGATATTTGGAGAGCCAAAGTCTTTTCCCTTATCCATGTATCCACTCATGGTGGTGGCTAGCGTCACTCCAAATTTATTGGCAATGTCCACCACTTTCTGGTCAAAGTTTGCCACATATTCATTTCCTCCCTTTGTTATCAATAGCGAACCAGCAGGGAAACTTTTTCCTTCTACCTCAAATGGAAATTCTGGATACTTTACTCTGATACCTTCATTTAGCAAGGCTGATAAAAATGCTGCATCTCTGGTTCCTTCCCAAGCAGCCATATAGGCAACAGGAGTCTTTCCAACTTGATTTGCTGTAAATTCTGGTGCTTCATATTCCCCTGAGGCATCAATTTTTCCTTCCACTGCATAGGCTTCCAAACCATAAGCATAAGGTAAAGCCCAGCTAGTGATATCGTAAGTAATGCTATCATGCAAGGCAGGATTCGGTTCAAAAAACACCTGAGTCAAAACAGATTTTGGCTGGTAAGCATTAATGATGATATCCTTGTCAGTAGTCGAAAAGGATTTGCTTTCTCCACTTTGATATTCAAAACCGTTAAGACCAGATTTGGATCCTGCTTTTCCGTAAAGAATTCCATTTTTGTCCAAAAGCTTCAAGAGCTTAGCCACTTGGGCAGGATTGCTCTCACCTTTGATCACAAAGCTTTTGTACTTTCCTTTTGGGTTGGAAGAATTTTCTTCATAATAGGTTTCAAATTGATCCAAAAGTTTTTCAGCGTTTTGGCTGGTTACTTCGGCAGCTGACATAGCAGCAGTATAATGTCCTGCGATTCTATAGCTTAACGTTACTGTGTCGCCTACTGAGTTGTACCCACCTATACCAGCTTGACCTCCGCCACCTTGTTCGATGGTCATACCGATAGCTCCATTAAACATAGGGTAGGAATCCCCATAAGAAGGGTAAAGTAGATCAAAACGCTCTTTGGTGAAGTAGAAACGTCCAGCTTCATCGAAGTATTTGGCAGTATTTCTTCCAAAGATATCCTGAAACTCATGTTGCCATGGAGTCAATTGCTCATGCAAAGGTTCTGCAGCTGGAGCCATGTAAAATGGATTGTTGATTCCTTGCTCATGGAAATCCAAATGGAGCTGAGGTAACCATTGGTTATACACTTTCATTCTCTGCTGAGATTCTACCTGTACCTGCCAAGCCCAGTCTCTGTTTAGATCAAATAGATAGTGGTTGGCACGACCTCCTGGCCAAGGTTCATTATGCTCTACAGATTGTAGGTCAGGCTGCAAAGTGGTATTCATTTTCTGATTGTACCAATTGGAATAGCGGTCACGCCCATCAGGATTGATACAAGGATCCATAATGATCACTTGGTTTTTTAGCCATTCCTGTGACTTTTCATTGGCAGGGTTTGCTAGCGTATAGAAAGAGGAAATTGCGGCTTCCATACCGACAGACTCATTTCCGTGCACATTAAATGACATCCAGTTGATCGGTACAGAGGTAGAAGGATCGCCCTCCAAAACTCCAGCTCTTTTCAAATTGTCTTCACGGATTTGCTCTATCCGCGCCATATTTTCTTCACTGGCAAGAATGGCAATGATTAATGGACGCTTTTCATTGGTTTCTCCATATTGGATCAATCTGACGTTTGGATTATTGGCAGCTACATGCTCAAAATAATCCACCATGCGGTGATGAGGCGTGAATCGATCTCCAGGCTTGTAACCCAAAAATTGCTCTGGTGTCTGGATTTGTGCCCAGGAGCAAATACTGATCGTAAAAGCTATAATGGTAAGAAGTATCTGTTTTCTCATAATTTGGGGATAGAATGAAGCCATGAATTTAAAAGGAATTGTCTTTTGTATTGGCACCAGTTAAAAAAAAGCTTGGTTTTGAAATTCTTAGTGAAGGGAATGTTGCCCTTGTGTGACAATAGTCGCTGTTTTAGAAGCTTTTCTGAGGGAAATTGCAAGAGTAAATAAGTCACTAATAAATAATAATAGATATGAATTTCTTCTCAGCCTTATTTGGAACAACAGATAATACACAGTTGAATGAAGCGCTTCAAGAAGGTGCTTTCTTGGTAGATGTAAGGTCTTCAGGTGAGTTTGCTTCAGGTTCAGTAAAAGGGGCAGTCAATATTCCTCTTGACCAAGTTGGTAGTCAACTCTCAAAATTTAAAGGAAAGAAAAACATTGTGGTATTCTGTAGAAGTGGGAACCGAAGTGCTCAGGCAAAAAATATTTTAGAACAAAATGGATTTCAGGATGTTATCAATGGAGGCACTTGGAATAACGTTAACGAGTGTATAAAATAAAGAGGTTAAAGGGTTTAGGTTTCATAAAAGGGAAAGTCAAATGACTCTCCCTTTTATTTTTTTGAATAATTTACCATGAAATCCGTAAATGAAACTTTCGTTTTTCATGGTAAATAACTGGTTAATGAATTCGTACTTCTGAATTTCATTAGTCAAGATTTGTTTAGAGAAAAATGAAGATTTAAAATTCTAACCTGCTAATGGAAAGAGAATCTGATTCTTATTACAATAAATTCAAAAGCCATATTGAAAAGCACCTCAACGTAAAAAACGTGGAGTTTGAGACTATTTCCCACTTTTTTGAAGTGAAAAAAGTGGGAAAGAAAACGAGTCTTATTGAACCGGGAGAAATTTGCCGCTTTGAAAATTTTGTTGTTTCTGGATTATTTCAAACCACTGTCCCAGATGAATCAGGGAAAATCCACACGCTAAACTTTCCTCATGAAAATTGGTGGGTAGGTGATTTCAAAAGTTTTTCTACCCAAACGCCATCAAACATGAGAATTGAAGCACTTGAGGATTCTGTCTTACTAGAAATCACCAAAAGCTCTCTAGATGAACTTTTAGGGAGTTCACCAGTTTTTGCAAATTATTTCAGAATCCTGAGTGAAAATGCAAGCATCGCAGCTAATGAGCGGATCATCTACCAATTATCTCAAACTGCTGAACAGCGATATCAGCTATTTTGCCAAAAATATCCTGCGATCAAAAACCGGTTGTCCCAGAGAAGAATCGCTAGTTTTTTAGGGGTTTCTCCAGAATATTTTAATCAATTAGAAAATAGAAAAAAAAGTTAAAAACTTAATCTAGTTAAAGTTTTTTGGGTATTTGTCTCACTAGTTTTGAGAAACTAAACTGATGAATAATGGCAGAGAAGCACCCGAATGTTAAACTAATAGAAAGCTTTTTCACAGCTTATTCTAAAGCTGATTTTGAGGGAATACAAAAAGTGATGGACAAAAATGTCGAATGGCACATTCCCGGAAATCACCCTTATAGCGGAATAAAAAAGGGAATTAAGGAATTGATGGAATATTTTGAAAAGCTAAATGATTTTGGCTTTAAAGCTGAGCAAATTGTCATGGGAGTAAATGACAATTATGTGATTGATTGCCATAGAAACTGGAGCACGTCAGATACTCATGGGTCATTGAATGCCTTGTCCTGTTTGCTTTGGAAAATTGAAGGGAATAAAATCGTAGAGGTCATTAATTTTCCTCAGGAACAGTCTTTGGTTGATGATTTTTTTCAGAAGAATTCTGAAGTTATCTAGAAAATTGCTTGTTAGTTGGCAGTAGAGTCGAGGCCAATTGGTTATCCTGTTAAAATGAGGATTCTTGGGGATTAACTTGTTCAAGTCTTTAGACTTGGACTTATAAAAACTGAAAATTGCAACATGATAAGCAAAAGTCAGAAGACTTGCGCTAGATAAGGCAAAGATTCCAATATATTGTCAATATAAAAAACCTTCGAGGTTTTTGAAACCTCAAAGGATTACACAAAAGCTTCCCTCAAATACTTGGCAGTATAATTTCCTTCTTCCTTCATCATATCTTCTGGGGTTCCTTCGAAAGTTAAATGACCTCCTTTATTCCCTCCCTCTGGACCCAAATCAATTACCCAATCAGCTGATTTGATCACTTCGGTATTATGCTCAATAATGATCACGGAATGACCTTGATCTATCAGGGCATTGATGGAATGAAGCAATTTCTTGATGTCATGAAAGTGAAGTCCCGTCGTCGGTTCATCGAAAATAAAGAGGATATGTTCTCCCGATTTCGTACCACCTTTCCCAAGGAAAGATGCCAATTTCACTCGTTGTGCTTCGCCGCCAGATAGCGTATTAGAACTTTGCCCCATGCCTATATAGCCAAGACCTACTTCTTGAAGAGGTAGCAGCTTATTGATGATCTGAGTTTTCCCTTGGAAGAACTCGATGGCTTCATCAATGGTCATATTTAGGACCTCTGAAATGTCTTTCTCTTTATACTTAACATCCAGTATTTCATTTTTGAAACGCTTGCCTTTGCAGGATTCACAGGTGAGATGGATATCCGCCATAAACTGCATTTCCACCGTGGTGATTCCTTCTCCAGAACAGGCTTCACATCGCCCTCCATCTACATTGAAAGAGAAAAAGGCTGGTTTGTAATTCCTTTGCTTTGAAATGGGTTGGTCAGAATAAAGAGACCTAATCGCGTCATAAGCTTTTACATAAGTGACTGGATTGGATCGAGAAGACTTTCCTATTGGATTTTGGTCTACAAATTCAATCTGGGAAACAGAGCGATAGTCTCCCTCAATTTTATCATACTTGCCCGTTTCATCAATCACCGTTCCAAGCATTTTACCCAAAGCTGGATAAAGAACCTTTTTCACTAAAGTGGATTTACCAGAACCAGATACTCCAGTCACTACGGTAAGTGTGTTGAGGGGGAATTTGACGTCGATATTTTTGAGGTTATTTTCCCTAGCACCTTTGACTAGGATAGAGTCTTTCCACTTTCGATTCCCTTCTTTTTTAAAAATATGCTCCTCACTTCGAAGGTATTTTGCGGTGTAGGTTTGGGCTGACTTCATCAGCTCATCGATGGGGCCTTGAAAAAGTAATTCCCCACCGTTTACTCCTGCATCTGGTCCGATATCTATGATTTGATCAGCAGATTTCATGACTTTTTCCTCATGCTCTACGACAATCACAGTATTTCCAAGATCACGTAGGGATTTCAAAACACCAATCAGTCGATCCGTATCTCTTGGGTGTAAACCAATGCTAGGTTCATCCAAGATATACATAGAGCCCACCAAAGCGGAACCTAAGGAAGTGGCCAGTTTGATTCGTTGGAATTCACCTCCAGATAGCGTGGAGGTTAATCTATTTAGGGTTAAATAACCCAATCCCACTTCATCCATGTAGGAAAGTCGACTTTGTATTTCTTTCAGCAGTCGATTGGCGATTTTAGCTTGATGTGGAGGTAGCTCCAAGGCATTGAAAAATGCCAAGGCTTCATCAATTGGTTTTAATACCAAGTCTATGATAGATTCTCCTTCAATTTTAACGTAAGAAGCATCTTTTCGTAATCTCGTGCCTTTACAATCTGGACAGGTGGTTCTCCCTCTAAATCTTGAGAGCATCACCCGATATTGGATTTTATGGGTCTTCGACTCCAAATCTTTGAAAAAGGCATTCAAACCTTTAAAATACTTATTTCCAGTCCAAATAAGTTGCTGCTCTTTTTCTGATAGTTCGTTGTAAGACCTATGTATTGGGAAATCAAATTCTATCCCCTTTTTTAATAAGGGTTCCAACCATTTTCTGGAGGATTCGCCTCTCCAGGGCGCGATGGCACCTTCATAGACAGACATTTCCTTATCAGGAATAACTAAGTCTAAATCAATTCCCAATACGTTTCCAAATCCCTCACAAGTGCGGCAGGCACCATAGGGGTTGTTGAAAGAAAAGAAATTGACGGAGGGAATTTCAAAGGTCATCCCATCCAATTCAAATCGGTCAGAAAAGATTCGGGTTTCTTTTCCTGGGATGGTGATTTTGCAATCTCCATGTCCTTCAAATAGGGCTGTCTGCACAGAATCGGCAATTCGAAACTGGTTGTCTTCATCCTCTTTGATGACTGAAGCCCTATCGATTAATATCTCATACTTTCCTTTGGGTACTTTTTTCTCTTCAAGTAAGTCTTCCACAAAGTACATCTCCTCGTTGATGAGAATTCTGGTGTATCCTTTTTGCAGGAGGAGTTCAAGTTCTTGTTCGATTTTCCTACCACTTTCTAATTGAAGCGGGCAGGAAATCATGACCTTGGAGCCTTCCTCGAAAGACTGTATATAGTCCACGATATCAGTAACCGTATGATGTTTCACCTCTTTTCCAGAAATTGGAGAGATGGTTTTCCCAATTCTCGAAAAGAGCAATTTCAGGTAATCATAAATTTCAGTGGTCGTACCTACCGTGGAGCGAGGGTTTTTGGTGTTGACTTTTTGTTGGATGGCAATGGCCGGAGCTACACCTTTGATGTATTCTACATCCGGTTTTTCCATCCTACCTAAAAACTGTCTTGCATAGGAGCTGAGACTTTCCACATACATTCGCTGACCTTCTGCAAAGAGGGTGTCAAAAGCCAATGAGGATTTTCCTGACCCAGAAAGCCCTGTCACCACGATTAATTTATTTCTAGGAATCGCAACGCTAAGGCTTTTTAGGTTATTTACCTTAGCATTTTTGATAATGATAAATTCCTTCGGGTCGAGAGAATCGATGTCTGTTTTAGCGGATAAAGTGCTCAAAGTCATAGTCGGCAAAGTTAAACATCAATGAGGGTATTCGGGTATAAATTCGGGAAACTTGTCAGACATTCTTGTCTTTTTCATTTTGAGCAGGTATAACAAAGTAGATCGGCAAAAGGATTTAGAAAATTTCACTTATTTCGGGAATGGATTTCCAATGGATTCTTGATGGTTTTACCGAAGGGCTGCAACAAATGACTTGGTTGGAGGGAATTGCTGTGTTCTTTGGGGTGTCATCTGTTTATTATTCGATTAAAGAAAACATTTGGGTTTATCCAACGGGAATTATCTCTACGCTCATTTATGTGTGGATCTGTTTTCAATATAAGCTATATGCAGACATGGGCATCAATGCCTATTATTTTAGTATGTCAATTTATGGCTGGTTTGTTTGGACTCATCCCAAAGTAGGTGAAAAAGTACTTCCAGTTACTTGGTTGAAACCCTCGGGCTGGGCCGTATCCATAGCTTTCTTTTTGATCTCTTATCTGACACTTTATTTGGTTCTGGCCAATTTTACAGATAGCGATGTGCCTTATTGGGATTCATTTACCACCGCCTCTGCATTCGTGGGGATGTGGTTGATGGCCAAAAAGAAGGTGGAAAACTGGATATTTTGGATCATTACTGACTTGGCTGCCGTTCCCTTGTATTTTTACAAAGGATTAATTCTGACCTCCTTTCAGTATTTGTTTTTCACAGTCCTGGCCACTTTGGGTTTGTTGGCATGGATTAAATCTGCGAAAGCTTATGAAGCTAGATAGGGTATTGATATTAGGACCAGAGTCTACTGGTAAAAGCACCTTGGCGAATGATCTTTCCGAATTTTACGGTGAACCTTGGGTGCCTGAATTTGCCAGAGAGTATCTGGAGAAACTTGATAATCAATATCAATACGAGGATTTATTGGCTATTGCCAAAGGACAGGTTGCATTGGAAGATGAAATGGCCGCAAAAGCAAATCAACTTCTTTTCTGCGATACAGATTTGCGGGTGATCCACATTTGGTCTCAACATAGGTTTGATAAAACTGCAACCTGGGTATTAGATCAAATGGAAAAGAGAACCTACAGTTTGATCCTTTTAACTGATACGGACTTGCCTTGGGAGCCTGATCCTCTTCGGGAATATCCAGATTTGAAAATGCGTCAATATTTCTTCGACAAGTATCATGAGCTGGCAAAGTCCAGTGGCTTTCCTTTTGAGATTGTCAAAGGGAATGAACAACGAAGAAAAGAGCAAGCAATAAATGCCATTAAAAATCATTTAAATAAATAGTTATATGCGTCGATTGATTTTCATTTTATTTTGTCTCCCTATTGTTTTTTCCTGTTCACAGGAGGAAGCCGAACAACCTGTTCAACCTAATATTATTTACATTCTAGCAGATGATTTGGGTTATGGTGAAGTGGGCTATCAGGGCCAAGAAAAAATCCAAACTCCAAATATGGATGCTCTTGCAGCCTCTGGAATGGTTTTTACCAATCATTATTCCGGAGCTCCTGTCTGTGCCCCGGCTCGTTGTAGTCTTTTAACCGGTAAGCATGGAGGAAATGCCTTTATTCGAGGAAATGACGAATGGGTAGATCGAGGGGATGTTTGGGATTATGCTAAAGTTTCCGAAGATCCTTATTTGGAGGGACAAAGACCATTGCCTGACAATACTCTTACTCTTGGGAAATTACTTCAAGATGCTGGGTACAAAACTGGAATTGTGGGAAAATGGGGTCTTGGTGGACCAATGACTGAGTCAATCCCTACGAAATTGGGTTTTGATTATTTCTATGGTTTTAATTGCCAGCGCCAAGCACATAACCTATATCCACCACACCTGTGGGAGAATGAAACGAAGGTAGACCTGGATAACCCAATAGTGATTCCTAATACAAAATTGGATGAAGGAGCGGATCCAAATGATCCTGAGAGCTATGCGAAATACAATCAGAAAGACTTTGCTCCCACCTTGATGCATGACAAAGCCCTGAGCTTTATAGAGGAAAATCAGAAGGAGCCATTCTTTTTATATTATGCTTCTCCACTTCCACATGTTCCGCTTCAAGCACCTCAAAATGATGTGGATAAGTATAGAGAAACCTTTGGGGCAGAAGATCCTTATTTGGGAAATCAAGGTTACTTTCCTAACCGTTATCCACACGCTACTTATGCAGCGATGATCACTTTGCTGGATCAGCAAATTGGTGAAGTGATGGCAAAAGTGAAGGAGTTAGGGCTGGAGGAAAATACCATTATCATTGTCACTAGTGATAACGGTCCCACTTACACAGGAGGTGTAGACTTTGATTATTTTGAAAGCTCTAAGCCATTTACGAATGGTTATGGAAGAACAAAGGGCTTTGTGTATGAAGGAGGAATTCGCGTTCCTATGACCGTCAATTGGCCGGGTAAAATAAAAGCTGGAAGTACGACGGATCGAATTTCAGCCTTTTATGATGTAATGCCTACACTTTGTGAATTGGTGGGAGTGAATGCGCCGGAAGATTCTGATGGCACTAGTTTTTTACCCACCTTATTGGGAGAAGCTCAAGAAGAACCTGAATACTTATTTTGGGAGTTTGCGGGATATGATGGACAACAAGCAGTAAGAATGGGGAAATGGAAAGGGATTCGTCTTAATATCAAAAAGGATGAGGCTTTGACTATCCAATTATTCGACTTATCCACAGATCCTTTGGAGCAGTATAATGTTGCAGATCAACATCCAGAAATTATCCAGCAAATGGAAGAAATCATGAAGAAAGAACATAGCACCCCTGCTTTAGAGAGCTTTAGAATGGCTTTTTTGGAAGAAAAATAAATTGTATCAAATTTAATTGCTTACCATTTACCTAAGGAAAGGGTAGCTGCTTCCACGAGCTTCATGACATCTGGATGGTAGTTGTTGTTAAGAATAATGATCGTTTTATTTTCCTCAATGTAACGCACTATTATGGTCTTGTATCCCGGATTATCTCCGGTATGCATGACCATTTTTCCAAATGGGCTTTTAGGTTCTATTGACCATCCAAAGCCATAATAACTTCGAGTTCCATCATTGAGTTTGGCAGGAGCAAAAGCTAGCTCCATGGTTTTTTGTGAGACAAGTCGATTAGTATACAAAGCCTGATCCCAGCGTAATAAATCTTCAGCGATACTGCTTACTCTACCCGGACCCTTTCGGTTGCCAAGCCAAATAGTATAGTCCGAAGAAGGGAATTTATTTGCATTGACGTACTTTCCATCTGAGTTTTTGATATGACCCGCCGCAAAGTTTTCAACTTTTGCTTTTTCCTCTGGAGATCTGATATCGGTGCTGTTCATATGCAAGGGTTTGAAAATCCATTCACGAGATAGTTCTACAAAGTCTTTCCCAGTTGCTTTCTCCACAATACTCGCCAAAAACACATAGCCCGTATTACTATACTGATATTTTTCTCCCGATTCAAAAAGCATAGGAGGTTCATATTCGTTGAGGTAAGCCAGTATATCCTTATTTCCTGCAACTTTGCTTTTATCCCAATGCTCATCCATCACAGCCTGATAGTCCGGCAATCCACTGGTGTGATTGAGTAATTGTCGGATGGTAATTCCTTTGTAAGGGACATCCAAGTATTTTCCTATTCGATCATCATAATCTAAGAGGCCTTTTTCCTGGCACAACATGATCATCATGGCAGTGAACTGCTTGGAAACTGATGCCATTTCAAAAACATCATGTTTTTTGAGAGGGATTTGATCCTCAAACGAACGCATCCCAATGGCTTTTTCGAAAAGTACTTTTCCATTTTGAGCCACTAAAATCACTCCAGAGAAATCCTCTTTTTCAGCATTTGCCAGTGCATCTTTAAGAATGCGTTCTTGTCCCAATATTGGGTGTATAACTAAACATAGGAAAAGTATAGGAGTAAAAAGCTTTTTCATATTTGCTGGGGTTAGGAATATGAAAAATACGAAAGCTTTTGTTTAGTAACTAGATGCAATGGGCCAAAAAAAAGAAAGCCACGGATTTCCGTGGCTTTCTGAATTTGTTGGAAAATGGATTAATTATCCAATCCACCTTTTCTTGTTGGAGAACGCATTGCTGGCCATTCAGTTGGCTCACCATTTCTTCCAATTGGAACTCTCACTTTTCTTGATACCATATCATCTTCTTCACTTGCCATGTAAACCATGATTGCAGCCAAGATGACATTGCTTTGAACATCGTCAAAAATGATTTTGTCATAGGTATCCAAATTGGTATGCCAAGTGTAATTGAAGTAAGACCAGTTCAATGAACTAAGAGAAAATGCCGGTACTCCTGCAGCTACAAATGAAGCATAATCAGAACCGCCACCCCCTGGGTTTCCAGGGAAATTCGTTTCAATTTCTCGAGTAATATTTCTAGGCACTTTTGTCAACCAACGGCCCAGATACTCATAACTATCTACAAAGCCTTGACCTGAAAGGTTTACTACTCTACCAGTTCCGTTATCCTGGTTGAAAAGTACTTGGATTTTATCCATCATTTCAGGATGATCCTCTACAAAAGCTCTAGAACCATTAAGTCCTTGCTCTTCCGAACCCCAGTGTCCTACCAGAATGGTTCTTTTTGGATTAGGGTAAATCTTTTTCAATACTCGCATCACTTCCATCATCATGATAGTTCCAGTACCATTATCAGTGGCACCTGTTCCACCATCCCAAGAGTCAAAGTGAGCAGAAAGCATCACATATTCATCAGGCTTTTCAGTTCCTTTGATTTCAGCAATGGTATTGAAAGTAGGAACAACACCCAAATCTTTGGATTGTGCATTGAGTGTAATTGTTGGGCTTTCTCCACCATCTGCAAGTCTAAATAATAGGCCATAATCTTCTAAAGAAAGATCGACAGTAGGGACTGTTTTAGTATAAGAAGAAAAGATCTTGTTGGCTCCAAAACCTTGAGACCAGTAAGAAGTGATAATTCCCAAAGCTCCAGCTTCTTCCAAAGCAGCAGGCAATTCTCTTCTTCCTTTACCAGTTTTTTGAAGTCTTTCATTCCAAGCTCTATTGGATTCAGTCTTCTCCTCTTTCATTTTTGCGAAAGACTCTTCTGTTGCAAATTCCTCCCAGTTGTAATCCGGTCTACCCGTTACCTGTGGAGCAGAAACCATTACATATTTTCCTTTTACAGAAGGCAACCAAGCCTCAAATGCCGCTTCGTCTGCTACATCAGGGATCACAACCACTTCTCCAGTTGCACCGCCTTCAGGCGAGGAAGGACTCCAAGCTAATTGCTGGCCTGCTAGAGATTTTGTCCATGGAGCGATCATGTCAATATGGGTAATTCCACGCTCCCAGCCTTTCCACTCTCCCCATTGTTCGTTGCGGGCTTCAATCCCCCAACTTTCGTATTTTTCTACTGCCCAATCATGAGCTTTTTTCATTTGTGGAGTTCCAACAAGTCTTGGCCCGATGCCATCCATCAACTCATGACCGATTTGCTTCAACTGAGAATTCTCAGTTTCCTCCTTGATAATCTTTTCGATGATTTCATCTTGAGCCTGAACTTGCGTGCCCAAAAGCAACATCAAGCCCATGCCTAATAAGTATCTCTTTTTCATATTTGAGTGTGATTTGAACCTAAAATTATTGTTTACAAATGTGATTTCCGCGCCGTTTGTGGATTTGTATTGGAAATCAACTTCAAAGTAAGCCCCTTTTATTTTGCTCGGAATAGTTGAGAATGCTAATCACAACTATTTTTTTCCTTCCGACAAGTACCCTAATTTTTGATCATAAAAAAAGTGGCAAGAGTAAACTCGAGCCACTTAATAATTTTATTTTTTTTGTTAACCTATTTAATTGTCAGCTTTTTAAATTCCTTGGTTAGGTTAGTTAGCGATTCTTCTACACCCATTCTTTCTAGAGAGGATGCCCCGACAAATCCATGGACGTCAGCCTTGTCCAAAACCTCACGAACATCTTCAGGAGTATTGATCGGTCCACCATGAGCTAGGAAAAATAAATCTGGATTCACGGCTTTGGCAGCAGCCACAATTTCATTGGTTCGTGCAACTGCATCATCCATGCTACAGCTCGCGCCAGTAACACCGATAGAGCCTCCTACGGTGGTTCCCACATGGGATATGATTGCATCAGCACCTGCTTCTGCCATTTGACGGGCTTCCTCAGCTGTTGCTACATAAACGATAGAGAAAAGGTCCATTTTATCGGCAATTTGGATCATTTCAACTTCCTTTTCGAAGCCCATGCCTGTTTCTTCTAAAACCTGACGGAAATGTCCATCGACAATAGAATGCGTTGGGAAATTATTAATTCCTGAAAAACCCATCTCTTTGACTTTTAACAAATGATGCCAAATACGTCTTCTTGGATCAGACCCATGAACACCACAAATGACAGGAATTTCTTCTACCACAGGGAGCACTTCAAATTCTCCGATTTCCATTGCCACAGCATTGGCATCGCCATAAGCCATGAGGCCAGCTGTCGAACCATGGCCTGACATCCTAAAACGACCTGAATTATAGATTATCAATAAATCTGCACCGCCTTTTTCTATAAATTTTGCTGAAATCCCTGTTCCGGCTCCAGCGGCGATGATTGCCTTTTTTTGAGCTAAGGTTTCTTTCAATCGATCACGTACTTCCTGTCTGGTGTAAGGATTTCCCTTCCCTGTCCATGGATTTGGCATAATTTCTACTTTTTATTGTTTCTATTTTTTTAACTGAGAATACCGCTTAGGATACCACAGAGTTTAAAGTTATAATACTTAAATATCCTGCTTCTGAAGAAGCTGTACTTTTTCATATTGCTCTTCAATCAATCATCTTCAATAAGCTGTCCACTGCTTTCTCAGCAAAGGCTTGATCATTGATATGGAATGGCAATTTGACAAAAGGGATTTCAGATTTCAAGTTATCTTGGATAGAAATTGAAAGTGCCTCGTTTGATTTTACGTTTTCAAAGACATTTCCTTTAGCATCTATCTGCGAAAGACCTTTTTCAGGAAAAAGAACAGCTACTTGTCCAAAACTTTGATTTAGTTTTTGGGCCAATATCTTTCCTAACTCTCTATTCTCCTCTTCATTTGTGCGCATCAAGGTGACGGTTGGCACCCAGCTATAAAAATGCCTGTTTTTATATTTTTCCGGCACGGAATCCATGGTACCAAAATTGACCATATCCATACACCCTGGAACAACTACTTGTGGAATTCCCATTTTACCTGCAGCCTCAAGTCTGTTGGGACCGGCGCTACAAATTCCTTCACATAGTTCATCTGCCAATTCAGTAGTGGTTATGTCCAAAATTCCTGCGAAACATCCCTCTAAAGTTAAACTTTCCATGGCTTTTCCACCAGGGCCATTGGCATGAAAAGCCATCACCTCAAAGCCTTGAGCTTCAAGTAACTTCGTACAATGATCTACGCAAACGCTGGTATTTCCAAACATACTGACTGCAATACGTTTTGTTTGATTTGGGATATTATCATTTGTTACCCTCGTCATGGCCACAAGTGCCGCTGCAGCTTGTTGAATAATGGGTTTAATGATACTGTTTAGTGCGGCGACATCTACCACAGATGGCATCAGTAGCACATCTTTGACTCCAACCAAATCGGAGAGATCTTTACTGGCCAAAGTTGAAATACAAATTTTTGGAAGTCCTAAAGGCAATGACTGGATAGATTTCAGCATCACATATGTTCCACTACCTCCTCCCATGCCGATAATGGCATCAAATTGCTTTTCCTTGTAAAGTTTAAGAAGAACTTTTTCTGCCCCACGTCCCATTACCTCCATGGCATACCCACGATCGTTTTTCTGTCGGATATTCGCCAGTTCTTCTCCCGCTTCCCTACAAATTTCTTCCGATTCAATGGATACTGGAAACAACTTTGTCGTGCCCATGACTCCCACATTTGCTGTCAAAACCTCGGCTCCATCAGCAATTAAACAGTCTCTTAAAAATGAGAATATTTCGCCTTTGGTATCAAAACAGCCAAGTATTAATATTTGTGGTTTTTGGGTCATGGTACTAGCTATATTGTCTTTTCACTTGGTTTCTATCTTTACATATCCTAAATGGTGGTGGTCTCTGAGATCTGCTTGTCGGCACGGCAGGCAGTAGACTTCTCAGTCATCTTTCCTTCGAAATGACCCTTTCACCATCTCAGTTCAATTCAAGAAATTTAAAGCTTCCTTCCTTCACTTTCAAAACATCAGCTTCTTTTCCGTTTTTCACAAATTCCAGTTCTATAAGAGCAGTTTTTCTTGGTGATACGTTTTCATCCGAATTGTGGGTGTGGAGGACATATTTCATTTTGCCCTTGGCATCTATAAAATAATCCCCGTGTCCAGATCCATTGATTCCTGCATCGGACTTGTCAAAAATTGGATTTGTAGGGCTTTTCTTCCAAGGTCCCAAAGGGCTTTCACTTACTGCATAGCCCACTGCATAGTCTGGATTTCTAAAATCATTGGCAGAGTAGATGAAGTAATAAAGCCCTTTATGTTTGATGATCGAGGGTCCTTCCGAAACGGTCCATTCCACATTTTGAGTGTTTTCCCAAGGTTCCTCCGCATGAAAACAATACGTCAAAGTTTCTTCTTTGATGCCAGAAAAATCATCTTCCATTTCTGCTACAAACAATCGGTTTCCTTCTGTAAGGCGAACATGATACAGATACTTTTTACCACCCTCGTCAATGAAAATATAGGGGTCAATCTGCTTTACAGGAGCTTCAAGGTCTTTGATTTCAGCTTGAGTAAAAGGTCCCAATGGACTATCTGAGCTTGCGATTGCAATATGTTCATTGGCTGTGTAAGCCATGTAGAATTTCCCTTCATATTCAAAAACCTGAGGAGCCCAAAACCCGATATCTCCATAAGATTCTCCTTTTTTGAGTGCATAACCCTCGTTTTTCTCAGAGCGCTTCCAAGCTTTTAGATTTTTGGAAACGTAAACTTCGAAACCCAGATTCTTATCATTTCCGCTGGTACCATAGAGATAGTAGGTGCCATCATGATAGAAAATCGTGGGGTCTGCCAGTAGGATGGGGTTTTTCTCAGGTACAGACAAAAAGCTCAAGCTAAACCAAAATGCTGTGATTAGAATAGGAGTGATGTTCATGGTTTAATAGGTTAAAAGGTTTCTTAGACCTAAGTCTTTAACTCACAGACCAGGGAAGGTATACTCAGGCTGAGCGAAGTCTCATTAATTCCTAAACTGCTCCTTATAAAAGGCCAATCCCTCGCTTGCCAATTCGTCTGCACTATTTGCCAAAGGTCTCCAAATGCAAGTGGCTTTGGCCATTTCCTTGGATACCGCACCGAAGGTTTCAATTACCATCGCTCCTTCGTATCCTATTTCTTCCAAAGCTTCTTTGATTTCATTCCAAGCCAGATTTCCAGTCCCTGGCGTGCCTCGATCACTTTCATTTCCCTGAACATGACAAAGCAATTCCTTCCCAACTTTCCGAATTGAAACAGCAATGTTTTTCTCTTCTATATTATTGTGGAAGGTGTCAAGTTGAATTTTTAAAAAGGGAGAATCTACAGCTTTCACGATTTCCAAGGCTTGGTCCACCGTATTGACCATGTCACTTTCGAAGCGGTTTAGTGGTTCCAAACCTAAGGTGATTCCAAATTCTTCTGCTGTAATGCAGGCCTTTTTCAGGTTATCCACACACCAGTCAAACTCTTGCTTTTTCTGCTCGGGAGAGATAGAGCGTAGTTTTCCAACAGCAGAATATAATGGACCTCCAAATAGAGGACTGCCCATTTTAGCTGCGATTTTGATGGAATCCTGGATGTATTTTAGCCCATTTGCGCGGATGGCAGGATCCTCACTGGAGATATCCCGATCTGCTCCAAATGCACCACTGATGCTGACTTTTAGCCCGACTTCATCTGTTAGTTTTTTTAATTCATCCCAATCCACTAAATCCTTGTTTTCCACAGGAACTTCGATGATATCAAATCCCATCTCTTTTACCTTGTGGACTAGGTCAAAAGAATGGGTATCGAAAGGCGATACCCATAAAAATGTACTTACTCCAAATTTCATTTTTGATTAGTCAAAAGTTGGAACCTGAATTCTCTCTCCACCTTTCATGGCAGATTCATGTGCACAAATACCAGCACAGGTATAATTGGCAGCAATCGCAGCATCTACTGCCGAATCACGTCCTTCTATTATCGCCGCAACGAACTCCTGCACCAAATGTGGGTGCGAGCCACCATGACCAGCTCCTTGAAGGAAAGACACGTGATTTGGATCGTCTATCGTTTGTCTTTTTGTGAAATGTTTGATTGGTTCTATCAGTAACTCATCTGTATCTGGTACATCAATTCTTCTGGCATTTTCTCCTCCGTCAAAAATCACGTGGCTTTCATCTTCCAATTGCTCCCATTCAAAGGACATTTTGGTACCATAGACATCATAAGACTCACGATATTGGCGTACCACATCAAATAAGGAACGTGTTGCCTCAGCGATCACATCTGAATTTTTCAAGGTGAAAGTAGCTGTTTCCATCGCAAATGGAGATCCATGTCTGCTTGCTAAATCCTCGCTCAAGCGACCTGAACCATGACAGACAACCGTTTCTGCTTTGGTGTTATTGATTCTCAAAAGAGGAGAAATGGCGTGGGTTCCATTGAGCATAGGCGGGAATCCTTTCCAATATTCATCCCATCCTGGCATACTCATGTCCTGTATATGCGAACCTCTAACCATTTGGATTTTTCCTAATTGACCTGTTTCAGCTAGCTTCAATCCATATAAAAATTCACGGGTATAAAGTGCCGTTTCCATCATCATATAGACCTTTCCGGATTTTCTCTTAGCGTCGACGATGGCTGCACAATCCTCTTTAGTCATTGCCATAGGAATGGTGCAAGCAGTATGTTTATTGGCATTCAGTGAAGCCAAAGTCATTCTGGCGTGATCAGGTACTGGAGTCACAATATGAATAGCATCTACATCATCACGCTTTGGTACATCATCAAAATTGGTGAAGCAAAGATCTCGATCTAGGTTAAACTTGGTAGCCAATTCGTCAATAGTCTTAGGGTTTCTGGTACAGATTCCGACTTTTTTGATGTTTGGATGTGCTTGATAAATAGGGATGAATTCTTTGCCGAAGCCAAGTCCGACTATTACTACCGTGATTTGTTTTTGACTCATTTGAATATACTTTAGGTTCTTGATTTATTGTTTAAAAAGGAAGGTTCAATAGGTTTGAGAGTTTTCACTACTCATTAAATATTATTCTGGTCTTTGTAGTCTGGCGTACCGGCAGGGCAGGCACAGACGGTGGACCTCATATGTTGAGAGAATTATTTAGCTGCCCATTTTACTGCGTTTCGGATTAAAGTCTTGTAAGCTTCCAATTCATGTGAAGCTGCATCATGACCCAGTGCGATTCCGACGATTTTCGCATGCGCATGCTTGACAATGTAAATGGATGGGAAAGCTTCATTTCCTTCCGTGCTGGCATTGGCTAATACCTCTATTCCAGGTCCTTCTGGATCCACTTTTTGATAATATAATTCATCATCTAATGAGAAGTGCGCAGGAAGACCTTTAGTCACTGGGTGCTTTACATCCGTCAAGTCAACATTGAAATTTCCATATCGATCATGTCCTCTGGATCCACCACTGACTAGCTCTTTATTATATTCAGGCCAGTCTCTCCAGCTATACCACATACCTGCATGCGCGATAATGATTCCTTTGCCAGCATCTGCAAAAGCAAAAATTGCTTCTCGGGTGGCAATGTCATTGATAGGCTTGTTGTTTGATAGAAAAAGGACGTCAATGGTATCTAGATAATCTTTGATGTTATCTGTGTCTTCGGTGTAAGTGACTTCTGCCAAGCCTTTACTTTCTAAGGTTGCAGCATCCACTTCTTTGTACCATTTTTCGAAATCGTGGGAAGCATTTCCACCAACGATAAGTACCTTAATAGGCTTTTTGATTGGGTTTGGCTCAGCCGACAGATTCATCAATAATCCAAAAGTCAGGATGAGGGATAAGCTTAACTTGACAAGTCCTTTTAAATTAACTCTACGAGTTGTTTTCATAGTTTAATGGGTTTGAGTACTGTTAATTTTTATTTATAACTCAATTTATAATCAACTTTCCACTACCATGATACCATTCATCATTCTCCAATGTCCAGGGAATGTGCATGCAAAAGGATAGTTTCCTGGCTTGGTAGGAGCGGTAAATGTTAGCGTGTATAGTTCCTGAGGACCAATCATTTTGGTGGAGAAAAGTACCTCTGGTATTTCGGGAACATAGAATTTTTCTGAGGCTTTCGGATCTCTCAACATGGCATCAGCAGCTGCACCCACTTTCTCTAGTGTTCCTGGTTTTGCGATCAGAAGATTATGTTCCATTCCATCTAAGTTGTCAATTTCAAGAATGATTTTATCTCCTGCTTTTACCTTGAAGGTATCTTGATCGAACTTCATCATTTCAGGCACGATTTCTAGTAAAATAGTCGTCTCCCGAAATTCTGAATTTCTTTCGATCTTAAAATTACTTTCTGGTTGGCTAGTGTTTTCTATACTTGGTTTAGCTTCGCAAAGAGCAATCGATTCAGACGATTTTAGCTCTTTGGTGTCAACAAACCAGTTCCCAATAACTAGCATCGCTGCCATGGGAAGAAAGGTTGCTTTAATCATTGTATGCTTATTTTAACTCTAATACTAAATTCCTCAGGTTGCCTTCAAAGCTGAATTCATCTTTGTAGGATCCTACATTTCGATCTCCTCCGAAATCACGGCCAGATCTTACACTAGGAGCAAGTTTTCCTGTGAAGGCACTATTCGCTTTGGCTGCTGCTACGGATTTACCATCAACCAGAATCTCCATTTTTCCATCCTGAGAAATTGTTGCTACTGCTTGATAGCTTTCTGGAAGAGTAGCACTTGTGACAGCCTCGAAAGATTTTCCATTTTGCTTAACTACCCAGTGTAATTTGCCTTCTTCTAAATAGAAGCTATACCCATTTTGAGCATCTCCTTGTGCTGTAATCACTCCGAATGGCTCCGCGTCTCTTCTCTGGGAAATTTCTGTGGAAATGGAGATCGCTTTTCCTTTTACATCAGGAGAATATTGAAGTGTACTTCTTCTTCCTAGTTCGTACCTCTCGTTTGCTACGGCACTTTCCAGTCTATTGGTCAGATCTGTTTTCTCAGGACCAATTGCATCGGTAAACGCATCCCCTTGCTCTGCCGCAGCTGCGAAAATCGCTTTTTGCAACCAGTCGTCTTTTGCATTTGCCTCATCTAAACTCGCCTGATATAGCATGGCTCCGGCTTCTGCACTAGCTGGAACTTCAGCAAGTTTTAAGATGGTATGCATTCTCACATTTAAATCTTTATCTCCAGTCAAACCTGCCTCTTGGATGGCTTGAGTGGTTGACTGATTAGTTGGCAATACAGCGATTGCTGCTTTTCTTACTCCAGCAGCAGCATGAGATAGGGCAGCAGTGGCCACCTTGATCGCCTCAGAATTATTTCCTGAAAAAGCTCCCAAACCATGAAGTGTCCATAGTGCATGAACTGCTGGGCTGTTCAAGCCAATTTCATCTACAGATGTATTGTTTACAATCTTATATAGATCCCCAAAAACTGCCTGATTTCCTGACTCTACAAGCAAGCGTTGAGCAGTCATTCTCCAGAACATGTTATCGTTTTTCAAAGCTGCGATTAACCCTTTAGTATCTTCCTTTGAAAGCTGCATTGGCTTGTTTTTACCATCCTTATAAACTACTCGGTAAATTCTGCCATGATTCGTGTCACGAAGTTGGCTTTGGAATGCATTTCCTTGTCCATGAGGCTGATCTTCAAAAGGCAAAACCATTCTAGATGGTGCCTGGCGCTCCACAAATACATTGTGTTGAATGATGAAGTTATACCAGTCTGCAACCCAAACTGCTCCATCTGGTCCAACTTCCGCCTGTACCGGACCAAACCATTCATCTGAGCTAGCAAGCAGATTCCACCCGTCTTTTTCGCTAAATCCAGCGCCATTTGGTTCAATGATCGCATTATGGGTTAATCGAATGGTAGGTTCATTTACAAAGGCAATTCTATTCCAATATTCTTTTGGGAAATCTCTGGCAGTGTACAATCTAAATCCAGCTGCAGAAGTAAATCCTCCCACTACATCCACTTGTCTCAAGTTTGGCGTCATTGCATGCGCATCATAATGCCCGTCAATTTTCTGAATTGGTTGAATATCGAATGCAGGAGAAATCTCTCCTTCTCCGGCTTTTGGAAATGCACGCTGCAAGTATTTTGCAGGTATGGAGTAATAGCCTGCATGTGTGTTGTTTGCGGTAGACATGAAGACATTATTGTCTTCAGAAAAGCCTAATCCCCAAGTATTATTGCTGGATCCGGCGAGGTATTCAAAGTTTTGGCCATTTGGGTCAAATCGATAAATCCCTTGAGGGAAATTCATTTGCTCTCCATTGATGGTTCCGTTGAATCCGGAATATCCGGTCACCCCCCAAATTTTATTGTCAAATCCATACTGTAAGTTAGAAGGACCGGCATGTGTATCATTTTTGCCCCATCCAGTCATGATGACTTCTTTCACGTCTGCCACATCATCTCCGTCAGTATCCTTCATAAAAACAAAATCAGGAGCCATGGATACGATGATACCGCCATTGGCAAAAACCATACTGGTAGGAATATTCAATCCATCTGCAAAAACTGTGAATTTATCTGCTTTACCATCTCCATCAGTATCCTCACATATTTTGATTCGATCATTAGATGCACCGTCTGTTTCTTTAAAAGTGTTGGGATAATCTACAGATTCTACGATCCATAATCTTCCTCTTTCGTCCCAAGCCATAGCGATAGGATTTTGGATGTCCGGCTCAGATGCAAATAACTCAATAGAAAAGTCTACAGGCTTTTGTATTAACTTCTTGGATTCATCTGGAGATAAGGCCTCTTGCATTTTTGGTACTTCATATCTCTTGGTGAAATCAGAAATAGTTTCATCATAAATCGATACATCTGGAATGTTTAAGGCTGCGACATTGGCTTGTACTTCATCGCCCATAGCCCAAAAAATCCCGTTTTTCACCAAAGCAAGAAAGCCTGCATTCTTCCAAGTTCTTTCATCATGACCATAAGCAGTATAGAAAACCCTGCCTTTACCCACATTTCTCACCCAGGTGTAAGGTTCATGGTGTTCTCCTTCCACTCGCTCTGTTAAGACAGTCATGTCAGGGTTGATTCGTTGATGAACATAGGTTTCATCCCAAGTATTGAATGGTTCTAAACCTTGCAGAATCGCATGACCGGGAGCCTCAAATTCAGATGTAAATTCCCCTTCTCCGTGAGAGGCAAACTGTCCCCCAATAGTTTCTATATACCAATCGGAGTTTTTGAAACAACCAGTTGCAGAATGCAGAGGGATTAATCCTTTACCGCTTTCCACAAAACTTTTCATCGCTGACTCTTGCTCCTTAGATAACACATCGTGATTTGCGTAGATCACCAGACCATCATATTTGGAGAGGTTTTCTTTATTCAAGTCCTCCAGTTTTTCTGTATAGGTGATGTTGATTCCACTTTCAAAAAGTGCCGTAGCAAGCCATGGAGCATAAAGTCTTGAATTGTGATGCTCACTGGCATGCCCCAAGAAAAGTACCTCGGCCCGTCTGGGTTCTAACTTAGGGTTTGAGGCTAATGCTTTTGGAGAAAGATTGAGACTTAGGAAAATAGTCCCAAGCAACAGGCATAGAAAATTGAAGTTTCTACTTAATCGCATGATTAATTCGGTTTATCAGGGTTTATCAAAATGATGTTGAAGCAAAGTCATCACTTTGATTCAACTTGGGATGTAAAACTACTATTTGACTTACTTTTCAATTAGTCCCAAAACTTCAAAAAATAGCAAATTCCCTTCTATTTGGGAGGTTGATTTCTTTTAAGGCCTTGATTTACAATTGGCAGCATTTTTTTTGCGATTTTAGGAGCTGGTTTTTGTTTTTTAAAATTTGCTGGTAAGTCGTTTGAGACACATTCTTTTTTAAATATGATTTAGGTCTCTAGGATGTCCGATTTTTTAGAAAAATCTTTAGGCAACTCTCCAAAGTGCTTTTGGAAGCATTTGGTGAAATAGGAAGGGCTGTTGAAACCGACCATTTCGCTGATTTCTGCTATGCTGTGCAATCCATCATTGAGAAGTTCAGCTGATTTTTTCAAGCGAACCAACCGGATATAACCGTTAGGGGTGAGTTCAGAAACCCCTTTTATTTTACGCAATAGACTGGATTGGCTCATATGAAGCTGATCTGCTAAATCAGACACCCCAAATAATTCATTTTCGATATTTGCCAGTATTGCCTCGTTGATTTTACTCAGGAATTCTTCGTCAGCTTTTGAGTGAGCGATCGTGTCAGAATTCACCATAGGTAAGCTGGCAAAGGCCTTTTTGATCTGGTCTCTATGTTGAAGCAAGTTTTTGATTTGGAGGTACAGAAATTCTAGGGAGAATGGCTTCTCAAGGTATACATCTGCACCCATCTCCAAACCAGTGATTTTCGCAGTGATGTTATTTTTGGCTGTAAGTAAGATGACAGGAATGTGACTCGTAGCCAAGTCGGATTTGATATGTTCACATAGTTTGTAACCATCCATTTCAGGCATCATCACATCAGAAATAACCAGATCAATGGGTTCTTTTTTCAAGATTTCCAATGCCAATATTCCATTTGGAGCTTTGTGTATAACATATTGTCCTTTAAGCTTTTCACCTAGGAATTTTAGCAGTTCTTTATTGTCTTCTACTAGCAGGATGGCAGGAAGACTACTTTTTTTCTTTGATTTTACTTCCTTATCGGATGGTGGAATTGACTCTTCTGAATCTTTTATCTCAGGAATTGCTTCCATTTCTTCCCCAAAATGAATGGCTTCTTTTTGTTTAATCGGCAACTCTAAAACAAATCTATTGAGTGTAGGGTCAGACTCTAAAACCAGTGAGCCATGGTGCATTTCTGCCAATGACTTTGCCAGTGGTAAACCTAAGCCTGTTCCTTGTTTAGCCTTTGTACTGGTATTTTCCTCGATTTGAAAAAATGGTTCGAAAATTTTTCTAGCCAAGTCCGAAGGAATCAGGGAGCCATCGTTGGAAATCTGTATTCTAAAAACAGAAGAATTGGATGGGTCGTAATCTAATCGAAGATGGATCATCGCATCGGCATTTTTGAGGGCATTGATCAATAGATTGCTGAGAATCTTGATAACAGCCTCTTTATCTACATCTGCGAATAGTTTATTGATTGACTTTTCCAGTGTGAAATTTAGACCGGATTGGGTAGCTGTAACTTTAAACCTTAGATAGAGTTCCTCTAGTACCTCACAGATTTCAGTCTTAAGAAAGCTTAGTTTAAATCCTCGCTGCTCGGTCTTTCTGAAATCTAACAACTGATTGCTCAGATCTATCAGACGATTGGTGTTTTTTTCAATAATCAATAAGTCATTTTTCACTGTCGAGTCCACAGATTTTTCTCTGCTTAGAATATCTTCTAGTGGCCCTTTGATCAAGGTAAGAGGTGTTCGGATTTCATGAGTAATATTGGTGAAGAACTCAATTTTTGCCTCGTACAGCTCTTTTTCTTTTTCTGCTTCCAATAAATTGAGCTGAACTTTATGGCGATTGTTTACTCTGTTTTTATAGAATGAAATCAGCCAATAGGCTACTAAAACCCCCAGTATAACATAAAAGGCATACGCCATTGGAGTTAAATAAAATGGCGGTAAAATCTCGATTTCTAATTGAGCCTCCTCATAATCGTCAGCAGACTGGATTTTGGGAGATCTAACCTGAAGTGTATAATTACCTGGTGGCAAATAGGAATAAGAAATGGTTTGTGAGTCAGCCATCTGTCTCCATTCATCCTCAAGCCCCTCCATGCGATAAGAGTAATTCCAACTTTGGGAATTGGTGAACCCCAGGGAAGCTACCTCAAAAGTCAGGGAATTTTGATCATGATTAAGGGTGATTTTATCTGTATAGCTAATTGATTTGCTTAGGATGCCATCTTCTGAATTGATAGGGATTTCTTCATTGAAAAGTTGAATGCCTGTGAACACCAGTTCCGGCTGAAAATTGGAAACCTCAATTTTATCTGGATGAAAAGAGATCAACCCTCCCTGAGAACCGAAGTATAATGTTCCATCTTCCGCTTTATAGCCAGATCGATAATTGAATGGGCTGGGAATCAATCCGCTTTTTTCATCGAATAATCTTACTGACTCAGTCTCAGGATCAAACTGCAGCAAGCCCTTATTGGAAGTGATCCATAGGTATCCATTATTATCCTCCAAAATTTTGTAATAGGTACTTGCAGGGAAGCCAGTAGCTACCGTATAGGGTTTGAATGTTTGGTTTTGACTTATGAATTTTGCAAATCCACCCCCGGTTGTAGCAATCCAAATGTTGTTTTTGGAGTCCTCAAATATGTCAATTACTGTCTTGTGTGGAATACTTCCTGGGGTACTAGGATCAGGTTTATATTGAGTTATTTCTCCGGTTTCGGCATCGATTCGAAAAAGGCCGTTGTTGTAAGTTCCTGCCCAGATGTTTCCGGAATGGTCTTCCATAAGAGCATACACAAAGTAATTTCTAAACTCTTCTAAGTTCCTGAACTTCTTCTCTTCACTTTCATACCTATACATTCCAAATGGTGTTCCAAGCCAGATTCTTTTTTTGCTGTCACTCAAAATGGAGAAAAAGTCATCTGTTTCTAGGCCTGCTCCTGGGGTGTTGGAATTAAAATTTGAGATTTTTCCAGTTTTGGTATTAATGATATTTACCCCGCCTGTGAAAGTCCCCACCCAAACTGAGTCGCCTTGTCTAGCGAGTCCATGAATGTTTCTGTAGGAGAGTTCTTGATTAGAATCACCCACTGGAATTTGATCAAATTTCCCTGTTTTCGGATCAAAAAGATTTAGGCTAGCATCTTCCGTTCCGATCCATAATTTACCATCTCCATTTCCGATAATTTCTCTTACCCGCCTTCCGCTAATCGTATTTGCATTTGTGATCGGATAGTATTTCTCAAATTTTACAGGTTGATTGGGCAGATAGTTTACTCCTCCAAAATAGCTGCCTACCCAAATACCTCCTTCTGTATCTTTCCAAAGGGAATAAATGGCGTTGTTGGCAATTGAATAAGGATCATCTGCATTCTCTTGAAGGTGTTGGTAAGTATTGGTGACAAAATCATAGATAAATAGTCCGGATTCTGTTCCGATGCCAAGTTCATTTTGGCTGAACTGAAACATATCCCGGATGAATAAAGGGTCTCCATTTTCATCAGAAAGTAGAAGATCAGATACTTTTCCAGTACTTTTTTCCATCTTCTTAGCACCTGAATTTTTGGTGCCAATAATTATGAAATCACCCCAATCATGAAGACCAATGATATTGTCCTGAGGAAGCTTTTTTTCCTCATCCATGTACATGGCGAATGTTTCAGATTCTTCAAGAAAACGACCAATACCATTTCCTACCACCGAAATCCAAACCACATTGTTTTCATCTACTTTGACTGAGGAAATATCTCCAGGAGGGATGGAACCTGATTGATTAGGGTCATGGGCAAAGAGAACCAGCTCTTTATTTCTGAAATTAAATCTGAATATTCCTTGGTTGTTTCCAGCTATCCAAATATTTCCGGATTGATCTTTTGCTATGGAAGAAATTATTCCGCTCGGACTTGCTCCATCTTTGGTTTGGTAAGGAAAAGAGGAAAACTTATCGAGAATTTTGTCATATAAATAAATACCTTCATCAGTCCCAAGCCATAAAAGTCCATCTTGGTCTTCAAAGATCACATGAATGTAATCATTCCCTAGGATGTCCTCTGGCTTCCCCTTAGAATCAGTGGTGTAGTTTTTCCAACGC
This sequence comes from Algoriphagus machipongonensis, assembly GCF_000166275.1. NCBI lineage: Bacteria > Pseudomonadati > Bacteroidota > Cytophagia > Cytophagales > Cyclobacteriaceae > Algoriphagus > Algoriphagus machipongonensis. Next base: position 432,660 of record NZ_CM001023.1, read on the forward strand.
TGGCCATCAAATCTATTCAGGCCGTATTTAGTGCCAAACCACATAAAGCCTTGGCTATCCTGAAAAATAGAAAAGACAGAGTTTTGAGATAGCCCGGAATTGACATCATAATGTCTAAAATAGTAACGCTTTTCCTGCGCTAAGCTGAAATTGCTTAGTAAAAGACTTAGGCTGAAAAAACCTGCCAGAAGTAGTTTGGACAAGTTCATAGTATTTTGGGTTATTGGAATTGAAATTATCAAAAACCAATTAGCTAGGTCCTTATGAATGGAATTTTTACAGGCACGGCAAAAAAGTTGCAGGTAATTTTCCATTTCATGACTGAAAAGTTACAGAATTTCAACCTGTAAATTTCGTTTTCGCAATCGATTACGAAGTTGTCTGTTTTCTATTAATTAGGATTGATATATCCTTAAGGTTTTTCACGGAATTTCGCGATTATTTAACTGTTTTAAGCTGTATAAATTTATGAAAACAGAATTAACTTCTGTAAAAATGGCATAGGGTAAATTTTTATTCATCTGTGTAGAAGATAAATTTACATTTTTTGAAGTTTTTTTAATACAGTACCGCTTTTGGAAAATTTACATTTATAATCTCTAAAACAGAGCTTTTCATACCGAAAAGAAACATGTCAATTTGAAGTAATATTTATAATAAACCCCAAACTTTAATGCAGACAATTCTTACTCCCACCTAGCCAGAGAATTTGACAACCCAGTAGTCTTTAATAGGCTGGGGTAATTTTCCCTTTGATTTTCTTCATTCCAGCTAAAGCCTTTTTCAAGGCTTCCTGGAATCGTATTGTCCAAATCGAAGGCTTTTTTATTCACATAGTTTTTAACCCAAAATGATTATTTATGAAAAGACTTCTTCTCATGAAATCTTGCCTTCTGCTCCTTATAGCTATCATGGCGGCTTCTCCGCTAATGGCGCAGCAAGGCAGAACTGTCCGGGGGACAATCCTGGAAGAAACATCCGGAGAGCCGCTCCCGGGTGTTAGTATCCTTGAAAAAGGAACTACAAATGGAACCGTCACAGATTTGGACGGGAATTTTGCACTTACTCTCGCTAGCGTTGATGCGACCTTGAGAGTTTCCTTTATTGGATATAAAACACAAGAAATATTAGTTGATAACCGTACGGAAATCAATCTTCAAATGGTCAGTGATCTTGGTAATCTTGATGAGGTGATTGTCATTGGTTATGGCGAGCAGCAAAAAGAAACTATCACTGGGGCAGTGGCAAATGTCACGAGCCGAGATATTGACAAAGTACCTTCAGCAACTGTTTCTGGTGCCTTGGCAGGTAAAATGGCAGGTCTTTCCTTCCGTCAACCTGATGGACGTCCCGGTGCTGGCGCTTGGCTTCAAATTAGAAACATGGGAACCCCACTTTTTGTAATTGATGGAATCCAGAAGGATGAAGGTCAATTTAACAACTTGGCTCCAGGGGATATAGAAAGTATAACTATCCTAAAGGATGCATCAGCAGCTGTCTACGGGTCTAGAGCCGCCAATGGTGTGGTCCTTGTGAAAACGAAGCAGGGGAAGCGTGGAGAAACTCCAACCATTAATATCAACGGGTATTATGGCTGGCAAAACTGGTCCAGGTTTCCTGAGGGTGTGGACGCCTATGAATGGATGCTTGGAAAAGCTGATGCAGACATTAACCAATTTGGAAGCACAAATATTACTGCTGAAGAATTAGAGAAATGGAATCAAGGAACTGAATATGGATATAAGTCATTCGACTGGCAGGATTTTATCATTAAGGGAAATGCTCCACAAAGTAATTTCAACGCCTCGGTATCCGGTGGTTCTGAACGTACAAACTATTACCTATCTGTAACCAGATTCGATCAGAAAGCTGTTTTCTCAGATGAGTTTGAGTTTAACAGAACGAATATCCAGTCCAATATCACCACCGATATTACCAACAAGCTGAAGGTAGGTATGCAGATTAATGGGCGGATTGAAAACAGAAATAACCCAGGAGTACCTGGTGGGGATGATTATTGGCAACCAAGATTTGCCTTGTTCAGAAACAGGCCAACAGAGAGACCTTATGCCAATGACAATCCGGACTACCCAGCCAACATCAATAATATAGAAACCAACTGGGCTTTGTTGAATTATGACCGTACTGGTTTTTATGAAAACAAATGGCAGGTCTTACAGACAAACTTTACTGCCGAATACGAGATAATTCCTGGATTGACTGCGAAAGGTTTGTATTCCTATTATTTGGCAGACAACATGTTCAATACCTTCGAATACACCTATGATGTATTTGGCTATAATCCAGAATCGGATGAATATTTTAGATCTGGTGGAAATGATAACCCATACAGGGATCGAGGTCAGACAAAAATCATGGAGAACGTATGGCAATTGTCTTTGAGCTATAATAAAACTTTTGGTGAGAAGCATAATTTCTCTGCTTTTGCATTGAACGAGCGGATCGATCGAACCCGACTTTATAACTTCCTACACTCCGTACCTACCAATAATTATTTGGATATCATCAAGTTTGCTGATACCGATACTTATAATGATGAGCGTCAAGTGGAGGCGAGAATTGGCTATGTAGGTCGAATCAATTACGACTACGCGGGCAAATATCTTTTGGAATTAGCAGGTCGTGCAGATGCTTCCTGGAAGTTCTCTCCTGATAATCGTTGGGGTTTCTTCCCTTCAGTTTCTGCAGGTTGGAGAATTTCAGAGGAAGAATTCATGAGTGAATTTTCTTCTAAACTTGATATGGATGAGCTGAAAATCAGAGCTTCCTATGGTCAACTAGGGGATGATAATATTGGTATCGGTCCATTTGATTATTTGACAGGCTATAGATATGGTGTGTCCACGGTAATTGTGGATGGTGAAAATATTCAAGGTTCTGCCAATACCGGACAGCCGATTGATAACCTTTCTTGGTATGTAGCGAGTATCGCAGATATAGGATTGGACTTCTCTTTTGGTAGCGGCAAAATCACCGGTGCTGTTGATTATTTCCATAGAAAAAGAACGGGTCTTCGAGGGGTAAGAAATGATATTTTCTTGCCATTGGAACTTGGGTACGGTCTGACAGATGAAAATTTAAACTCAGACTCCAATTCTGGAGCAGAGATCGCTTTAAACTGGAATGGGAAAGCTGGAGATTTGGTATTCCGAGTTGGAGTAAATGCCTCCTATGCAAGAAGTAAATTCCTACAATCTTATAACCCAACTTTTAGCTCCTCATGGGATCGATACAGAAACTCACGTGAAGATCGATACAATGGAATTTTCTGGGGATATGAAATAGAGGGTCAGTTTGAATCTTTTGAAGCGATAAATGACCATCCAGTGAATATCGATGGACAAGGGAATAAGACGTTGCTTCCAGGAGATCTTATTTATAAAGATGTTAACCAAGATGGTAAAATTGACGGGTATGATGAGCGTCCAATTGGATATCAGTCTGGAGGGCAACCAAGCTTGAATTTCGGTTTGAATTTCAATTTCCAATACAAAGGATTTGACTTGACTGCTGATTTCTCAGGTGGAGGAATGTACTCTTACAACCAAAACTGGGAAATGAGATGGCCATACCAAAATGGTGGTAATCTATTGGCATCCATGTATGACGACAGATATCACCGAGAAGATATTTTGGATATCAACAGCCCATGGGTTGCGGGTAAAAACCCTTCTCTAAGATTCAATACAGGTGGTCATAGTAACTATAACAGGAATTCTACCTGGTGGTTGACAAATGTAAAATACCTCAGAATGAGAACATTGGAAGTAGGGTATACCCTGCCTGAAAGAATGCTGAACAAATGGAACATGTCCAGAGCCAGATTATTTGTGAGTAGCTATAACCTGTTTGCCTTAGATAATGTGCATCAGTTTGGTATCGACCCTGAAGTTGCTGATGAAAATGGTTTACAGTACCCACAGAATAAAGTGGTCAATGTAGGATTCAACGTGTCATTCTAATAAACCCGAAAGAACGAACAATGAAAAATTTAAGATATATATGCCTTTTTATTATTCTCGCCGTTGCAGGTTGTGATAATGAAGAGTTTTTAGATAGAGAGCCAACCGATATCCTAGGTGAAGATCAGGTATGGGAAAATGAAGAATTAGTCTTTTCAGTATTGGCAGATTTGTACAATAGATTGCCTGATTTTCAAGGAGTGGAGAATTGGTGGGAATACGCCAATTTCGATGAGACTTTTGCTAGCAATGCAGGTGATTATTGGAGACATCAGAATCAAGAGTATGGATATGGTAGCTGGGGAATGTGGGATTACGGATACATCCGAGATTTAAATCTCTTTATCCAGAAGTGTAATGAAGCTACTGAGCTTTCTGATGATTCAAGAGCAAGATTTTTGGCAGAAGCGAAATTTATTCGCGCAATGGTGTATTTCGAGCATGTAAAGCGAATGGGTGGAGTGCCTTTGATCTTGGAGCCTTTGGAATATGATTACAGCGGTGATCCTACTTATTTGCAATACGCCCGGGCCAAAGAACATGAAATCTATGATTTTGTGATTGCTGAAATGGATGCGGTAAAAAATGACCTACCTAATGGAGGTACGAAATCCAGAGCCACTCAGGGGGCTGCACTTGCTTTGATTTCCAGAGCAGCTTTATACGCAGGTTCGATTGCCAATTATGGTCAAATGACTCCCGAAGTTTCTTTACCTAACGGAGAAGTAGGAATTCCATCAAGCATGGCAGATGCCTATTATACCAAGGCGCTAAGTGCTTCCGAAGAATTGATGAATTTGGGCACCTATGAATTGTATGATCAGGACCCAGACAAATCGGAGAACTACACTAATATTTTCCTGAATAAAAATTCAAACAATGAAGTGATTCTAGCCAAGGACTTCTTGGTACAGGGCAGAACTCATGGCTTCACTATTGATAATATACCGCGTTCTCTAAGAGAAGAAAACACCTCCGGTGGAAAGATGAACCCATCACTTAATTTGGTTCAGTCTTACGAACTATTAGATAATACTTTTGCAGAACTGCCAACCAAGGACGAGAATGGAGATCCAATTTTCTATGATAATCCAATGGATATTTTCGAAGGAAGAGATCCAAGATTAATGGGGACAGTGATTGTGCCAGGGGCATCATTCAGAGGAAAAGAAGTGGATATCTGGGCAGGATACAAATTAGCTGATGGTTCGGTAATCACTTCAGGACAGCTTGGTGGACGAGCTCAATTACCTGGTAGTGACGCTTCGGTTCAGGTCGTTGGTTTTGATGGACCTATTGATCAATTGGAATGGTCAGCTCAGAATGGTTTTTACCTGAGAAAGTATGTGGATACTTCGGTAGGTTCCGGTCAACGAGGTACGGGATCCGGGGTATGGCTGGTAAGATTCCGGTATGCTGAGATCCTATTGAATGCGGCTGAAGCTGCTTTCGAACTGGGAGAATTGGATAAAGCCGCTGAATACATGAATCAAGTAAGAAGGAGAGCAGGTTTTCCTATTGACTTAACTCCTGGAGAAATTGATTTTGATAGAATTGTTCATGAGCGGAAGGTGGAATTGGCTTTTGAAAATCACATCCTTTGGGACAAAAAGAGATGGAGATTGGCCCATCAAGTTTGGAACGGAGTTACAACAGATTTGACAAATAATCCTGGAGACGCGATGGCAGTTAGCACCAGAGTATTCGGACTGAAACCATTTAAATATTATGAGCCAGGATCTCCAAACAATGGAAAATGGATTTTTGAAGAGTTTGTTCCTGCACCGGTATTTAATGCTCATAGATTCCGATTAGGAAACTATTACTCCCTAATAGGGGACAATGTGCGAAACAACAATCCAAAGATTGTTAGAAATCCTAACCAATAAGTATTCCTCTAAACTCAAAAACACATGAAATTAAATTTCAAAAATATACTGGGAATGATGGGGATAGCAGCTTTCCTCACATCCTGTAACTATGATAATTATGATGAGCCTAGCTATCAATTAGATGGACGGATCGTCTATCAGGGCGAGCCGATAGGTGTCAGTTATAATGACGTTTACATAGAACTCTGGGAATCAGGCTGGCAACGACTTGGTAATATCGGAGTGGCAGTGGATCAAGATGGGTCTTATTCTTCCTTGCTTTTCAAAGGGGATTATAAAATGATCATACCAAATAATCAGGGACCTTTCCAGAAGATCACCAATGATCAAACCGGAAATGATACTATACCAGTCAATCTAACAGGAAGCCGTACCATGGACATTGAAGTGATGCCCTATTACATGATCAGAAATGTATCTATTAATGGGGGCTCAGATCAAGTGTCTGCGACATTTGACTTAGATCAGATCATCACTGGAGATGATGCACGAAATATTCAAGAAGTGTCACTTTATGTGAGTAAAACCTCATTTGTCGATATCCGAACTAGCATTGCTACAACTAATAGAGGTGGTGGTGATTTGGAATCTATGACTGGTATTTCATTGGGAGTGGATGTTCCTGAAAGAGTACCAACTCAAAACTATGCTTATGCCAGAGTGGGTGTAAGAATTGAGGGAGTGGAGGACATGATCTTTTCTGAAATTGTTAAAGTAGACCTATAATAGGTTAATTGGGTAAAGCCGGGAAGAACGGATCTTGAGATGGGATCTGGGGGACCCGGCTTTTTTTATTTATGTTTAGAAAAAATAAGCTCGTGTTTTTACCTATTATTTGCCTTTTACTCACATTAGGTTCATGCAGGAATACATCCGAGAGTCAAATTCATGAAATGGACTCTGGGAATGACACTTTAACCTATTCCAATCCTGTGTTCGAACCAGTCTTAGCAGATCCTACTGTTATAAAAGTAGGAAATGAGTTTTTTGCCTATGGGACAGAGGATAATTGGGGAAAAGAAGGTGGGTACCATTTAGTCCCTGTGATCAAATCTCCAGATCTGGTAAACTGGGAAGTTGTTGGGAATTCCATGGCGAAGAAACCCAATTGGAAGGAACGTGGAGGAATATGGGCTCCAGATGTCACGCAGGTAGGGGATCAATTCTATATGTATTATTCATTTTCCACCTGGGGTGATCCAAACCCAGGCATAGGTTTAGCTATATCTGAAAAGCCTGAAGGCCCCTTTATTGATCAAGGACCTGTTTTTACCTCTGAAGAAATCGGAGTGAAAAACTCAATAGATCCATTTTACATTGAGGAGAATGGAAAGAAGTTTTTGATTTGGGGGAGCTTCCATGGCCTTTTTATGACTGAGCTTTCCTCTGATGGGAAAAAGCCAAAAGGGGATAAAATTCAATTAGCAGGAAATCATCTTGAGGCAGCTTATGTGTTTAAAAAGGATGGATTTTATTATTTGTTTGGATCTGCAGGAACCTGTTGTGAAGGAGCAAATAGTACCTATCAAGTTTTGGTAGGTCGATCAAAAAACCTCTCTGGGCCCTATCTTGATCAAGAGGGGAAAAATATGAAGGAGGAAGACTCCGGTACCTTGGTGGTAGGGAGGAATGAAAGCGATCATGGTTATGCTGGCCCAGGACATAATGCTGAAATAGTCACAGACTCTAAAGGTCAACATTGGCTTTTATACCATGGTATGTCAAAACAAAAACCTAAGCTAGAGAATGGTACCAACCGACGGGTTTTATTATTAGATAAAATTCAGTGGACAGACGGTTGGCCAGAAATAAAAAATAAAGAACCAAGTTTAAAGGCTAAGGACGCACCGGTTTTCAAATGAAAGTTTAAAGAGTCATCTATGAACCTTTTCATTTTAGAACTGCTGTCTTAACTTTAAAGGCTATCCTAGGAATGAAATAATCTTATTAATCCCAAATTATTTTTAAGTCCTTACTCAATCAATAAAACCCAAAAGAATTCTTCCTTTACTAAGGAAATGAATGGTCTAATAACCAATCACATGGTAAACTCATTTATTAAATCTGGTATCTCATTTTGCCTTTTTATTGGCCTTTTGGCTTGTTCTGGAGAGGATGATTCACAAAATCAAGTGACTATCATCGATCGGATTCCTACAGAAGGAACGAATGGATTTTATATCAGCAATAGGCAACCACTTATGCCGAGTTCCTTGATCAAACTTCCTGTAGGGGCAGTAAAACCGGAAGGATTTTTAAAAGAGTACCTCATTCGTCAGAAAAATGGGTTGACTGGAAATCTGGGTAAAATATCTGCCTGGCTGCAAAAAGATAATAATGCCTGGCTTTCTGAAGATGGAACTGGAGAATGGGGTTGGGAGGAAGTTCCTTATTGGTTGAAAGGTTATGCAAATATTGGTTACATCATGGAAGATCAGGAGATGATCGATGAGGCCAAAATCTGGATAGAAAGTGTGCTAAACAGCCAGCGAGAAAATGGTGATTTTGGACCGAAAATAATGGATGGAGAACATCCTGATTTCTGGGCTAAGATGATCATGCTTTACTGTCTTCAATCATATTATGAATATTCACAGGATCAGCGGGTCATTGATTTAATGAGTAATTATTTCAGATATGAATTAAGCGTACCTGATGAGGAATTTTTAGAAGGTTACTGGCAGCAACTTCGTGGTGGAGATAACCTTCACAGTGTGATCTGGCTTTATAATCGAACCGGAGATGAATTTTTATTGGAATTAGCAGAGAAAGTTCATCGCAATACCTCCAATTGGGGAGGCAGAGACCTACCAATGGATCAGGTAAAAAATTATTTCGAAGTACGAGATGGAGGAGAGGTTCCGGATTGGTATAGAGATCAGGTAGATTGGCATAATGTAAATCATGCCCAGGCCTTTCGGGAACCCGCTCAATATTATCTCTTAAGCAAGAATGAGCAAGATCTTCAAGCCAGCTATGAGAATTTCGAAATCATACGGGAGCATTTCGGTCAAGTTCCGGGTGGAATGTTTGGTGCAGATGAAAATGCCCGTCCCGGGTATGCCGATCCTCGTCAGGGAGTAGAAACTTGTGGAATGGTGGAACAGATGAATTCAGATGAGCACTTATTGAGGATCACTGGAGACCCATTTTGGGCTGATCATGCAGAGGAAGTAGCTTTCAACACTTACCCAGCAGCAGTAATGCCTGATTTCAAAGCCCTTCATTATATCACATCCCCAAACATGGTTTTGTTAGATGCAGAAAACCATTACCCAGGAATTTCTAACAAGGGTCCATTTTTAATGATGAACCCTTTTAGCTCTAGATGTTGTCAGCATAATCACTCGCAAGGCTGGCCCTATTTCATTGAAAATTTATGGATGGCAACACCAGACAATGGGGTTGTCGCAGCTATTTATGGTGCCAGTAAAGTGGAAGTAAAGGTAGGAGATGGAAGTCTGGTGAAGATAGAAGAGAATACAAATTATCCTTTTGAAGAGGAGATATCATTTACTGTAAATACGCCAAAGGAGGTGGCCTTTCCTCTGTATTTAAGGATCCCTGCCTGGGCAAAAAATGCTTCTATTAAAGTTAATGGCCAATTGTTAAAAGAAAATATTTCTGGAATTGGATTTGCAAAAATCAATAGAAAATGGGCAGATGGAGATCACATAACTCTGATGCTTCCTATGGAAATTGAATTGAAGGAATGGGAGAAAAACAGCAATAGCCTTAGTGTCAATCGTGGACCCTTGACTTATTCTTTAAAAATCAGGGAAAAACACTATAAAAAAGAGAGTGATGAAACGGCACAATGGGACTCTAAATGGCAGAAAGGTGCAGACACAAAAAAGTGGCCTTCTTGGGAAATTCACCCCGTGACGGATTGGAATTATACTTTGGTCATCGATGAAAATGATCCTTTATCTTCCTTCGAAGTGATGAAAGGCCGGTGGCCAAGATCTAATTTTCCATTTACAGTAGAGGAAGTTCCCATAAAAATAGTGGCAAAGGCTGTACAAATTCCAGAATGGACTCTAGATGAAAATGGTCTGGTTGGAGAATTGAAAGATTTGCCTAAAACTTCCGACCAAGAAGTGACAGAAGTAACTTTAATTCCTATGGGAGCTGCCAGGCTAAGAATTTCTGCTTTCCCTCATATAAACGACAAGCCCAAAACTAATGATTAACCCAATCAATATTTCCAAAATTGTCCTTTTTGTATTTCTATTCGCTGGAATATCCAGCCTGACTTTCGGACAAAGTCGAAGCTTTGACAATCCTGTTTTAGCAGGAGACCGACCGGATCCAACGGTAATTAAAATTGATAATTATTATTATGCTTCGGCAACATCTAATGAATGGGCTCCCCTGTTTCCGATTTTCAAATCGGATGATTTAGTCAATTGGGAGTTGGTGAATTATGTGTTTCCCGATGGAGCGCCTAGCTGGGCTAAAAATAATTTTTGGGCTCCTGAACTCTCATATGATGAGGATCAAGGAGTACTTTATGCATATTATACAGCAAGGGATAAAGAAAGCAATCGACTTTCAGTGGCTGTGGCTAGCGCCAGTTCTCCTTTGGGAAAATTCACAGATCATGGACCCTTGGTAGCTCAGGAGTATGGTTCTATTGATGCTTTTGAAGCGAAGGATGAAAATGGGAAAATCTATGTGCTTTGGAAAGAGGACGGAAATAGCAAGGGACAGAAGACTCCTATTTGGGCGCAAGAAATCAATCAAGATAGGACAGCTTTAATCGGAGATAAACATGAGCTTTTCCGCAATGACCAGGAATGGGAAGGAGGACTCGTAGAAGGGGTGGCAATCTTTCAGAAGAATGGCTATTTCTATGCGACGTATTCAGCGAGAGGTTGTTGTGAAATTACTTGTGACTATGTCACCGGAGTAGCAAGGAGTAAGTCCCTTTTGGGACCTTGGGAAAAGTATGATATGAACCCTGTCCTTCAAGATAATGAAAATTGGAAATGTGCAGGACATGGAACGGTAGTCGAGAAGAATGGTGAGCTATGGATGCTTTATCATGCATATAATACTGAAGGAAGTGTGTATGTAGGGAGACAAGGGGTATTGGAGAAAATCGAATGGACCGATGATAATTGGCCGATTTTAGCCAACAATGCAGGCTATGAGCGGAGCAAAGCCTCTTTAGAATTTAATGACAATTTCAAAGAGCGACTGGACCCTATCTGGCAATGGAGAGTAACTCAGGATATTCAATATAAAACTGGTGAAGAAGGCTTAAAACTTCAGGCTTCTAAAGAAAATGAAACGCTCGGAACCTTACTAGTTCAAGGGACTAAGTCACTGGATTACCAATACGAGGCTACTATTATTCCTGATGAGCAAGCAGCAGCTGGTTTGGCAGTAATTGGAGGAGCAAACAATGGTTTTGGAGCTCCTGTGGCAGGTATGGGTGTTTCTGTGAGAGGAGATCAGTTGATGCTATGGGAGACCATTAATCAAAAAACAAACGAAATAGCCACTGTGAACATATCTTCTGAAAATCCTGTAAAATTGATTTTGAGTATGGAGGAGGGGTATAAAATGTCTACTTCAGCAATAGTTGATGGGGAAATAATTCAGGTAGGAGAAATTCAGGATGTTAAGCACCTGGTACCTTGGGGAATGGGCTTTAGACTGGGTTTGGTAGCAAAAGGATCCAAGGATTCTTATGCCCATTTCAAGGAAGTTAAAATAGTATATTAGTATTAAGTTTGGTTGGTAGAGCGGAGTTTAAATAAAATCGAAAAACCTATTAAAATGAAAAAAGCATTAATTATTGGCGCAAGCTTATTTTTTGCCCAACAAATCACCCCATTGCAAGCTCAGGATTGGGCTCCAGTGGAGGGGAGAATCATGACAGAATGGGCAAATCAAGTCAGTCCTGAGAATGTGCACCAAGAATACCCAAGGCCACAAATGACGCGTGAGTCTTGGACAAATTTAAATGGACTTTGGGAATATAGCATTCTCCCAAAAGGACAGGCAATACCTACCAATTTTGAAGGAGAAATTCTTGTCCCTTTTGCAGTAGAATCCGCTCTTTCTGGTGTTGGTAAGACAGTAGGAAAGGATAATGAATTATGGTACAGCACCACATTTGACACTCCAAAAAAGAAAAGTAAAGAGCATGTCCTATTGAATTTTGGAGCTTCTGACTGGGAAACAGAAGTTTTCGTCAATGGTCAAAGCGTAGGCAAACATCGTGGAGGTTATGATCCTTTTCAAATGGATATTACCGACTATTTACAAAAAGGCAAGTCACAAACTCTACAAGTACGTGTCTGGGATCCAAGTGATGATGGCCCTCAGCCTCGGGGAAAGCAGGTCAATAATCCTAATGGAATCTGGTACACTCCTGTGACAGGAATTTGGCAGACTGTATGGATTGAGACTGTTCCCGAAGCCTATATTTCTGGACTTAAAAACTCCTCAGACATCAATGCCAATGAGATTCATGTAACTCCAGAAATTTCAGGTGCCACGGATCAGATGGTTAAGGTATCCGCTTGGAAAGAAGGAGTAGAACTTGCCGCTCAGACAATAAATCCGGGACAAACTGCTGAGTTAGCGATCAAAGGGGCTCAATTGTGGGAACCTGGAAATCCTTTCTTATATGATTTAAAAGTTGAGTTGCTGGATGGTAAAAAAGTAATAGATGAGGTGGGAAGCTATGCAGCTATCCGAGAAATCACAATGGAGCCAGACGCCAATGGCATTCAGAGAATGAAGTTAAATGGCAAATTTTTATTCCAATATGGTCCACTGGATCAAGGTTGGTGGCCTGACGGATTGTACACGGCACCTTCTGAGGAAGCATTGGTATTTGATATCAAGAAGACCCAGGAAATGGGTTTCAATATGATCCGTAAACACGTAAAAGTAGAACCTGCGAGATGGTATTATGCTTGTGATAAAATGGGGATGTTGGTATGGCAAGATATGCCAAGTGGAGACATGGGCAATGGATGGGAAATGAAATTGGCAGTATTAGGAAGCCAAAGTGATAGAGATAGAACTCCGGAATCAGAGGCAATTTATAGAGAAGAGTGGAAAGAGATTATGGACGATTTTTACAATTTTCCTTCCATCGTAGTTTGGGTTCCTTTTAATGAAGCTTGGGGTCAATTCAAAACCAAGGAAATTACTGAATGGACTAAAAATCATGATCCTTCCCGATTGGTCAATTCTGCCAGTGGAGGAAATTTTGAAATGGAGGGAACCAAGATCGTTGGTGATATCATAGACCTTCATAATTACCCAGATGCGAAGATGCCTGCTCCAGGAATTTATGGCAAGGAAAATCTTCTGGTATTGGGAGAGTTTGGTGGCTTAGGACTTCCTGTAGATGGGCATGTTTGGCAGCAGAAAGATAACTGGGGATACCAGAGCTTTAAAAATGAACAAGAGCTTTTGGATCGATATGCAGGTTTAATGAAAAGAATGGAGGAGTTGATTGCTGCAGGACTTTCTGCTGCAGTTTACACTCAGACTACGGATGTGGAAATTGAAACAAATGGTTTGATGACCTATGACCGTAAAATAATCAAAATGGAAGCGGCTAAATTGAAGCCACTTCACGAGAAGTTATACCAAGTTCCAGTTAAATAAATTCATGGATCAAATCCCTATTCCTAAAAATTTTGGACTAGGGGTTTTGAACTTTAAGTAGGCACAATAAATCCAAAAAAAACTATGAAAATAAATGCCTTAACCCTATTAATGAGTTGCCTGCTTTTAAATTTTGCATGTACTCAAAAAAAATCTCAAGATAAACCTATTGAAGAACCTGAAATGAAAGAGAACCCTTATCAAATTTTAACCTTAAGTAATAAGAATGGTGTGAAGATGACAGTCACCGATCTCGGAGCCCGAGTGATGACTTTACTCGTCCCAGACAAAGCAGGAAACCCTGTTGACGTGGTTTTAGGATTTGACAGTCCAGAAGAGTATTTAACATCACCTGAACCATTTTTTGGAACTGCGGTCGGACGGTATGGAAACCGAATTGCCAAAGGGAAATTTACCTTAGAAGGACAGACTTATAATCTTCCAATCAATAATGGAGAAAACTCTCTACATGGAGGTCCTGGCGGGTTTCATAATGTGATCTGGAAAGTAGAAGAAGCAGATGATTCACAAATTGTATTTAGCTACTTGTCCGAAGATGGCGAGGAAGGTTATCCTGGCAACTTGAAAGTGAAAATGACCTATTTCTTGACTGATGAGAATGAGTTCAAGATCACCTATGAGGCGGAAACAGATAAAGCAACTCCAATTAACTTGACGCACCATTCATTCTTTAATCTAGATGGAGCTGGATCAAGTGATGTTTTAGATCATGTACTTCAGTTAAATGCCAGCAAATACACACCTGTAGATAGCAGTTTAATTCCTTTGGGAAGTATTGATCCTGTGGCAGGAACCCCGTTTGATTTTAAAAACGCCAAAGCAATCGGTAAAGATATTGGCGTTGAAAATGAGCAACTGAAATTTGGTGGTGGATTTGATCATAACTGGGTGTTGGATAAAAAAGAAGAGGGTGGCTTAGAGCTCGCTGCTACTGTTTACGCACCAGAGACGGGGATTTCTATGGAAGTTTGGACTACCGAGCCTGCTATCCAATTTTACTCTGGAAACTTCCTGGATGGAGGAGTGCAGGGGAAAGGTGGTAAGGCTTATGAATTTAGATCAGCCTTGTGCCTGGAGACTCAGCATTACCCAGATTCTCCAAACCAAGCTAATTTCCCTTCTACTATATTGGAGCCTGGGGAAACCTATCAACAAACTTGTATTTATAAGTTTGGAACGAAGTAAATCAAAAAGCCATCCTGAGAATTTCGGGATGGCTTTCTTTATTCTTTGAAGCGGTTTAGGCCTTCGGTTGTAATACTTTTTTTGTTGATTTCTTGTCTTGGACTAAGAGGTAGATATAGAATAAATCTACCACAAAAATGATCAGCCCTAGATAAAGGATATGCTTGTTGATTCCACCGGCAGTTTTTGATCCAATCATACCGATTAATACGGTAGAAGAGAAAGTACCAAAGCATTTTGAGATAGCTATCAGCAAGGATTGTCCATGACCTCCGCCTCTTCGGTAAAACATCCGAATAAAAAGGAAAGACATCACAAAATTGATAGAAAAACCGATGTAGAGAGCTCCTTGGACTATTCCGAGCCACTCAAAGGTATAATAATGGAATACAGAAGATAGAATCAGGAAAATAAATGCCTGAAGATAAAATACCGTGTCATTGGCTTTGACTTCCTTCCGACCATACTTGAAATAAGTATATAGAATTCCAATGTCTATCCATACCCATAAAAAGTTAACTATTGTGGATACATGATACCCAAACACAAAATAACCCTGTACCGTGTAATGGATTTCCCAAGTGAGATTTAATGCTAGGGTTATAAATGGAATGGAATAAGTTTTATCTCTAAAACCTATTCGTAATGCATCGACATACGCCACTATCCAACCTATACCGCACAAGGCTATAAACAAAGAACTAGTAGTCATAAATCATTCATTGTGATATGCGCTTCAAAAGCCATCTTTTTTTGCTTTTGAAAATTATGCGTAGGCGCTAATTAAATTAAAAACTAGGTTTTTTCGAGTTTTGGTTAAATCTACCCTATTAAAATATATTTCTGTTTCACTCATCCCTTTGTGAGGCTAAATTGCCATATAATAATTGAAATCTCCTCCACTTTCGAAATAATCCACTAAGATTATTTCTTTGCTAATCCCCAAAATCAGAAGTAGTGCAGCAATCACTATTCCCCTGAGTTATTTTTAGATTTAAAAAGGTTCAGAACTAAGTCCTCACTCATTTTCCCCAAAAATAGTAATTATCCTGTATAGCCTATTTTTATTTACTAGTCATCATTCCAATTTTGACTGGTAAAAGGCAAAAGAGAAGATAAAATACCGCCCCAAAGTTATGTTAATCGAAGTCATTTTTTAAATAAAATATTGATTTTGAACAGGTATTTACTTTTCTAACGCCTCAAACTCAATCTTAAGATCTTTGGATTTTAGAGTGTTTGTTGTTGATAGTAAAGCGGTTACCATTCTATTTTTATGGCTTTTTAATAAGCAGCGATGAAATCAAAATACTTCACCGAGAGAATTTTCTTAAGAACTTTTTTCAATTTGGTATAAATACGAAATAGAAGGGATTTAAGACTTGGGGCAAGCCTCAAAAAATTACTTTCTGTAGGTATAGAAATTAAAATTGACTGTATTCCTGCCAGTTTTCCATAGCCTCTGGATCATCAAAAACAAATTGAATTAATCGATGAACAATGCTTAAGCTATTTTGGCTATTTGTGAAGTAGACAAAGCCTTTCCCCTCACCAGGAGAAATTCGTCAAATTTCTTTGGGTTGATCTGGGCAAATGAGCTTTGAAAAGGTGAAATGAAAAAAGAAAATGAATGAGGAAGAGGTGGCGTTTCTTCATTTCAGTTTTCACTCATCATATGTTCATAAATGGTTTGGGAAATCCCGGCCAATTGTTCCGTTCCCTTGTCAAAATCTGCTAAATTTTTTGAAAGCAAGACCAATACATAGCTGCGTCCATCTGGTAGATAAACGATTCCTGCATCATGATGCACACCTGTGATGGAACCTGTTTTATGAGCTACAGAAACTCCCTCCGGAAGATGAAATGGAATGATTTCATTGAATTTCTGATCCTTGAGGATAGAAATCATCTCTTGACAATCTTCCTGAGTACCTGCCTCATTTAAAGCAATAGCTTCCATGATTTCTAATAGGTCCCGAGCTGTGGTGGAGTTACTTAATCCTAAGTCATAAGCCTTTTGGTCTTCAACTCCACGTAGCACTTCAATTTTAGCAGCGCCTAAATCTCGCATGGTAGCCGTAACTTTTTTTGCATCCACCAATTCTATCAGAACATTGGTAGCAAGGTTGCTACTCACAGTAATCATGTTATACATGAGGTCATTGAGTGAGACTTTCGTGCCTATTTTGTTGTAAATAATATCATCGCTGTCATCTCCTATATCCATGCTATAGGAACTACCATCCACAATACTTTTAAATTCATTGACCAGTAAAATAGAATCATCGAGATTGAGTTTGCCCTCTTCCTCTTGTTTGAATAATTCGATCATCACAGGGACTTTCATGGTACTTGCCGCATGAAACTCCTCATCTGCCTGGATCATCAAATTATCAGAAGGGTCGGAAAGATTAATGAAAGCCACAGCCACATCACCTTGAATAGAGGCAATTTGGGCGGAAACGAGCTCTTTAAAATCCGCTTTTTGCTCAGTTTTCTGTTGGCAAGAGACAAGAAAACCTAATAGTGAGAGAAACAGGAAAGTGAATAGACGGGTAGACATAAGTATAGTAGCTGGAGATAAATAGGAATTTGAAAATAGTAAAACACAATTTATCAATTTCTTAGCTTATGGTATTGAAATGATTTATTTCCTAATTCTTGGTTGCCTTAGCTATTATTAACTTGTCAGTTATTTTTCACCATTTCTTTGATATCTTCCCTAAGCTGGACAGCATCATAAACGATTCCATCTTTGATTGTGTATTTTATACCTCCAACTCGCTCCATTTTTCCTGTTTCATCATTAAGTTTGAGAAAACCTGTGCCATAGAGGACTTTTAAATTTTCAATCGGATTTTCATCCACAATGATCAAGTCAGCAAGTAGTCCTGGTCTAATCACACCAAATTCAATGGGTTTTCCTTTAGGTTCAAAAATCGCCTGTGCTGCATGTAAGGTAGCTCCTCTGATAACCTCCAAAGGATGAAAACCAGCCTCTTGAAGCAATTCCATTTCTTCTATGTATCCAAAACCCCACAAATTATAAATAAATGAAGCATCGTCACTAACAGTGACCCTTCCACCTGCATTCTTGTAGTCATTTAAGAAGGACATCCAAACTTTATAGAAGTTCCTCCAAGCTGTTTCATCCCAAGAAGTCCAATTGTAAAAATAGGAACCGTGGTTTTCTCTGTTCGGTGTATAGAAATCCCATAAGCTAGGTAAAGTATATTCCTTATGCCATTCCGCATTTCTTTCGCGCATCAGATCTCTTCCTGCTAGGTAGGCAGTCATGGTAGGATCTAGGATGAAGTCATTTTCCAAAAACTCTTCGATCAAAGCATTCCATCTTTCACTTCCTCTTGGGTGAATTTTATCCCATTGGTAAGCAACTTGGCTAAAACGATGTTGCTCATCATTGTAATTAAATTCTGCTGGCCAATGCTGGACATCCTCATCTTTATATAGTGCTTCGAAAAGACCATAGTAATGAGTCAAAACATCTAATCCCATTCTTGCTGCATCCAAAGCGTTGGTTTGAGCTACCATAGGTTGTGCTATATGGGCTACAGTTCCCATGTTATTTTCATGAGCAGCATCTATTGCAGCTTTCAAGACAGCAGGATCATGATTGAAAAATTTAATTCCTTCTACACCTTGTGCTGCTGCCCATTGGACCCATTCTTGGGCTTTTTCAGGCGTATAAACAGGTCCTCCTTTCCAATCTTCACCCTGTCCTAAAGTATGGAAGGCAACGATTCTAGGAGCCACAATTTCGTTTGAGGCGGATCGCTTTTTCTCACTTTGGGTCCATGCTACATTTGCTGCGGGGACTCCTCGGATTGTAGTAATTCCATTGGCCATCCAAAGTTTATATGGATACTCTGAATTTGGTGATTTTTCCGCCCCACCCACGTGTGCGTGAAGATTGATAAAACCCGGTAAGATATAGGAGCCGTGAGCATCGATTTCCTTGGTCGCTCCTTGGGGGCGACCTTGATCTTCTATGGGCACATTCGGCACACCAACTTGGCGGATTTCTACAATTTTATTGCCTTCAATCACAATATCTGCAGGGCCTGCTGGAGGTGCACCTGTTCCATCGATTACAATGGCACCGCGGATAATTAATCGATCGTAAGGCCCTTCTCCTTCATCAGCTCTTCGATCAGGAGCTGGATTGAGTTTAACTTGGGAAAATACGCTTGAGCTGAGGAATATTAGCCCAAGACAAAAAGTTAGGAGATATTTCATAAGGTTGGTGGTTGGTTGTAATATTAAAAAAGTCAAAAACCACTTGATTACCAAAGTTTTGTGGAGTTCAGTCATTATTCTGACAAAATACAATCATTACCAGCTAATGGAACCCAAATCTTAATTGATAATATCAATTAGTAAATATTTAAGTCCAAATAACTGTTTCTGAATTTACCTTCAGGATCATATTGCTTAGCTAAAGCCAAATATTCTGGAAACTTTTCGTACAAAACATGGAGGATAGCAGGGGAGATTGTGAAAAGCTTTCCCCAGTGTGGTTTAACTCCAAAAGGTGCCAGAGCATTTTCGATTTTTGGCAAGGTTTCCATGACCTCTTTAGTTTTTGGCTTCCAAGTAAAGTGAATGGAGATACAATCTTGGTGATAGCAGGGACTCATCCAAAAACCATCAGCTGCAATGGTTCTAATTTCTGTAATCATTAAGTGGGGATAGATTTCTTCCTTTAATTTTTCCACTGCTAGGATTGCCTCAACGGCATTTGCCCTTGGTACAAAATATTCTGATTGTAATTCATCTCCTGCACTGGGAGTGAAACCCATTTTGAAATGAGGGAGCCTATCGTACCAAGGCCCTGGAATCCCCATTTGTTCAGAGCATGCTTCTGCTGATAATTCTACAATAGGGTGGAGATTTTTGGTTGCCGCCTTTGCTCCATAGAAATCATCTCCTAAGTTCTGTGGATTGGTATCCATTCTTCTTTTTACCCATACTTCGCTCACGTTGTTATCCATCCAGTTGGTAAACAAACTCACACTATATCCTGCAGACATGATTTCCTCAAAGTTGCTTTCCACTGCCGCTAAAGGTAAATCTTGAAAGACATCTTGCCTGACATCAAAAGCATCTTGTAATTCCAATGTTACTTTGCTGATAATTCCAAAAGCTCCCAACCCAACTACAACGGCTGGAAAACCAGGATCATCACGATTTAAATTCACGAGCTCTCCTGAAGGTGTCACGAGTTCTATAGAGATTACAGACGTAGCAAGATTTCCATTTTTGACACCGGAACCATGGGTGGCTGTAGCACAAGCGCCGGCAACAGTGATATGAGGTAGAGAGGCCAAGTTATGGAGTGCATAACCCTTTTGGTAAAGCTCCTCCGAAAAATCACCATATCTTGCACCGGCCTCTACTGTTAAGGTTTTATTTTCTTCATCGAGATTGATCCACTTATTTAGGTTTTTTGTGGAGATCTGACTTTCCGGACTATCTGCAATATTATTGAAGCAATGTTTGGAGCCCAATGCTTTTTGTTTCCCTTGTTTTCGGACAATTTCCTGAAGTTCTTCAACAGACTGGGGTTCTAAAAGGGTTTTTGCTTGGTAAGTATAATTCCCGGCCCAATTTTTCCGAATGATTTCCTGAAATTCTTCCTTGCTAGTTTCTTTTGGGGTGCAAGCCAAAAAGGGTGACAAAAATCCTCCTGCCATGGCCAGAGAAGTTGTCTTAATAAAATCTTTCCTTTTCATGTAACAATTTCAATCAAATAATTCAATAATAGTCACTTACAAAAAAGTAGTTTAGCTATTTAATGCTTCCAGAACACGCTCTGGGGTAAATGGAATATGAGTCAGGGGTTTTCCAGTTAATTTGAGGAAGGCATTTGAAATTGCTCCGGCTACCATAGGAGTAGATGTTTCACCAACCCCTTCTGGGTGTTCTTCTGAATCAATCAAAGCTATTTCAATGCTATCTGGGCAATCTTCCATTCGTAAAAGAGAGTAGTCATTGAAATTGGATTGTTGGACTTCTCCATTCACAATGCTTATTCTTTCTTGTAGTGCACTGCTCATACCCATCATGATCCCTCCTTCCATTTGTGCTTTTACATTATCTGGCTGAACGATAATTCCAGCATCCAAGGCGATCCAAAAACGGTGAACTTTAATTTTACCAGTAGTTCTATCGAGAGAAATTTCACAGATGCCGGTTCCAAGAGAACCATGCTCTACAAAAGAGATTCCTTTGGCTCTGCCTTCCGGACTTGCCCCTGCCCAATGAGACATTTCCACTGCTTTCTCTAGGGTGGCTAATGCTCTTGGTGAATCGCTCATTAACTTTCTCCTAAGTGCCACGGGATCTATATTTTGATCTAAAGCAACTTGGTCCAACATGCTTTCTATGGCAAATTTATTCGCTCCATGACCCACAGATCTCCAGTGCTTTAATCGTACACCATGAGTGGTTTCACGCCAATCAGCAAATTGATTGGGGATGGCATAATGGCTATTACGTATTCCGCTGGCAACCAAATTTCCTCCATCACCCACAACTGTATGGGAAAAGCTGTTGATTTCTCCCTTGGAGTCGATGCTTGCTTTCACTCGCTGGAGGGACATAGGACGGAAAGTACCATATCGAAGGTCATCTTCCCGTGTCCATATAAGTTTTACTGGTTTGGGAGCCATTTCTTTTGCCAGAATGGCACATTCTTCAACAAAATCACTCAAGCTTCTTCTCCCAAATCCGCCACCAAGGTATTGTAAATGAACGTTTACATTTTCGGGTGGAACACCTAAGATTCTTGGGACTCCCAATTTGGTGTCCGCTCCTTGCTGGCTACCAACCCATACTTCTGCTTTTTGCAAATCCTTCGAAACTTGAATAACTGCATTCAAAGGTTCCAGCTGCGCATGGTACACATAGTCGTTCTTAAAATCGCAAGAATAGGTTTTGGAAGAATTCTGCCTCGCATTATTTACATCACCTTCGTCAACAATGACTTCTCCATTTTTGGTCCCTTCGGCTACTTTTTCATATTCTGAATAAATTTCATCTGAGTTAAACCCAGAAGAAGCCGATTCGCTCCACTCTATTTTCAATAAATTTTTGGCCAATAATGCCTGTTCTAAAGTTTGGGCTATGAGCCCAATGGCATAATCAAAGGGTACAATTTTGATAATTCCAGGCTGTTCTAAAATTTCTGATTCGTTGAGTAAAGTGGGCTTTGCACCATGTCTTTTTCCCCTTTCCAAGACGCCATAAACCATATCGGGAAGGCGGACATCGATGGCAAATTGTGCCGTTCCATCTACTTTTGCAGGGATTTCTGTGCGGGGAACATCCTGGCCTATTAGATTAAAATCGGAAACCTTTTTGATTTCCTTCTCGGTAAAATCCGGAAAACTCTCAGGGGTAGTTAAATAGGGAATCAATTCTCCATAGCTGATTTCATTGCCTGAAGCTTCATGAGTAATAACACTTTTTGAGGTCTTCAACTCAGAAATAGGCAGCTCCCAATGTTTGGCTGCTGAGTGAAGTAAAATATATCGTGCTTGTGCACCTGCTTTACGCATGGTGGTAAAGTAGCTATTGGTGGTTCTGCTTCCGACGGTAAACATTAGCTTGCTATCTGGGGACCAACCGGGAGAACCATAAATATCAGATTCCTGAGGAGAGAATTCTACCTTTACTTTGGACCAGTCGGCATCCATTTCCTCTGCGAAAATCAAAGGCAGGGAAGTCATGGAACCTTGCCCCATCTCTGCAGCAGGATTATAGATTGTCAGGCCTCCATCTTCTGTTAACTGAACCCAGGCAGAGACTGAATGCTTTTCAAATTGTTCTTTTAGCTTCTTTTGATCGGTACAGGAAACCATGACTGGAAATAAACCCGAGGCACCAATGAAAAGAGCAATTCCACCGGAGGATTTTAAAAATTCCCTACGGTTGATAGTCGCTATTTTGGAGATATCTTTCTTCATGGTTCAGATTATTTGTTTTGGGCAGCCAATTCAATGGCTTTAATGATTCGTAGGTAGGTCCCACAGCGGCATAAATTACCATTCATGTGTTCTTTGATCTCCTCTCTGCTTGGGTTAGGGTTATTTTCCAGCAAGTTTACAGCCTGCATGATTTGACCAGAATGACAATATCCACATTGAGGAGCTTGAGCTTCAATCCATGCCTTTTGAACCGGATGGTCTCCATTTTCAGATAAGCCTTCAATGGTTGTTATTTTTTCTCCGTTTGCGAAGTTATTTACCGGTAAAACACAGGCTTTCATCGGATTTCCATCAACGTGGATGGTACAGGCTCCGCATTGTGCAATTCCACATCCATATTTGGTCCCAGTCAGACCAAGGTGTTCTCTGATTACCCAGAGCAAAGAAGTCCCTTCCTCTACCTCCACTGGATATTTTTGATTGTTGATATCTAATGTATAAGAAGCCATATGCAGGATGATTTGAGACTTAAAATACATAAAAAACGATGATTATCAATTATTTAAAATGCAGTGTTCAAACTCGAGATTATGACTCATTTTTTCTTTTAAATTGAAATTAGTTTTTGAATGCATACAAGTAATTGAGGCATAAACTAGGTGTTTTTTACATTATTCTAAGAAAGAACTGTACTCTGTAAGGTAATTGAAAATTTATGGAACGATGCTTCGATAAGAACCCTTGTATAAGAGTATTCCTCGTTCTAAATGACTAATCAGTCCAATTCATCTTAACACTTCGTGTTGCTCGAGGGATCATTTTATTAATTAGTTTTTTCACTTTAAACCAGAAAAAAAATGGCTAAATGTTTCGCATTGATCGGCTGGAGTTTGCCCGTAATAGAAAGTATGCAAAAAACCGGAAGGCCTTTCGTCGTAGTTTCTTTTCCAGATTTTGAGCCTTATGCAGCTGAAAATAATATTCCTTTTGTTTCCTATCAATTGGACGAATGGAGTGATACCTCCAATTCCATCAACCTATATGAAAAACTGAAAGCTTTTGATGCAGATGTAGCAGTTCCTTTATATGAGGAGACTGTGGAATGGGCAGGAGCTTTAAATTCCATTTATAGAGGAGATCCACGTGTTTTGAATAGAGCATTTTTATTCAGAAATAAGGCTATGATGAAGCGGAAAGCTTTAATCGGTGGTTTACGTGTAGGTCTATTTGAGGAAGTTTATAACAAAGAGGGTGTTAAAGCCTTTATGAAACGACTTAACCAAGCAAACCTTCAGCTAGATGGAGAAGAAGATAGCTGGGTACATATCAAGCCCTTTGCCTCAGCGGGAACTGTAGGTCATAGGTTATTACGCTCAATGAGTGATGTAGATGAAAAATGTGAAGAGGGAGATTTCCCTTGCTTGGCGGAGAGTCATTTACCAGGTAGAGAGTTTTCCTGTGAAGCCTTCATTAACAAAGGAAAAATAAGGTTCCTGAACATAACAGAGTACGTGAAATTGGGTTATTCTAATTTTATTCCAGAAGGTAGATATTTGGAAAGCAAGCGAGACCTTATCCATAAGGAAGTTCAAAAGATGGTGGACATCTTCGGAATTGAATATGGAATGGTACACCCAGAGTGGTTTTTGACTGAAAATGATGAGCTGAATTTTGGTGAAACAGCCTGTAGAATTCCTGGAGGGCATATTCTAGAGCTTTGCTCAAAATCCTATGAGTTTGATGCGCTAGCAGCATTTGTGATATGCCATGACCCAAATATCACAGAAGAAGAGCTAGATGAAATCTTCCCAGCAAAAGATTTTAAGCCAAAAAACTATCATGGAAACGTGATGATTTACCCAAGGAAACGTCAATTCTCTAAATTGGAAATTCCTGAAAGCCTAAATGAAGAACCCTATTTTGTAGAACATACACTTGTGGCACCTCTAGAAGGACAAAAGTTAAGTTCAGACCGGGATGGTTTTGGTAATCACTTTGGAACGATCAATTTCCGAGGAGAAGATCCAGACCGGATGACCGAGCTGCTGAAGCATTATGAAGAGGAAGATTTTTACGTATAAACATTAATTCAATAAATGGGATTAACGACCGATAAGGTATTTAATAATTTCGACCAAAGCCTTCAGGAGTTTATAGACTCAGGAGCACTGACCAAACAGGAAAAAGCGACCAAATTAGCCAGCCATATTGATATATTAAGCCTGACCCGTAGTGGTCTGGCTTATTTATATAGCAAAAGCTCTGAGCTGGATCAAGCAGGTTTTTTTAAGGGTACTTCTTGGAGTGACCCAGATAAACTTGTTCCCTATTTGGTGAAAGGTACGCTGAAGCATGGCCATCCTTCCTCCAGTTTTGAGACACTATCTGAACTTAGGATGCTGCGGTATGCCAAAGGAGAAGCCCATCATGAGGCCTTGTCGACGGAGGATGCTCAAAGCTTTTTGGAAGAAGTGATCGTTCATAATTTGGAATTTGCTTTGCGTGAGCCAAGTGAGGAAACACGCATGAAAATGCCTGAAAGAGAGTTGAAAAAGGCTTTCAATCTATTTGGGTTTATCATGTCTGAGTTGACCCTGACCGGAGTTTATGAAAAATTGGTGGATGAAGTCAGGCTGATTTGTGAACAAAGGCCCATCAGGACTCAAAAGGCACGTGAATTAATCAGCTTAGTCAACCGGAGGTTTGATACCTCTGGAGATTCAGAAAATGACCAAGTAATTCGGGTGTACATCAACGCACTTTACGCTCCTTCTCAAGGATCTATCCAACATGAGGGAAAGGAGAACTATTTGAGGTTTTTAAAAGCTGCTGATGAAACAACACTTGCTTCTGAAGCCCATGAGATGGGTGAGCATATGAATGCCACGGGTCTTGTCAGTGGATACCATGCCATTTTATTGAGGCATATTCTTCATAGCAATTCTAATCTGGTTCCGATCTGCCTTGATTTAAATGATCGGGGAATTGCGGAATGGGAAAAATTCCATGAACTGGTTTCTACATTAATTTTAGAAACTGTCAGCTGGGATAATTGCCAATGTATTTATGGTTTGGCGAGAATGCTTGGAAAGAATTTGTTTTCTAGAAGGGCTGTTCGAGTGGGGTTGGAAAATTTGCGCAGGATCAAAGTAAACCATCAAGTGGAAAAAAGGATTTTGAAATCCTTAAAGGCACCTGACCGAGAGGTAACAGCCTTGCAGTATCTGATTGGAGGAACCATCAAAGTCTTGGGACAGCCTCTTGGAGTGGGACAAGGCAATAACCCAACTTGTCAATCTGCCCGTGGAATTAGTATGTGGAGTCAGCATTCCCCTGCTAAGTTGATTGATATGATCATTACGGTCACCACTCAGAATAACTTGATCATGAGGTTTGAAAATCAAAACCTGATTTCAAACCATCTGACCAAAGGGCTTCTAGATCAAATGGATTATAATCTGGATGTGGTATCTGTAGTTCTTGTTCCTCATCTAGACAAAATCTATAATGAAATGATGA
Source organism: Algoriphagus machipongonensis (assembly GCF_000166275.1). NCBI lineage: Bacteria > Pseudomonadati > Bacteroidota > Cytophagia > Cytophagales > Cyclobacteriaceae > Algoriphagus > Algoriphagus machipongonensis. The sequence goes on from NZ_CM001023.1 coordinate 458,847, forward strand.
AACTTTCTACAGGGCGATTGGATGATCCACATAAGTGGGTAAATCCAGCCATGTATGGACAGTGGATTCAAGTGGGTTTTGCTTCATGTTATGATTACATGAGTAATTCTATCATGGATTTTCCAGGCTACGTAAGGATATTTTACGCATCGTTTTATCCCGATTTTAATGGAAATCAACAAATGGTTTACCCAAACCCTGTTGGCATATTCATCACAAGCAATAAAGGAGACATGATCGGTTTTCATGCCATTTCCTTATTGCGAGTAGAAGAAAGCCCAAGTGGTGAAATAAGAGCTTATTTTCTTAATCCAAACAATGAAGGTAGGCAAGACTGGGGTCAGGACATTTGGCCTTCTGTGCATGGAAATGGTGAAAAACAAGGAGAGTCTTCTCTTCCATTTTACCAGTTTGCAGCAAGAGTCTATGCCTTTCATTACAGTCCACTTGATGTGAAAAATGGATTGGATAAAGTTCCTACAGAGGAAGTAGAAAGAGTAGAAAAGCTGGCTAGAGAGAGTTGGGGTAAATCGTATATCTGGAATCAACAAACTAAATTATGGTAAGGCACTCATCCCGAATAGAATTAAGTCAATCTTCATTGACGACCAATATAAACTTCATAAAAAAGAAAATAGGAAAGGGAGTACGAATCTCTTCTGTGGTGAAAGCCAATGCCTATGGTCATGGGATCACTGAGTTTGTGAAAATGGCTGAAAAAGCTGGGGTAAGTCATTTTGCCACAGCTTCTGCGTTTGAAGCAGAAGAAGTGATGGATGCCAAATCTGAGAATAGTGAGGTGATGATCATGGGGATTCTTTATGATGAGGATATTGATTGGGCAGTAGAAAACGGGATTGAATTTTATGTGTTCAATTATGCCAGGCTGCCTTTGGTGTTGAAGTCAGCACAAAAACTTGGAAAGAAAGCCAAGGTTCATATAGAGGTAGAGACTGGAGCAAATCGAACAGGACTCACTGATAAAGAGTTTTTGCCCACCCTTAATTTTCTCAAGAAGCATTCGGAGGATATTATTTTCAAAGGGCTTTGTACCCATTTTGGTGGGGCAGAAAACATTTCTAATCAGTTTAAGATCAATAAACAACATGATCGGTATAAGAACTTCTTAAAGAAATGTAAGCAAAAAGGTATGATGCCTGAGGTAAGGCATATCGCCTGCTCGGCAGCAGCTTTGGCTTATAAAGATACCGTTTATGACATGGTCAGAATCGGGGTTGCTCAATATGGATTTTGGCCGAGCCCTGATATTTATTACATGCATCTGCAGGAAATTGGGAAGCAATCAGACGGAGCACTTAAACGAATTTTTACCTGGAAAACAGATGTCATGGATATTCGTGATGTAGATGAAGGGGAGTTTATAGGCTATGGAACCTCCTTTCAGGCTGTTCAGGACATGAAGGTGGCTGTGATGCCACTGGGTTATTCCAATGGCTATCCTAGAGCGCAGTCTAACCGAGGCCATGTATTGATTAAAGGAAAGAAAGTGCCGATTGTAGGCCTAATAAATATGAACTTGTTTATGGTGGATGTCACCAATATCCCAGGAGTTGAATTGGGAGAAGAAGTGGTATTGGTAGGAAGGCAAAAAAACAATACCATCAATATCAGTTCATTTACGCAAGTGACTCAGCTTTTGAATAATGAAATGCTTAGCCGGCTTCCTTCAGCAATTCCAAGAAAGATTGTGAAATAAAAAGGAGTTGGCGAAACGATAAACTTTCAATTGTTTTTTATTAAGTCTTTTGAATGAAGAAGATCAATCTGATCTTTTCATGATTATTCTGGTTGATAAATTGGAGTGGTCTTCAAAATCATACTTTAAGTCGATAGTTAAAAAATCTTCAGTGAGTTCATGGATTAATACATATTGCCTCCAGCTATTTTCTGGGAGCATCATAAAATAGGTTCCAGTTACACTCAAAACCCATTTTCCATCTTGATTCTGAACAAAATCAGAGTTTCTACCCTTGACTATTGATTCAATTTTGTTTTCCAAAGAATACGTTCCTGATTCCATCAAATTAATAGAAAAATTGAGATTGATTAAGGAATCTATAGGGCCCAATTCACCAGGATTGGAGAACTCTTTGAAAGTCCATCTTCCAGTCAATCTGCTTTTTATTTCTGAAAGCTCTTCTGACGTTGGAAAACCTGTTTTAACTATTTCTATTTCACTGAGAGTTGGAAATTTCGAGTTTTTAAGATGAGAAGTATTTGCCAAAATAATTTCTCCCATTTTTGCCAAAGGATAGAAAATATATTCATCTAGATTTTCTTGGTTACTTACTTGAAGGACAGAATATTGACCACTTTTACGAATCTTCCAGTCTGAAAAACTTGCATATCCATGCCACTTTCCATTATGAGTGATGATTAAACTAGAGGAATTCAAAAAATGAAATATTAATGGATTTTGGAGATTATTTTCACAAGTTACTTTCCATTGAGTTTTCGTAAAATCATCATTTCTCAGTTGGGAATAAGCTGGTTGATAAGGAATCAGTGTGATATAATTTTCAATATTATCATTGATTCTAAAAACTATGCTGTCTTGATTGGTTGATACAAGGTTCAGGTTTGTCCTTTGGAAATTAATCTGATTTCCGTTCTTGATTTTTAATTTTTTAGCCCTGTTAATGAAGTTGTGGATTGTTACTTCATCATTATTAAATTCAAAAATGGCGTTTCCAAGTGAAAATGCTTCGTAGGTTTGACTTTTATCCTTAGGATTCTTTAATGAATTAAAAGTTTTAATGGATCTCTGATAGGCCATTCGCCATGTTCCACTTAGCTCTTGAGCTTTGATTGTTTGGATTACAGATAAGAAAAAAATGAGGAATAAAATGTTTTTACTCATGCTTTTGGGTGTGTAAGAATTACTACCTAAAGTTAAAGGAGTTTTATTTTGGCTTCTAATTAAAATATTTCCAAGAGAATATTATTACTATTTCGCAAGATTTAGTTGATTTAGGTTAACTGGTTTTGAATTGCCATCGAATAATTTAATTCAAAATATTCTACAGCATTTTCAAAAAATATTTTCAGCTTATCTACTTCCAAAATAAACTCAAAAGAATCCAAGGTTTCGATACTCCTCTAAAGGCTTTGAGGCTAATACATAGAGTGCAAACAATACATCACTCGATTTATCATTCCCGCTTTATTTGCTTTGATTAGGAATTCTTAGGCGTATAGGCTGGGGGGAGATAAAAAATAACTCGATCTTTATTGTAATAAAATATGTTACAATAAAGATTTTCATTACCTTTGGAGTCTAATGAACAACACAAGATTCGCAACAGCTATTCATATATTAACCCTTCTCGCAGATAGTGAAGAGGAATGGATGAGTTCGGATTGGATCGCAGGCAGTATCAATATCAATCCTGTGATGGTAAGGAAGGAAATTGGCGTTTTAACGAAAGCAGGACTTGTGGAAAGTAGAAAAGGGAAAGTAGGAGGTAGTAAGCTAGCCAAGCGAAGTAGTGATATAAGACTAGATGAAATTTATCTTGCGGTGAAGAATTCAGATGTGCTTGGAAAGAAAAATTTGAAACCTAATGTGCTATGTCCCATTGGTAAAAACATCAATCAAAAGCTGGGCAGTTTATTTTCAGAAATAGATAATTCTGTGATCGATGAGCTGCATGGTAAAACTTTAGAAAATTTCGTGAAAAAATTCAGCTGATATTTTTTTGCATCAATATGTAACAAAATCTATTACAAATTAAATTTAAGATTATGAAAATTGGAATCACCGGAGCCACCGGACAACTAGGAACCTTAGTAGTAGAGGAATTGAAAAAAAGAACAAATGCGGCCAACCTGGTTGCTCTTGTTCGTACTCCAGAAAAAGTGGAGGGAATTGAAGCCAAGGCGTTTGATTACGAAAAACCTGAGAACTTGGTAGAAGCCTTGAAAGGAATAGATAGTCTTTTGCTGATTTCTAGTAATGAGATTGGGAGAAGAGGCATACAGCATGAAAATGTAATTAAATCCGCCAAAGAAGCTGGCGTAAAGTGGATAGTTTATACTAGTATTTTAAAAGCAGATACTACCTCTATCAATCTTGCTGGAGAGCATTTGATCACTGAGAATTTGCTGAAAGAATCAGGAATTCCTTTTACGATTCTTAGAAATGGATGGTACACCGAAAATTATACTGCTTCGATTCCAGGAGCTGTACAAGCAGGTGCTTTTATAGGAAGTGCTGGATATGGTAGAATCTCTTCTGCCACACGACAGGATTTTGCCGAAGCTGCAGCTGTAGTATTAACAAGTGAAAACCAATCAGGTAAGGTGTACGAACTTTCAGGTGACGAATCTTATACCTTAGGCGATTTGGCCGCTGAACTATCTAAGCAAACGGGGAAAGATATTCCTTACCAAGACCTTCCAGAACAAGAATACAGTAAGATTTTGAAATCCATAGGATTACCGGAGGCCTTGGCAGATGGATTAGCGAGTTGGGATGTTTCTGCTTCCAAAGGAGATTTATATGACGAGAGAAACACACTTTCGGCGCTTATAGGAAGGAAAACCACTCCTTTGTCCACTGCAATAAAAGCAGTTCTGTAACAAAATTTTATTAATGTTATAAAATGAAAAGCCGATCCCATGGGTCGGCTTTTATCTTTATTATTTAATTTTTAATTTCTTCAAAAAGTTATCCGTTTACCTTCAAACTATCTAAGAATTCTCGGTCATTACCAATTATGACTTTTTCGATAATTCCTTTTTCATCGATGAGAAAAAAGGTCGGAGTACTAGTCACTCCGTATATTTCCCCAAGCTTTTTCGCATTTGGGATGACAGCAAAAGGAGCTTTTACCTCATCAAAATATTCAACTAGTTCTTGCTGCTCGTCAAAAGGAGCAATATAAAACGCTGCAATATCTTCTGAAAGCTGAAATTTTTCTTGATTGATGTGCATGATTGCTTCGTGGCAATAACTACAACCCACACTTGAAAAGTTGAGTAAAACTTTTTTTCCACGATAATCAGCCAAGTTCAAAGGCTTATTTTGGAGGTCCTTCTCAGTAAATAGGGGGGCTTTTTCACCTACCTTCAGCAAGTTTACATCTTTATTTTGCCCGTAAAAGGAGGAAGTGTAGTTTTCAGGAAACTCATAAGAGAATTCAGATTTTGTCAGTTCAAAATTGTAATCTGAATACTCGTAAATTACCTTTTGAGATAATTCTCCATTATAGTAATTTCTCCTTTCCCATCGATCCAATTGTTTGGAAGCAGGATTTAAAAAGATGTGTTGCTCTGTATAAACCGTATTTCCATCAATAACTGTATCGGTTTCTATTCTAAAATAGTTTTTTAGATTTTGCCCGTTTAGTAATGTATCCTTGACCAATTCCCAGTCCTTTTTTCTTAACAAAGTAATTGGTGAATACTCAATGTCATTGGTATGGTTGATGTAATTGATTACAACCTTAGGCTCATTTTTTTTAAATAGGACTACTTTTTCGTTTCTATGATTTACCGATTTAAGATCCTCATCGATATAGATCATATTGGAGTGTTTTTTATTTAAAATAAAATCATAGCCAAAGAAGCTGTCTTTATTTTTTCTGAAAATTGTGGACGCTTCAATGGTATCAATTTTCCCAACTGGATTTGGGTAGTAAGCATATTGCTTATAACTGATATAGTCTTGACTTAATAAGTCTAATTCGACTTGCTTCAATAAATCTCTAGGTATTTCAGTACAGTTAGAAAGCAAAAGAATAGCAATACATGTTAGGTAAGTATAAAGCTTCATGCGATTTATTTTATCGAGTAAAAGAACAGTTTAAAATCCGTTATTGTAGGATTAGTCTTTTATGTTAGTCGATAAAGCATGGTTTTATATGACAGCCGACAAGTCACTATTGGCATTGACATTTTGAATGTCACAAGCGAGTTCAAGAAAAATCTGAATCATATTTTGCAGGCTTTTTATCCCAAATTTTGGAAGCCTATTTTTTTAAATGATTGGGTAGTGGTGAGCAAAAAAACAAGGGGTACGCTCCAGTAACTTAAATGATGCTTTTTTATTTCTATTTAATATTACCCCTGGCTTTTTCTCTAACCCATTCAATATAGTCTGTTTGAGGTATTTTGGAAATTCCCAATTGACGCATCATCATCACTAGTTGACCCCTATGATAAGTACCATGATTAAGTACTGTTTGAATTATTTCACGAGCAGGTATTGAAAACTTTTCATTTTTGTGTTCAAATTGAATTTCCTCTTCTAAATCTGCTTTGCTTGTAAAATCTTTGAAATCCTCTGAGGTAATATTCCATTCCCTAAAAAGATCTGAATTTGATCCAGAAAACTCATCTACTTTTTTGACATCCCAACCCTTATTATTAAGTCTTGAAAGCCAACCTGTTTCTGCAAACCAAATATGCAATACAGTCTTTCTTATGCTAGGAAAACTCCCGATTAATTCTTCAGAAAGTAATGCTTCATCTTGTTCTGATAAAGTGCTTATTAATCTTTTATTCGCCCATAAATTATACAAGGCATAGTCTAAATATCTTTGACGAATTTCTTCAGATTTCAAGGTCATGGATGATACTATTTTTTGAAATATATAGGATTTTTTACCCTTTCACTTAATAAAGAGTGTGTTTTAGTACCCACAAAGTCCAGGATAAAAGTGTAAGATATTCATCCGAGCCCTAAATAGGACTAAGAATCAATAGTATATTCTATTAAAACAATTTGATTTATGAGAAAGATTAAAGATACTTATACTAGGTTAGTTTCCTTTTCTAAATCCTTTATATTCAGAGGGTTTCCATAGACAACCTTATGATTAGGGATGTTTTTTGTTACAACCGTATTGGCTCCAATAATAGCATTTTTTCCAATCACATTCTCACCTATAATTTTTACACCAGCATAGCAAATCACATCATCATTAATGATATTTCCTTTCGCAGTTTCGTTACGGTGACCAATGGTGCAATTTTGGTAAATTTTAAAACCCTTACCGATTTTATTCCTTGAACCTATCACGGTCCCGGTTCCATGAACAATATAGAATCCTTCACCTATTTGATTCGAGTAGTAAATTTCACAAGAACACAGATCTTTCATTAAAAAATGAATGGCATTGAGCGATTTGCTAGAACTATCTATGCTGTGAATAGTACTTCCAAAACGATATAAGAAAATGGCTAATTCATTTTGATTGTTAATGATTCTTTTAACCAAGTCTTCCATGGAAACATGATCAAAATGATAATTAACATCTTTCAAAGTTAGCTCTAATGCTTCATGAATAATTTCTGGCTCATAAAACAATAAATCTGGCTTGACAAAAACTCTATTTCCTAGGTATTGTATAAATTCTTCCATGATTACTAATAGAAATGGTCAAAAAAAAATGTTTGTAAATGTTCCTCGGTCTATGGGTTTATGTCAATCCGTAAAAAAAGTCCTTTAGGATTTAGAAAGTACAAAATTAAGAGTTTCGTCCAATTCAACATATGTTTTTTTTGATTTCTGTATCATTTTAAGAAAAACTTGATAAGGAGTTAAACGGTCTCTATTAACCGTCTGGCAAAGACTAGAAGTTAATGATTTTCGGTTTAGAACTGACTCAAGCAATTCCGAGTGGATCCGGATACAGTCGAATCCGCCTTAACTTCAATTAGACATAGTCAGTAAAATTTTTACTAATTTGATAGAAATTCAGTCACCACAGAACTTTTTTCGGATTCCATTTCACAAGTCCAACTATCGATCCACCATCTTCCATTTTCGAAATGAAGTTGTACGCTATTAAGTCCTCTAATATTAGATTCCGTTTCGGGGTCTGTACGTATTTCAAAAGCACTCCAAACTTGTGCAATATTTCCATATTTGCTGACTATTCTTTTAAGTTCCTTTTCATAAAAATTCTCTTTCGGTGATAATCCGATTGGGATATATTCCGCTTCTAGAGTACGGGATTCCGCTTTTCCGTTTTCGTCCAGTCTTGTGATTACAGCATTTTCTGAATGAATATATTTATCTCTTTCAAATTCCCAAGGCTCACTACTTGACCCTGAAACGACATCGTAATATGCATTTATAATTGCATCTATTGATTTCACATCCTTCGCATATTTTTCTTCATTCGTTTGTGCGAAAATTGAATTGAAAGCAAAAACTAAACTTAATGAAGTCAGAATTCTTTTGTTCATATCGGTTGGGTTCAATTTTTTGAAAATGGTTTGTGTAAACCTAAGTGCTGTCTGTGGCTTGTGTTTATATCACATGTATCCATTGTAGATTTGGGAGTTGATGAAACAAATTAAAAATATTGTCGATCCTTTCTAGTGATCTCTAACTATTTTAATTAGAGGCAGATATTTAAGTTTTTGTAAAAAAAATCCCTCAGAGCAATCGCTCTGAGGGATTTCTATTTGATTAAAGTAAATCTTACTTCAAACTGGTATTCGGTATCGGAGCAACCTTGGTCCAAGGAGTGACATCCATTTTTCTCGGGGTAGGATAGACTTCATCCAAGGTGTTGCCATCGTAAATTCTTCCGTTTTTCACCACATGGGTAATGGTATTGGTGTTTCGGATATTCTCCAAAGGATTGCTGTCCATAATCACCAAGTCGGCTAGTTTGCCCACTTCGATACTTCCCAATTCCTTATCCAATCCCAAAGCTTCGGCACCGGAAATTGTCGCTACTTTCAAAGCGTCATGGGCTTCCATTCCGCCGCTTGCCACAGACCAAAGTTCCCAGTGATAACCTAATCCCTGCAGCTGTCCATGCGAACCTACTCCTGCCAAGCCACCTTGCTCAAAAATTGACTTGATACCTTCTGCATGCTTCATAAATACATGATCTTCCGGAGCAAACCAACCCCCCAAGCTACCGGCTCTTCTTCTGGCTTTGGCATTGAGTTCCTCGTAAGGCGTGAACCGATTCAGCTTTGGATCATGCAGTGGGCTTTCGGTCGTATAGTAATAATTCTCTGCCCAAGGTCCACCATAAGCTACCAAAAGGGTAGGAGTAACAGCCATTTTACTTTCTGCAATGGTTTTGGTTACATCCTGATACAATGGATGGATCGGAATGGAATGTTCATGTCCTGGATAACCATCGATCAACTGGGTCATATTCAGTTTGAAGTCCAAACCTCCTTCTGTAGTGGGCATCAATTCTTGTTCTTTGGCAGCCATAATCACCCATTGTCTATGCTGTCTGTTACCCACCAAGTACATTTTGATATACTGGGTATTGTAATACTTGCTGTATTGCTTCAGTACATTTTTGGTTTGATCCAGAGATTTCAGATTGTACATCCAATAACCAACACCTGGACCAGTGCTGTATACTCTTGGGCCTGGTACCATGCCGGCATCCACCATATCACCATAGGTCAATACATCGGTAGTAGCGGTTTGAGGATCTCGGGTGGTGGTGACTCCATAAGCTAAGTTGGCCGCATAAATCCAAACTGTGTTTTTATGCAATCCCCAGGTAGGCCACATATGTGCATGGGTATCAATAAAACCCGGAGTAATAGTTTTGCCAGACATATCCATGACTTGAGCTTTGCCAGCATCTAAAGTGCCGGAGGCGCCAACAGCTTTGATCCGATTATTTTCGATCAGAATATCCCCATTTTCAATGACCTCATCTCCTTTCATTGATACAATTCTGGCATTTGATAGGAGTACAGAGCCTTGTGGGATGTCTTTGGTATAGTAAACAGAAACTTGATTTTCTATGGGTTTATAAGTTTCCTTTGCCTTTTTATCAGCTTTATAAATACTATCTGCTTTTGCTTTTTCCTTGTCGTTTTTCAGTATCTCTGCCAAGGCCTCTTTTTTGGCTTTGGCTACTGAATCAGCTGCTTTTACAGCTTCAGGTCCTAACGCTTTTAAAGCAGCAACGGAGTCTGCAGCAGCCATCATTTCTGCTTTTTTAGCTGCTTTTACTGAATCTTCTACAGTGACAGCTCTGTCGATATCATATACCCAATGACCATTTCCCAAAGACCAATGCACTTTCTTGCCATCTGCTTCCCAAGCTGGCCATTCTCCGCCGATTTCAGTTAACTGACGTGAAGGGAAATTGCTTGATTCTGGGTTGCCTACATTGATACTTGGTGTCTTACCAACTTTAGGGATTTGGACTACATAAATGTTGTTATTCACTTGTGCAACAGCCAAATCACCTTCTGGAGCCATCAATATAGTACTAGCACTACTTGGTCTCATCTGTGGTTCCTGTGCACTTGCTCCTTCTGGAAGCATGCAGTAATTCACCGCATCTGCATTTGACATTGGCAAACCCATTACATATCGAATGTCAGTTGCTTCTTCTGGGTTTGTTGTGTGATCGTGGCTATCATGAGATTCTGCCACCGATCCAAAAGGAGTAATCCCTGTGATTTTAGCATATTCCTTTTCATCAGTTCCATCCCATCTAACACTTAGCAATGTTCCTCCAGGACCATTTAAAAATACCCTAGAAGTGTCTTTGGTAAAATGAACATTTCCATGATTTCCTGCTTCCATGATTTTTCTAAACTCCCCACCATTTGCCGGTATCCAAACCAATTCTGCTTCAGAACCATTAATGCCTGGCCCCTCTGCATCTTTCATTACTTGGTTAGAAGCTTTAAAAACAGCAATTCTATTATTGGGTCCCCATGCGGGCTGCATATACAGTGCTTTCTCACTACTTAATTTTGTCACAGTATTGGTATTGCCTAGAGAGGCTTTGAACAATTGACCACCCTCTGATTCATCCCAGCCAACAAAAGCCAGTTGAGATCCATCAGGACTCCAAGTAGGCATAGCCTCTGTAAAATCATTGTCAGTAACTCTCCTTGGCTCCCCTTCTGGATAATCCATTACATAAAGTCTGTTCAATGCAGTGAATGCTAATTTCTTACCGTCCGGAGAAGGAGCCGCATCTCGAATCTGTGTAGCTCGAGCAGCTGTGGTATCTTTGATTTCATAATTAAAATATAACCGAGGTCCCATGGCCAGATTTACGTCTACCTCGAAAGGAATCTCGGTAGGCGTTCCTCCATCTACCGCAATTTTCCAGATTTTACCACCATAGGAAGTGATCACATTTTTGCTATCTGGGGTGAAAGCCATGGCTGGTAATACTCCTTGAGGAGCAATGGACTCCTGTTCATCTCTTTGCACTGGATAGGCAAGCCACTTCTCTTCCCCGCTTTCTATATTTCTTAAAACGAGACCGGTTTTTTCTTCCCATCTGCTGCCATATACCATCCATTTTCCATCGTCGCTGAGCGTTGGGGTAAATGCCGAGCCATATCTTGAGGTGATCGTATTCAGTTCTCCTTTATCAAAATCGTAAGTTCCAATCTGGTATTGTGGAAGCAAGGCATTGTAATTCCATGAACCAGATCTTTGTGAGAAATAGACCTTTTTGCCATCTGGGCTTACAAATGGATCAATGGTTTTGATGCTACCCGGATTTTCATTGAGTTGGATTCCTCCACCACCATCTTTATGGTACATCCATAGTTTGGTAATTCTTCTACCTTTTGCTACGACAATGTATTCACTGTCGGGAGTCCAATCTGCTCCGGGAACGTCCCCATTTTTATCTTTTGTGATCTGGACTGTGTCTTTTTTGTCCATATCTATGTACCAAAGGTTGTCACTACCGGCACGATCAGAAGTGAATAAGATCTTTGTGCCATCGGGAGAATACCTTGGGTGCGTTTCATAAGCCATCCCAGTGGTGATTGGGCTCGCTTTACCTCCTTCAATTGGAATGGTATAGATATCTCCTAATAAATCAAAGGCCAGTGATTTTCCATCTGGACTGACATCTACACTCATCCAAGTTCCCTGTGAGGTGTTGAATTTTATTTCTCTTTCAGGCTTTAAAGGGAGATCTTTGAATTTTGGAGAAACAATAGAGTCTTTCTTGGTGGAGTCAGCTAGGTGATAAGCTTTTTCATCCAAAGGAAGGAGCTCTTTTTCTTGCATTGGAACCATTGCAGCAAAACTGAAACTAGCTCCCAATGCAAGCAAAACTGCTGGTTGGATAAGTTTTTTCATACGACTTTATTATTGGGTAAATAAACTACGTTAAATTTTCCTTTTACAGAATAAAAATGCTGTTCAAAGCTTAAAATAGATCGATTTCGACCATTTTTTTAGGAAAAAATACAGGTTACTTTAAAAAAATAAGGTTGGTGATAGGCTTGTTAAATCAGGAAATAACCTCATAAACCATGACAGGCTTGGCTTTATTTTTCAAAATCATTTCGCCAATTTTTGTGATATTAAAATCGTTAGCCACTTCTTCCTGATATTTTTCCAATATTAAGATTTGACCTGGGTTTGCCTTGGATTGTAATCGGGATGCCACGTTGACTGTATCTCCGATCACGGTATAATCTAGTCTTTTTAATGACAATGATCCAATATTTCCAGAGACCATTTCCCCATTGTTAATTCCTATTGAGACTTTGGGTTTGAATCCTGATTTTTCTGAGAACACAGGCATCGCATTCATCTTATCCCTTATTGCAATACTAGCTCGGAGCGCTCTTTTGGCATAGTCCTCACCTTTAAAAACTGCCATTACTGCATCACCAATGAATTTGTCAATAATCCCTTTTTCGGCAATGATTTCTCTCACCATCATATCAAAGTAAGCATTTAACTGGCCTACAACTATATTGGGTTCTTCTGTTTCACTAATAGCTGTAAATCCACATAGGTCTATAAATGCCACAGCTGCTTCCAGTGTTTCATTATCATCCAAGCCCATTCCTAACTCTCTATTGCCCATGAAGTTTAAGACCGTCTCATCCACATACATTTTCAGGATATTATTTTCCTTCATGGTTTTGAGAGTTGCCTTGATTTGTTTGATGGACTCGATAGTTTTCTCAATGGTGATTTCCAGGTCTTGAAAGTCAACTGGCTTTGTAATGAAATCAAAGGCGCCGAGATTCATGGCTGTACGGATATTATCCATGTCTCCATAAGCTGAGATGATGACAGTTTTCAGAAGACTATGTTGCTCTTTTACTTTGGATAAAAGAGTTAGACCATCCATTTCAGGCATATTGATATCACTAAGGATCATATCAATGTCCTTGGATTCCTCCATCACTTCTAAAGCTTTTTTACCATTGAGAGCAAAGAAAAATTCATACTCTTCAGAACGGATTTTCTTTCTGAATTTCTGTTTGATCAATACTTCCAGATCAGCTTCATCATCTACAACTAAAATCCTTGTCATTATTTCTCTGAGTTATTTTTTTCCACCATCGCTGAGATCTCCTTTTTTAGAAAAGCAAAGTCTATGGGTTTGGTAAAGAATTCCTTGGCCCCCGATCCAATCGCTTTTTCATAGTTTTCATTGTCGCCATAAGCCGAGATCATACTTACATTGATTTTAGGAAAACGTTCTTTGATTTTCTTTAAAAGCTCTAAACCGGTCATTCCTGGCATATTTATATCTGAAAATACATATACTACCTGCGGTGGGTTTTCTTTTTCTAGAAAATCCAAAGCTTCCTGTCCTGAAAAAGCAAATGATAAAGCTATCGTTCCACTCCTAATCTCTTTTCTAAACTTCTGACGAAAAAGTATTTCTACATCTTTTTCATCATCTACTATTAAAATGTTCATATCCTTTTCATTAAGTTAAAATAATGATGACTCCGGTACTTTAATAATAAATTTCAGCTTTTAGACCTCTATTTATCTTTATTTGGTAATAAAATCGTAAAAATCGTTTTCTCTCCCTCTACTGACTCTACTTTAAAATCTCCTCCATGAGCTTTAACTATATCGTAGCTGAGGCTCAGTCCCAGTCCTGTACCTTCACCGGTAGGTTTGGTAGTAAAAAAAGGCTGGAAGATCTTTTCTTTTATCGTGTCAGGGATACCATTTCCATTATCTTCAATCGTTAATTTCAAGGTTTCTGGTTTCCCTCCTGTAGCAGGGATTAACTTTGAAGTAACTTTGACTAATGGCTGATAGTTTTCAGGCTTTGTTTTCGCCTTCTCATATACTGCATAAAATGCATTATTCACCAGGTTAAGAATCAGCCTACCAAAATCTTGGGCTACCACTTTTATCTCTGGAAGGTTTGGGTCCAAGTCGAGCTGAAAATCCGAGTTAAAGTTTTTGTCTTTGGCACGGAGACCATGATAAGAAAGTCTTAAAAACTCATCTGCGAGGTCATTCAGGTCAGTTGGTATTTTTTCTCCTGAATTCACCCGGCTATGTTGAAGCATTCCCTTTACAATAGAATCAGCTCTGTTGCCATGATGAGCAATTTTTTTCAGGTTTTCTGTGATGTCATCGACGATTTCTTTGGCTATATCGAGGTTTCCTGCATCAATTTCTTCTTTCATTTCCTCTAAGAGTTCATTACTTAGCTCTGAGAAGTTATTGACAAAATTGAGTGGGTTTTGTATTTCATGAGCAATGCCAGCAGTAAGCTCTCCTAGGGAAGCCATTTTTTCGGCATGGATCAGTTGAGTTTGCGTTGATTTTAACTCTTGTACAATCTTTTCGAGCTCATTTTTTTGAGAGGTAAGCTCTGCAGTTCTTTCTCTTACTTGTTGCTCAAATTGACTTTTTAATTCTTCGGAGATTTTGAGCTCCTTTTCTTTTTCAATGGTTCGGATACGCTCCATTTCCAGCTTTTTCTTTTGTCTGGAATTATTGATCCACATAGCGATTGCCCAGATAAAAGCAAAAGTCTCAGCCGTTTCAAAATAGGTTTCTCTTCTATTATAAAATTCTGGGGCAATGGAAGTTACTATTTCAGTAATAATGGAAATACCTATGATAGGAAGCCAGGCATAGATAAGACCCTTTTTATGTTCCAGTTCTGGAAACTTTAAGGTAGTATATATGATGATTCCTACTAATGCATAGGATGCCAAGCTTAGCACTACTTCTAATGCCGAAATCAATGGAATCAACTCTAAAACCAGAAGACCAACTGCAAGCCATAACCCATAATTGATCAAGCGTTTCCATTCCTCAGAAATAGTTACTGCACCTAAAGGTTTCTTCAGGAAGAATAAAAGCAGTATTGATATAAGATTTACTAAAAGCACGTTTAGAAAATTTGTTGAATTAGGCTATTAATTTGGTGATTAGTTTATTAAGAATCTTGATTACGCTTCTGTTTTTTCAGGAATATATATAGTAAATGATGTTCCCGATGATTCAGTAGTACTACTTTTAACTCTTAAATCTCCTCCATGGGATTTAACAATATCATAACTTAAGGATAGTCCTAAACCTGTTCCTTTCCCAGTTGGTTTTGTGGTGAAGAATGGTTGATAAATTTTATTGATAATCTCTTTTGGGATTCCTGTTCCATTATCTTCCACGGTAATCTCCAATCCTCCAATGACCTTTTTTGTTGATAGTTTAACCATAGGGGAATAATTTTCATCTCCTAGCTGATGTGCCTTCTCATTAACAGAATAAAAGGCATTGTTCACCATGTTCAGAATGACTCTCCCGAGGTCTTGTTGGATCACCTCTATCTTAGGAATAGATTCGTCCAGATCGGATTTAAAATCTGCGTTAAAGGTTTTGTCCTTGGCTTTGATGCCGTGAAAGCTTAAGCGTAAGCACTCATCTGCCAAAGCATTGATGTCTGTAGATTCTTTTTTACCTGATCCCACCCGACTATGTTGTAGCATCGCTTTGACAATCGCATCGGCACGTTTTCCATGAAGTGTGATCCTACCCAAGTTTTCCTTGATATCTCCGGCAATAGCTTCGGTTTCCTCCAAATCTCCATTTTTTAACTCCTCCATCATTTCATCAATAAGCTCATTGCTTACCTCCGAAAAGTTATTGACAAAATTCAAAGGGTTTTGGATTTCATGAGCAATACCAGCTGTAAGCTCTCCTAAAGAGGCCATTTTTTCGGCCTGTATTAACTGAGATTGAGTTTCCTTTAGGTTTTCGTGAGATGCCTCTAATTCTGAATATGCTTTTTCTATTTCCCTTGCATGGGCCAGCTCTCTCTCTCGAGCTTTTTTCTGCTCTGCTTTTAAAACTTGGTTTTTCTGATAGCGGCTGATTGGGTAAATGAATGAAAGAAAGATCAGTCCGTAGATAATGTATGCCCACCAGCTTCTGTACCAAGGGGGCAAAACAGTAAATGTATAACTGATAGGTTCTGTCCATTCTCCGGCTTCTCCTACTGAGGGACCAGTATACCTCGCCATGACTTGAAAGGTGTAAGTTCCTTCTTGGATATTACCAAAAGTGGCACTTGATTTTTTTAAGATAGGGCTCCATTCCTGATCATAGCCATCTAGAAAATACCGATACTCTACTAGATAAGGCTTGGAGACTTCATTGGTAGAAAAGTCAATATTTAGAATGTTATTTTTATAAGGTAATACAAGGTTTTGAGGGATCGGATGAAAAGGTGAGATGCTATCAAATTTGATGGCTGAAAAACGCTCTCTCATCGCTTCCCGCTCTTTTAAACTTAAGCTTCGTCCAAAGGTGCTCACTTCTTCGTTAATTTCGAGGGCTGTAATGGCATCACTTTCGGGATTGTTTTGGGAATGAGCTAACAAATTCCAAGAGACAACTTCCTCATTTATTCTTAATTGCTTGATTTCTACCACCGGCAATTCTTCATTTTTCAGAAGAGAAGGATAGCTAAATCTTGCCAAAGCAGTTTTGTTATTTCCGGTGCCTGCCCAAAGCACCCCTTTGCTATCCAAAAACATCCCGTTTTGGCCGTCAGTGAGATCTTTTACAGGGTAGCCAGTATTTGAATTGAATAATTCTAGGTTTGAAAGTTCAACAAATGGCTCGCCATCTACGGGGCCGTCAAATAAGGCAATGCCCAGATTAGTGCCCAAAGCTATTTTTCCATCAGGGAAAGAGACAATCTGTAAAATCACATCATTGGGAAGACCGTCGGCAGAACTGAAATTAAAAATTAGGGAATTATCATCTGGGAAGTCCCCGGCGAGCAGAGCTTCAATATTATTTGAATTGAGATAACTTAAACCATGTTCGGTGCCTATCCAGATATTTCCAGCAACATCCTCTTCAATGCTGAATACGCCATTGTCTATTAAGCCTTGTTCGATGGTAATGTTCGTGAAAGATTCTCCATCAAATACACTGATTCCTCCATCTGCAGCGCCAATCCAGATTCTTCCAGATTTATCCTCCAGAATGCTGAGAATAGCATAACCAGCAAGCCCATGTTCTGGAGCGTAATTTGTGAAAGACTCCCCATCAAATTTGCTGATCCCACCTCCATCAGTTCCAAACCATAGAATTCCATTAGAATCTTCTAATATGCTAAACACATCATTAGAGGATAGTCCGTGCTCAGTAGTATAATTGGTAAATTTTCTTCCATCAAAAAGGCTTAGACCTCCTCCTCCGCCAATCCAAAGATTCCCTGATTTTGTTTCCCGGATGCTGTAAACAATATCGGAGGCAAGCCCCTGTGCAGTGGTATAATTGGTAAAGCGTTTTCCATCAAATTTGCTGATTCCTCCATTAGCAGTTCCAAACCATAAATTTTGATTGCTGTCTTCGGCTACACTCATGACTATGTTGGCAGCCAATCCTTGAACTGTCGTATAACTGGTGAAACCTTTACCATCGTATCTGCTGATTCCTCCACCATCTGTCCCAAACCACAATTTTCCAGCTCGGTCTTCGGTAATGCTCAGGACATTATTCCCGGCTAAACCTTGTCTTGTGGTATAGGAAGTAAAATCATTTCCATCGTATCGACTAATACCCCCACCGGTGGCAAACCAGATGTTTCCCTCTTTATCTTCGGCTATGTACCTGATCACCATGCTTGCTATCCCATCTTCTAAACTGAAGTTGGTAAAGGAATTACCATCGTATTTACTAACTCCATCTCCCACTGTACCCATCCAGAGGTTATCCCTCGAATCTTTAAAGATCACACGAACTCGATCTCCTGAAAGTCCATCTTCTGTGTTGAAAGTTGTGAAATTATTTCCATCATATCGGCTAACGCCATTTCCATAGGTACCAAACCAAAGGTTTCCATTTTTATCTTCTTCAATGCTAACTACGACATTGCCCGCAAGTCCGTCTTCAGTAGTGAAATTTTCAAATGTAGTCCCATCAAATTTGCTGACTCCAGCACCATTTGTTCCAAACCAGAGGTTGCCATCTTTATCTTCTTTTATGATGAAAACAATGTCGTCCGGCAGTCCATTAGTAGTATTATAATTGGTAAAACTTTTGCCATCGTATTTGCTAGCTCCTCCCCCCACAGTACCAAACCAAAGGTTTCCTTCTCTATCTTCAATAATACTTCTTAGGTTATTGGCAGCGAGCCCTTGAGCTGTAGAGTAATTAGTGAACCCAGTTCCGTCATAGTGACTCACGCCTCCTCCGGATGTTCCAAACCAAAGGTGTCCTCGGCTATCCATTAGGGAAGAGTTTACTGCATCGAGAGCAAGCCCATCATCTGAAGTGTAGGTGGTAAATTGAGCCATTCCCCCTTCTCCTAAAATGAAGGGTTCCCCATCCTCATTTCTTACGATTCCTCCATCTTCATTTCGCATTACCAATAGTGGTAAAACCGCAGGGGGTTCAAGCATAATCCTTTCTCCCTCCGACTCGTAAAAATTAAATTCACCATCATTTAAAGGGAACTGGATAACCTGAGGAGCAGGAGAATTCTTAAGAAAAGTTTTAACTGGAAGTAGGGAGTCTGGTAACTGGGAAATATTGGTTTGTTCAGGCTTACTCAAATTTACTTTGAGTACAGACTCGGGTTTCTCTATGCTTTCTGAGCATGAAACCATAAGAAAAAGGACTACTAAAAATGAAAAATTGGAAACTTTCATTTTTTGTGATTTACTGAATTTGTAAAAAATGGTTGTATCATAAATTGAATAAAACTCTTTTTTAAACTTGTTTTGCCCAATAGATTTAAAACATTAGTATTTCAAAATCTAGGATTTATTTTACCCTGGAAATTTCATTTCTAAGACTGGCAATTTGTTTAAAAAACTGAAACGTGAGTCTCCAAGAAATTCTTGGTTTCAAGTTTACTACCTCTATTCCTATTGCTGTCAGTGGATACTTTGGGTCTACATTTATTAGATGTTAGTTTTCTTAAATTTTGATACTGTTTGGCCTCATAATCTACACTTTATTACGGGATTTTCCATAGGTATAAGGGATTTGAATTTCAACTAATTAACTCATGATGTCGCAGTATGAATACTTAAAATCATTATTTATAGTAGTAAAAGTGATTATTGTGTTTTAAATAGAGTTTAGTTAAATCCATTTAGATTTTAGCAAATCTTTGTACTTCCTAATCAATAGAAAAGCAGAGTTGATCTTTCTTCTAAAGAGGTTCAATAAGGAATAATTAGAAAATAAAAAAATCCGGAAGAAATGACTCAACCCCTTATTGAGTCTTCTTCCGGTGATTAAAAAAATTGTCCCTAGTTGTCTTCTTCTTCCGTCTCATTGGAAGCCATTTCTTCCGCTTCTTCTTGAATTTTCATCATAGCGAGTTGCATTGGTGCATTATTCCAATAGCCAAATGTTTTAACAATTTTCCCATCTACAAATTGAGAGGTGATATGTATTGGAGTTTCTATAGTTTCGCCCGTGGCTGCAATGGTACCTTTCCAAAGTCCCCAATAGTTTACCCAAGTTTCTCCATCGTCTGTTACGACCATTTCTAACTCATCATCATCTGTTTCAATTGTGTAAGATGAAAGGGGCTCTAAATTCAATCTTTGACCGGCAATAGCTTCTTGAATGGAAGAAGGATTTTCCTCCGTAGCGTTAAAGAAGATTTCTGCTCCTTCTGCATATTTTGATTCATATTCAGACCATTCTCCGTTCACATAGTTAGCAACGACAGATTCAAAAATTTCGATTTCTGGCGACTGCTGAGTATATCTCTGATTTTGACTGCAACTGACTATCATCAGTATGGAGCCTAGCATAAAAAGATATTTCATAATCAGATTGGTTTAAAAAACAATCCATTTTTGGAGTGTCTCTACTATTAAGATGGATTTTTTAAAGATGTAATGAAAACGGTTTAGTACGAACCCATCGAAAGTCTTTCCGAACAGGTACTTATTTTTCCCGAAGTAAATTTTATATACAATAAATTGAATTTCAGACCCGTCTATTTATTACATTTAGAAATGAGGAAAGCGTTTTTTCTAACTGTTTTTTTAATTCCCTTTGGGCTTTTGGCCCAGATAGTTGAAAAAAATGGATTTTTTCAATATCAAGAAGTATTCGTGGAGACGGACGATTTTCAGGCAGATTACCTGGATCAACTTGAAAATACACTACTCAAAATAAGTGAGAAGGATACCTTAAGGTTAGAAATTATAAATGACCTGGGCTATTACTACCATACCCGTAATCTTACAAAAGCTCTTAGCATTATAGAAGGAGGTTTATTGGAAGCTAGAGAAATGGGAGATAGTTATTGGGAAGGACATTTGATGGTTTCTCAAGGTGCTATTTTACTTCGGATGGAGGAATTGGATCCTGCAGAGATGGTACTCAAGGAAGCAATTGATAAAATCCCTGAAAGCGAAAGTTGGTTGCTTTATACCAATTTGGGTTATGTCTACGAGAGAAAAGGCTTGTTAGGGGAAGCATTTTCCTATGCCTCCAAAGTTCTTGAGATTGGAGAAACATACGGAGATCCGAAGGCGGTAGCTATGGCTTATTCAGATATGAGTAACCTTTTTTGGAAGCAAGGAAAATTTGAAGATGCATTGGCTTTTGGGTTAAAATCAGTTGAATTATTTGAAAAAAGAGGACTAAAAGACCTAGATTATGATTTTACGCTGCATTTGGTAGGGCAATTTTATGTAGACCTAGGGGAGCCAGAAAAAGCACTTGATTTCTTTCAAAGGTCAGTAGTTTTAGGAGAACGATATGGTTTTTATAATAATCTGAGTGATTCTTTTATCGCTCTAGTCAATTTGCAATCAACTTTAGGAGACTTCACAGGAGCAAAAAAATCTGGATTGGAAGCATTACGATATGCAGAACTTTTAGAGAACGAATTTATGATAATGCGTTCTTACCTGGCATTGGGAAAGGCTAGTAATACCTCAGGAGATCACTTGGATGCAGTAGGTTATTTGGAAAGTGGTTTAGCGAATATCAAATCTAATTTTGGAGATAAATTTTATTTGAGTTTAGTATTTGATGAGATAAGCAAAGCCCATGAAGGTATTGGAGATTTTAAAAATGCTCTTGAAGCAACACGAAGATCAAACCAACTTCGAAGAGATGTTTTTTCTGATGAAGCGGAAGAAAAAATAGCCATACTGCAAACTGAAATGGAAGTTTCCCAAAAAGAGAATACCATCAAATTGCAGCAAGCAGAGCTGGCAAAAAACAGGCTTATGCAGGCATTTTACCTAACGTTGGCAATTGTGGCTGTGGTGTTTTTATTCTTACTATACCGGGTGTTTTTGAGAAAGAAGAAGTATAGTCAACTTTTAGAAAAAAGGAATAAGGAAAAGGAATATTTGCTTAAAGAAATTCATCATCGGGTGAAAAATAATCTGGAAACCATATCCAGTTTACTTTCCCTTCAGATTGCGAGTATAGACAGCTTAGAGTTTAAGCAGATGTTGGAGGAAACTTATACCCGAGTACAAAGTATGGGGATGATACACCTGAGTTTGTATAAAGAGGGAAATCTGAAACAAGTGGAGATGAAAAAGTTCTTTGAGGAATTGGGTAGTTTCATCTTAGATACGTTTGATGCCGAAGATAGAGTAACCTTCGAAATTGATATGGATTCCATTGAATTGGATGTAGATTTGGCTATTCCCATTGGTTTGATTGTTAATGAGTTAATTTCTAATTCATTGAAATATGCTTTTCCAAAAAAGAGTGTTGGGAAAATTTCTGTTTCCTTGCAAGAAAGAGATGGATGTCTTTTTCTTAATGTTTCCGATGATGGAATAGGAATGGAAATGGACTCACCTTCCAAAGGTACTGGGTTTGGTAAAGAATT
The DNA here is from genome assembly GCF_000166275.1 of Algoriphagus machipongonensis. Lineage (NCBI taxonomy): Bacteria > Pseudomonadati > Bacteroidota > Cytophagia > Cytophagales > Cyclobacteriaceae > Algoriphagus > Algoriphagus machipongonensis. The sequence continues at coordinate 480,914 of NZ_CM001023.1, forward strand.
AATCAACCTACTAACACGTCAATTAGATGGTAAAATGAATTTTTACAATGAATCAGGCACCTCATTTTCATTTGAATTTATCTTAAATAAAGCTGCATGAACCCAACCCGAATACTAATAGTAGAAGATGATATGATTATTGCAGCCAACATTAGTTTACAGTTGAGTAAACTAGGCTATGAGGTCACAGGTATAGAAACCAAAGGGGAAGAAGCTATTCATCATGCCTTGGAATCAAAGCCAGATATCATCTTGATGGATATTCAATTAAAGGGGAATACCAATGGCATCGAGGCAGCTCACGTCATTCACCAAAATTTAGACATCCCTTTAATTTTCTTGACGGCAAATGAGGATGATGCCACTTTTCAAAAAGCAAAAGAAACCCAGCCATTTGCTTTTATTTCAAAGCCTTTCACCAAGCGTAATCTGGAGAGAACGATAGCCTTGGCGGAAGAAAGAGTTAAGGAGCAACCCATGATGAATGTTTCAACTGAACCTGTTTTAGATGAACAAGGAGATAGAATATTTATCAGGAATCAGAATAAGTTAATAAAAGTGATGCTAGATGATATTTTATGGGTGGAAGCTGAAAGAAATTATTGCAAAATCATCACTTTACAGCAACCTTTTCTTATTGTGAGTCCATTGAATAAACTTTGTGATAAATTGGATCACAAACGATTCATACGGATTCACCGATCCTATATGGTCAACTTTGGGAAACTGGACGCAATTACAGATTCCAATGTTGAATTGAACGGAAAAACTCTTCCTATTGGGAAGCAATACAAGGAGGATCTATTCAGTTTGATGAATAAGGTCTAAAAATGAGTGTGAGTATATTGAAATATTCAGTTGATCTTTATTTATAATTTTTGATTTAGCCAATTTTAGGGCTAGTGGTAATCATGAAATTTATTGTTTTAAGGCTTCCGCAGATTCAACAGGTAAAAAAATGATCATTTCTGTTCCTTTCCCTTCAGTGCTTTTCACTATCAGGTTTCCTTGATGGGCTTTAATAATATCGTAGCTTAGGCTTAGTCCTAATCCAGTACCTTGTCCAGTGGGTTTGGTAGTAAAAAAGGGTTGGAATATTTTCTCTTTGATAGAGTCGGGGATGCCGTTTCCATTGTCTTTTACCGAAAGCTCAATTCCTTTTTCAGTTTTCTTAGTGCTCACAATAACTTTTGGTTGATAACCTTCGATTCCGAGTTTTGATTTTTCATTGACGGTATAGAAGGCATTGGTTACCAAATTAAGAATGACTCGACCAATGTCTTGAGGAACCACTGTTACTTTGGGTAGATGTTCATCTAAATCAATTTCAAAGTCTGCATTAAAAGCCTTGTCTTTTGCTCTTATTCCATGATAGGATAAGCGTAAGAACTCATTGGCCAGCAAATTCAAATCAGTAGGAGCTTTTTCCCTTTGATTAGATCGACTATGTTCCAGCATGCCTTTCACAATAGAGTCAGCACGCTTTCCATGTAATCTTATTCTGGAGAGATTTTGTTTAATTTCTTCTCCTATGATTTTTGCTTCTTCAAATTCACCTTTATTCAATTCCTCTTTCATTTCTTCTATCATTTCCTCACTTACTTCTGAGAAATTGTTTACAAAATTGAGAGGGTTTTGAATTTCATGGGCAATCCCAGCAGTTAACTCTCCCAGCGAGGCCATTTTTTCGGATTGGATCAATTGAGCTTGAGTGGATTTCAATTTATCATAGGCTGAAACCACATTTTCCCTTTGAATGCGGATTTCCTCCTTTTGGATTTGTAAAAGCCGATTGGCCTTCTGCTTGCTTAAATTGTTTCGGAAAAGGAATATGCTGATGATGACAAACATCGCTAGGCCCACTAATGAAGCAATAATAAAAATCTTCTGATTAAATACTTTGGCATTTTTCAGCTCAGTATCTTTTTGAAGAAGCTCAATTTCTGATTCTTTTTTGTCCAGCTCAAATTCAAATTGGAGTTGTTGTATTTTACGCTCTGTACTTGATTTTGCTATTTCTTCTTTGACTAACTTGGCATTGATCTCATTTTCATATGCATCCTTATAATTTCCGATCTTGGCTTCTGTGTTGGCAAGATTTTCATAAATATCTACCAGTTCATTTTTAGCATCTAATTCTATCCCTAAAGATTTAGCTTGCTCAAAACTTGATATTGCTCCTCTGTAATCTTGCTGTATAATTTGCGTTTTCGCTAATCCGATAAGGCTTTGTGTCAACTCAAATTTGGCATCTAAATTTTTTGAAATATCCAATGCTCTTTGATGATATCTGTAAGCATCCTGAAAATTCCCCAATTGAGAACTAATCTCACCAAGTTGAGTTAAGGGAAATGTGGCGTCAAGAGTCCCATCACAAAGTCCCAAAGCCACTTCATGAAAATAGGTGGCAGAATCGTAATTGGATTCCAAAAAGTATACCTCCCCTATATTCATGGCAGCTATTGCCATACCTGATTCGAGATTGATCTCTTCAAATACCTCAAGTGATTTTTTGAAGGTTGTCAGTGCTTCACTGAATGTATTGCTATTTTTACTGTAAACAGTCCCGATATTATTGAGGGAAGTTCCAATTCTTAGTTTGTTGTCTAGTTGCTCTGAAATTTTGAGAGATTTGAAATGGAGTTCCAATGCTTTCGTATTGTTTCCAAGCAAATAATAAATTGAACCTAGATTACTAAGGATATTTGCTTCGCCGGTTTTATCCTGAATTTCTTGGTAGAATTTCAAGGCCTCTTGAAAAGTCAGAATAGATTCTTGGAAGTTTCCCTGTTGTGCATAGGCTCTTCCCAAGGCATTGTGACTATCTGCTAATCCCTTTATATAGTTTGCTTCAGTCGCCAGTTGAATGGCCTCATCAAAGTATTGCAAGGCTTCTGTTAAATCTGAGCCTAAGAGTTCAATCCCCAATTCGACATACCGATTAACTTTTGAACTGTCATCTTTTGAAGCTTCTATAGAACTCAATAAACTGTCGGCCCTAGAAGTTTGTGCTTTGCTTTTGTTTAAAAGAAAAAAAGAAAGCAGGATTAAAAAGAGGATGTACTTTTTGGCAGTCAAAAATCGATTCATTTTACCTTTGTATATGTATATTCATTGGCCTTGTTCAGATTGGTGGTCTTCAACTTTTTATGTCTATTTTTTATATACTTCATTTTAATAAAGAGAAAACTTACTCATTTCATCACTTTGTTTAGTTGTATTTCAGCCCTATTAATATAAGGAAAGAAACGTATGAAATATTTTTCCATACGTTTCAAAAAGAGCTGTTTCTCAAATATTTAAGGGTCTTTGATCACATTGACGGATTTAATGCCGTTCACGGTATTGACATGAATCACATAAAGACCCATATGCATCTGAGAGAAATCTAATTCCAGTCGACTTTCATTTTCATACCAAGTTTTTGGCAAATGGTGGATTCTTCCCATTGCATCCAAAATAACCAGTGAGTAATCAGTTGGTTCTTCCAAAACAAGACCCTTTAAATCGAGATTTAATTTGTCTTTGACAGGATTTGGATAAGCGATTAAGCGAGATGTTGTTTCTTCTCTTTGTAGATTGGTCATTCCCTCGGATATCACTATTTCAGTAGCTGTTTCGCCTGATAATGGATTAATCCTGGCATTTTCAAAATCTGAAACTCTTGGACGTATAGCGATCGCCTGAGCTATCCAATGCTCGCTTGCAGAGGAAGTAGCACTTAAATCTCCTGTTGTGCCTTCTTCACTTTGTATAAAGTAGGACATCATATTCGAAGTTAAACCTTGTTGATCATTAGGATCATCGTAAACTTCAATAGTACCTTCAGGTCCTTCCCAAGTTGAATTTTTCTTATTGGTATAGAATACCAACACCATGGTGTTACATTCCTCAGTTGTAAGAGAAGGTGCTGTTGCTATGAATCCCTGAGAACCAGAGGTACCGCTAAATGTCACAATTGGACCATCAGGATGATCTACATCTGCTCCACTAATTCGAGTAATTCCCATGGTCCATTTTGGAGATTGATTAATTCTGAAGCCATATTCCTCAGGTTCATTGTTGTCCTTTACAACTTTGTAATAGGTAACCATAGCTACCTGATTCTCTTGATTTACACGCTGAATGAGTACCCAGTTTTTATCAGTCGGATTAACAGAAGGTGCCTCACCTTTTTCAAACATCAATCCTACAATCAATAAATCACCTACCTGGGTATTTGCAGGCTTCTTGATCATGGCAGGATTACTTGAATTTCCTGCTCCCATAGAAGTTTCAAAATCACCCATGATTGGAGCTTCATTGATACAGCCTACGATGAGCAATGCTTGAGATTCTGAACTGGCGGAATTATAGTTTTCATCTCCGATATAGGTTGCAATTACCTCGTAGGTACCTGGGAAAATTGGAGCAATTGGACTAGGTCCATAACTAGTTTCTCCTACTCCTGAGTATTCTATATTAATGAGATTAGGGTCTAAAACATCCTCAATTCCCCCAATTCCATAAGCTAAAGCGGTTGCTTCAATCGGAGCTCCATTGTATTCAAACCTTCCTCCAGTTACTGAAACAGTCGGAGTTGCCTTATCAACCGACAAAAGACCTTTGTTAATATTTTCTAGGCTATAATTTGAAGGCTCTACAAAAGTAATCGTTGGGTCAATCTCATAAATTCCAGCATTGATTACTCCATTGCTTTCATAGTATGTGCTCTCCTTGAGAAGTTTATAGGAAATGGAGCTGATAACAGACTCTTCGTTATCCTCAATGGTTACTTCATTGCCATCTATATCAAGGAAATTGGTACTAATCGCAAAACCATCAAACTCAGTTTTATACTCAGGAGCTGCTTCTCCATAATTAATCATATCTGGTATTGCCGATGTGCTTGCATTTAGAGGAGCTGGATTAATGGTAAGATCTGCTGGTAAGTAAGATGAAATGAAGTTTCTGGATTCATAGGTTCCAGGAATAATTAAATGGTTACCTACATCTGTTCCAGTGACCATATTGACGGAGAAGAATTCAAGGTTGAAGTCGTCATCATTTTCGCCAATTTCTTCACCGAAGTCATAGTACTTACCTATTTCCGAATTTTCTCCCTCTTCGGCCAATTCCAAATCTGCTTCACCAAAAATCACAAGGTTATTTCCTCCCTCTGTTTCTTCTTCACCACCACTGCTGTTGATGATTGTACGAGAATTAATAATGATTCTTCCATTGATCATCGTACGTGCATTAATGATGGTTCGGCCATTGATAATGATTCTACCATTGATCATTGTTCTCGCATTGATCATTGTTCTCGCATTGATAATGGGTCGGCCATTTATGCTGACAGTTTTGAGATCCTGATTTAGAGGGTCATCTAGGTATTCAAGAAATGATGTAGCCGGCACATCAAATGCAGAATTAATAATTGGTCTACCATTGATAATGATTCGGCCATTAATCATTGTTCTAGCATTTATGATGGTTCGGCTACTTACCATAAAGCTTTTATTGACAAAGCTGTTTTTGTTGATAATTATCCTGCCATTAAAAATTCCCAGTGGAAGTCTATTATCTCCTTCTCTTTTGGCTAATTCTAGATCCTGCATGTATTCATTCAGAATGCTATTTTTCAAACCTTCGATGTTATTTATTTTTACTACACCTTCAGACTCGATAAGTTCCTCAGGGATAATAACTTCAAATTCAATCGCATCGCTAATTGACTCTCCGTATTCTAAAGCAATATCGCCAACCAGATCAACAGGTTTGATGGTGATAGGTAATGCTTCTACAGTTATTATTCCTGGACCATAATTCCCGAAGGCATTATTTGTCCCGTCGTAAAAGAGTGTTCCATCTTCCTGCAAAACACCTACATAATTATAAAAATCTGAGAATGTAACCCCTGGTAGAGCATGAGAAGCAGTAATAATATAAGACCCCACTTCAGCCAAATCGCCTGTAATCGTACTAGTTAGAGAAACGAGTTGTAAGGAAGGGTCTGGATTTTCTGGATCAAGAGTCAGTCCAACATCCTCGAGGGTCAGTTCACTTAACACCCAATTGTTATCCACTCTTTCATACACACTTGCAGTAAATGGCTCTATAACTTGCGCGTATTTTTTAGTCTGATCATCTGCTCTGATGGCAATGGTCTTTTTAACGATATCAAAGAAGTATTCAGGGCCGGCGGTTCCACCATCTTCATTAGTGTCAGAAATTGCATTATTTACTACTGTGACACCAGGATTACCCTCAAATGTGGGTACTGTTACAGTTAAATACCCAGTTCCAAATTCATCTTCTCCATAAATGGCTTCAAGCTGCTCTTCTCTCAAATAAACATTCGAACCTTCGTATAGATTGGTCCCTGTTATAATCAATTGAAATTCAGCCTCTCCCGGGTTTGTTCCTTCTTCATATACTAATTCTATATTGTCTGGGTTTGGAGTAGCGAGTGTCAATAAGGCTCTATCTGCTCTTACAAGGCCTGATCCTGATTTGAAATCTTCACCGGATTCATGCATGTCTTGGGCAGTAGACTTTAAAACTCTCCGGATATCTTCTGGTAAACTGACACCAGCCTCGCCAACCCAATCCGTTGGTTTGGTTTCAGGATAATATTTAATGCGTGCCTGCATCACCAAGGATGCAAGAGCAGCAGCATGAGGAGCAGCAGCAGATGTTCCATAGAAGTTTGGAAAATCATCACCTTCCAGATTTGGAGCTCCAAAGTTTACGGTAGTATTCACCCCATTCGGCGCTGTAAAATCGGGCTTGGCTCTCACGACACCATTGGTGGTTGTACCTCCTCTTGAGGAGAAAGAAGCGACTGTAAAAGGCTCTGTTCCACTAGGAACTAATGCTGGGTCAAATCCAAAAACAGAAGTGTTTGCATAAAGTACGGCACCCACAGTCATAGCACCCTCTGAATTTGCATGTCCTACAATAGAGGAAGCATTGATTCCATTTGTATCATTTGGGTCCAGTTCGCCTCTATAAACAACATATTTAAACTTGATTCCCAAATTGGAATCCATATCAGAACAGCTTTCGCACTCCCTTGCAATTACTAGATCAATAGTGGTTGGTTCTGATATTGTAAAAGAAAGAATTTCTATAGGGTCACCATTTGAATTGTCTCTGTTAAAGCCAAATAAGGGAACATCGAAATCTTTTAGGTAAATATCAAGGTCATATAAACTACCTACCTGATCAACTGAATAAAGAGGATCTTCCCACTGTAGTGCAATCATATAAACTGCAGGGCCATTTTGTCCTGGGAAAACGTTAATAGATTGGGTGGTATTTCCATCACTAAATTGATGAACTCGGCCTCCATCCCAGGTTCCACTATTTAATGGTAATTGAATATTTTCATCAGTAGTTGGATTAAATAACCCCTCAAAACTTTTGCTTCCAAAATTTCCTGCTGAAGTGAAATAAGATACTCCATTATCGGTTACCTCATTCACTGCTCTCGCGACTTTACCATCACTAAAAATAGGCTCAGTCATATAGGATATATCGTCTACTAATATATTACTACCGGCAGCAGCCATATCCCGTATACCTTGTGCAAAATCTCCTGCTGTAAGAACCCCTGTTCTGAAACCAAGTTCCGCGCCTGGAGCAACATCATGGATAATCTGCATCATGGCACGACCTTCGTCTGTTCCAGTCCCAAAGCGACTTGGCATATCTCTTAAAAAGTAAGTGTTTTCAGGTAAATCACCATTGGAAATATCATTGGCCAATGTATTGACTCCAGCATCTGAACGAGTGGCGTAACTATCTGATAAAACACCGATTTTTATCCCTGTTCCATCGATAGGTTGATCTCCTTCAAAATGAGAATATCCTGCTCTTACTAAATTGGAGCGCATTACCCGATCACCTTGTGTTGTTGTTGCTCCTTTATTGGCAACTGGAGGAATAGCAGGGCGAACGTAATTCAGGGTTTCTGGGAATTGATTTAATTCCAATAATTTTTCAATTGGGAAAAAACCTGCGATGATCAAAGAATTTGGATCCTGTTTTAGTTCTTCTTCCGATGGCGTAACAAATCCCAAGGATTCAAGAATAGCCTTTGCCTCGGAAAATTTATCCTTTATATAGATTGCCTCGATCAGTACCTCATTGCCGTAAATATAAAATACCTCATTAGACACCACTGTTTGACCTTGTTCAAAGATTTCGTGGAGGGCGCTTAATTCAGAACCAATCAAGTCATAAACTTTACCTTGGGTACATATTCCAAAAATCTGACGGTCGTTTACTGTCACTTTGAAAGTTTCAGTACTTCCACAATTTCCGGTAGTAGAAACCACAATTTCATCCCCATCAGTAACTAAAATAGATTCTGGGCTTTCTATGGTTTCGCCATTACGAGTAAAAATCAAGGTTTCAATTTCCACACTGACAAAATCATAAAGATTTGCAATTGCAGTGTTTCCTCCATTTTCGGTACTACATAAAATTGCATCTACGACGGATAAATCAGGTGGAGTTGAATAGGTCACTTCCATGCTACATTTTGAAGGGAAGCAAGTAGTTTCCTCCTCCATTTCCACAGATACAATGCCTGACTCTTTCCAGTCTACAATTATGGAATTGGTTCCTTGCCCAGAAATAATTTCTCCTTCTCCACTCAGAGTCCAAACATAGGATAAGGCTCCCTCAGGAGCAGAATAAGAGGCTGTGTTTCCGGCACAAACTTCTGTATCTCCCTGAATACTACATTCAATAGGTAGACCAACCAATTCAGAAGCTGCCTGCACTGAGCTACTTTTATTTCCAACTGATTTTCCATCTAAAGAAACAATTCGAGTATGGTATGGGGAACCATTGATGCTAGAAGCTGAATTTCCAGCACCCCAATCCAATGCATTGGAGATATGTCCACCCCAAGCTAATATTACCTCGTTATTAGCCCCATTATCACCATCTATTGTAAATGAAATACTGAGTCTTGTGACTGAGTTATTGATAGAGAGATCTTCTTCAATCACATAGGAAAGTTGATTGATAATTCCTCCATAAATTGCGATTTTTCTTTCCTCCTCAGAAAGTTGGTTAAAGCTGTTGATGGGCTGAGGAGCTCCGGATGGAGCTGGGATTATTCCATAATTGGGTGTCTCAAGACTAGGAATTACTTCTTCGCAAATCCTGTCGAAACTGGTGATATAATCGATTGCGTTTTTCCCATCTTTATTGGTGTCCCACTCTATTTCTAAGATATGATTCCCCGATTGCAATTTGGATATCGTCAAACGATAGGGGATGGATTGACCTTCCAAAAAATGGCTGTTACCGGAATTGGAATTACCAGTTGCCCAGATGACTGGGTTGGTAGGTTCACTATCAATACCGCCATTTTGTCCTTGTTCAAGAACGACATTTTGAGCAAAAGAAAAATTTGATGCAAGAAAAAAAAGTATCACTATCCCCTTGCAGAGCTTAGGTAATTTTCTCATGATATTATTTTAAGATTAAAGAATCGAATGATAAACTCAATGGGATTTTAAATAATCCAGCATTAAATTTTTTTATTAAAAACTACATTTTTCTATTTCTCAAACACAGAAATAACCATGTGAAATACTAATACAAAATAGCTAAATTTTTTATCAAAACATTAAAAATCAACTTATTAATGGTTGTTTGCGAAAATGGTAAATGAAAAATCCAATCAAAAAAATAATAATAAGAAATAGGTTTTTTAAAAAATTTAATGGCTCTAATGTTTTTATATGATAATACCAGTATTAAAAATTATTTTTCTTTGAAGAAATAGAAAAATTTTATTTATAAACTAAGTTTAACTTTTATTATAAACATATATATATTCTATATAGAAAAGGAATCATCTAAGCTATTAGAAGAAATTGAACTATAAATTTACAACCCAAACCTTCCATAGATTCCACCTTCAATTCCCCTCCATGGGCCTTCACAATATCATAGCTTAAGCTTAACCCTAGACCAGTTCCCGATCCAGTGGGTTTAGTAGTAAAAAAGGGCTGGAATATTTTCTTTTTTACTGAATCAGGAATTCCATTGCCATTGTCTTTAACTGAAAGCTCTACCCCTAAATCCCCTGAAGGGGACTTTATTACCGTTGTTTTTACTGTTACTTCAGGTTGATAGCCTTCGTCGATTTGGTTATCAGAACCTGATTTTGCTTTTTCATTTACGGCGTAAAAAGCATTGTTCACTAAGTTCAAAATCACCCGCCCGATATCGGGTGCTACCATATTGACTTTTGGAAGATCAGGATCAAGTTCTAGTTTAAAATCAGCATTGAAGGATTTGTCTTTGGCCCTTAAACCATGATAAGAAAGCCGGACAAATTCATCCGCCAAGGCATTTAAATCCGTCAGGACTTTTTCTCCTTTATTGGCCCTGCTATGCTCCAGCATTCCTTTCACGATCGCATCTGCCCGCTTGCCGTGATGGTTAATTTTGGAGAGGTTTTCTTTGAGGTCTTTCCCGATAAATTTCGCTTCTTCAATTTCCCCTTTCTCTAATTCCTCATTCATTTCATCTACTAGCTCTTCACTGACTTCAGAAAAATTATTCACAAAATTTAGCGGGTTTTGAATCTCATGGGCAATGCCAGCGGTGAGCTCACCAAGGGAGGCCATCTTCTCGGACTGGATCAGTTGGGCTTGGGTGGATTTGAGTTCAGAATAGGCTTTTTCGATTTCTTTAGCTTGAGCAAGTTCCCGGTCTCTCACCTTATCTCTTTCTTTTTTAGCGGCTCTTCGGCTTTGCTCTTTGATAAAAGCATAGGAAAGAATGACAAACAAACTAAAGTAGAGAACATAGGCCCACCAAGTCTGGTACCATGGTGGAAGCACCTTTATTGAGAGTTGGAAAGGCTCTATACTCCAAATACCATCCAGATTGCTAGACTTTAATTCAAGAATGTAATCTCCGGCGGGTAAGTTGGTGAAGACAGCATTTCCGTTACCGCCTGCATCCTGCCAATTGTCATCAAAATTCAGCAAGCGATATTGGGTATTGTTTTTACCACTTCCTCCTAAGTGGATAGAAGCAAAATTGATAGAAAGTGTAGTGATTCCAGGAGGGATGGTCAAAGAAGAAAAAGTGTGATTGGGCTTCCTATCAGTAGAGTCCAGAAAGGTTTGGTAGCTTTTTCCATCTAGGGTAATTCCCCGAATAATAATTTTTGGGGGATAAGGATTAGTTTTTATTTCTTTAGGATCAAAGACATTCATTCCTCCATTTCCAGAAAAGTAAATTCTCCCAGAGGGCCCCCTGTTATTTTGCTTAGTTTCAAAAAGGTTGGATTGAAGACCCCGCTCTGATCCGAAACGAACCGTCTTGCCAGATTCTGGATGATATTGAATAATACCTTCCGAGCTGGCAAGATATAGATTACCCTGATCATCAAAGCTGAAAGCTCTTATTTCCAAATCAGGAAATCCGAATTCTTCATATGTCTTCCAGACCTTCAATCCATCGTAGTTCTCATCGAAATAGCCAAAACCGTCAACAGAGGCAATCCATATTCTTCCTTGGGAATCCAGAATTGGCATTGCAGTAATATACCCTAAATCCTTATTGAAAAAATTTCCATTTTTGACAATGGCTTTTGAATCCGTATCGATTAATAACCAAGAGCTTTGAGCATAATCTTTTTGTATCAAGAAATTTCCTTTTGAATCAATTAAAGCCGCTCGGTAATATACATCTTTGTTGCCTTTCACGATTGAAGTAAAAGTTTCTGATTCTGGATCAAAAAAATCTATCCCATTGCTTAAATTTAGCCAAAGTTTGTCTTGAGGGTCCTTATAGATTCCAGATATCCAATTATTACTAAGTGAGGTCGAATCTTCCGGGTCATTTTTATATCGGGTAATCAGACCGGTTTTTGGGTCTATTCGATTAAGTCCGCCATTTTCATAACCGGGAGAGCCTGTTCCCACCCAAAGAGTAGAATCTTCAGTCTGTGTAATCGCCCAAGCAAAGGGATGGGATAAAACGGTTCCTGTAGTTTTCCCACCGGGAGTAAAATTTCCAAAGAAACCTCCTATCCTGTGAAGGATTGTTTTTCTGTCTGAAGCAAAATGAATCAATCCCTTTTCATTGCTAATCCGCTGACCTGCCCAGAAGGAACCATCTGAGAGCTCGTAGGATGAAAGAATATCGGGAATGACTTTCCCCTGCTCATCTCGTAAGAGGCCAAAATCCGACTGATAGGTATTTAAGAGACTGATGCCATATGCGAATTTAGGGATCCAAAGAACTCCTTGACCATCCAGAAATAAACGGCTTCCATGATTGCTCGCCGTAGGCAGTAGCTCTTTTTGGATGTTGGTTCCAGATTGAATAGTTGTTGACTCCCCTGTTTCAAGATTTATTGTAGAAATGGCATTGATCTGATTGAGCCAAAGTTCATTCTCAAGGAGGAGGTAAGAAGCATCAATTTCACTGACCTTCTCTTGAAGTATTTCAGGATCGCTTACTTTTTTAAATGTCCAAGCATCTTTATCTGACTCTCGGGAAGCAATCCCATTAGAGTTAAACAATACTGTTCCTGATTTCCCATAGGGGAAAATAATGGTAGTATAAGAATCACTAAAGGAGGGCTTATTTGGGGTATTTTCATCCAGTGGGAATTCTTCATAGCTAAATTTTCCATCTGGATGTCTTTTTCCTATTTTCTGTTCTTCACTCCCAGCTGGAATAAGAATAAAATTGATCCTTCCGTCCTCTCCGATATTAAGTTCCAAAACTTCGCCATCATCCTGTCCCGGTTCTAGCACAAAATTATTACTTGCCGAATCTAATTTCATGATGCCTTTGGAAGTGGCTGCGAATACTTCTCCATCCATTCCCAAAAGAACTTGGATAAAGCGTCTATTTGGATCCACATTCATATAGGAAATCAGCGTATCTAGGTTGGAATCATAAAAAAATAGATTTCCATTTTGGACTTCGATCCAGACCCCACCTTTATCATCTGCTTCTACATATCGGCCTTGTTGGTAAAAAATTTTCTCGTAGTCTTTTCCATCAAAGCGGTATACTCCATCCCAGGTGCCTAGGTAGATGAAACCGTAGATGTCTTGAGTAACATCCGTAACTGAAGTGCTTGGCAATCCATCATCGGATGTGATGTTATTGAAAATGTAATTTTGGGCTTGGGAAAAAAATGTTGAAGCCAAAAGGAAAAGAGGAGTCAGAACTAGAAGTGCCCTAAATTTTAAAAAGTTGGTATAGGTATTTATTTTTTTCATTATTTGAAATTTTCATTTTCTCCTCGATCAACTCGAGTTTGTATTTTACCCTACCCTCAAAAAAATTTATCTATTTAATCAGCCTCCAAAATACTTTTTTGTATAATTATTTTTAGAAGGTACTGAATTTTATTAACATTTAACATTGCATTCCCATCAAATCACACTCTTGGAAAAGCTTTGTATCCTTTACCTAAAATATTAAGTGAATCAAAATAGGCTTCAAAAATCCTTGATGGAGACCTCTAAAAATTTTAATCAGATCACTGATTTCCTTGATGATTCTGTCGAAGCTTTTTAAAAAGGAGTCGTTAATGGATTCCGGAAAATTGATATCATGCTATTTCTTTTTTTTCAATTCTTCTTCTACCATTTTAAGAGTTGTTTTTAAAAAGTCTTTTAAGTTCAATTCGTTTATAGAAACATAATCATTGTTGTGTTTGTGATGCCAAATTTGATTCTCAAATTCTAAATATTCCTGCTCAGATAACTTGAACTTAAATGGGGATTTTTCTTGGTAGTTTTTGAGATAATTTTTCCTGTCAAATGGCAGTTTTTTGGTGAGGTCTCCATTTGCTAAGGGGAAACGTTTCATCAAAAATGGCATTAAGTTGATGGTATAATTATCTGATCTAAAAAGAATATCCTCCTCTTGATCTACCAAAAGTGTCAGCCAATTTACAATCTGAGTTCGTAAGGCATCATTTTTCAAAAGGGTCAATTTTCCTGAATTGACGATTTCGCTAGACACTCCTGTTTGGGCATCAAATGAATTAAATGTGCCTATCCTTACAAGCAGGTCATCCAACAGTTCAGGATCATTTTCAAGGGCATTTGATCGTATCAGTTGGGTGAGTTGCACACTTGCTTCGGTTACTTTTTGATTGATAGTGATGCTAAAGTTTAATTCCTCCAGATTATTTTCGAATTCATTTTTTAGCCCTACAAGTATTTCCAATTCTTCATTATTTTCAATTCGTTGCTGATTCCAGGAATTGATCTGTAAAGCGATTAAAATTCCAATGGTGACTAAAAGAATTTCCCCAAGAGCATAGATTAAATACCGGGTCACTCGGTTTTGAGAGAGGAGTTTTTGGCGGATTTTGCGTAAGGAGGATATCAATCTTCTATAGATTAGGTAGTTGAATAATAAGTTTTGTTCCCTTGCCCTCTTCACTCTCAGCTAAAAGCTCCCCCCCATGCGCCTTCACAATATCATAGGATAAGGATAACCCCAACCCAGTTCCCGAACCGGTTGGTTTGGTGGTGAAGAAGGGCTGGAAGATCTTTTCTCTGATGTGTTCGGGGATGCCGTTGCCGTTGTCTTTTACAGAAATCTCTATCCCTAAATCTCCTGAAGTGGACCTTGCTACTGTTGTTTTTACTGTAACTTCAGGTTGATAGCCTTTATAGCTATCATTATCAGCACTTGATTTTGCTTTCTCATTTAGAGCATAGAACGCGTTATTGAATAGGTTGAGCAATACTTTTCCGATATCCTGGGGGATGACTGAAATTTTTGGAATATCGGGGTCTAATTTAGTTTTAAGCTCACACGTAAACTCCGGTTCTTTTGCCAAAAAGGATTGGTAACTCATGCTTAAAAATTCTTCTGTAAGGGCATTGAGATTGGTCGGTTCTTTCTCACCTGAACCTCTTTTGCTGTGTTCCAGCATACCTTTCACGATAGCATCAGCCCGCTTGCCATGGAGGGAGATTTTCTCTAAGTTCTGTTTGATATCAGCCGAAATTGCTTTAGCCTCCACTTTGTCACCTTTTTCGATTTCCTCATCCAACTCCTCGATCATTTCGCTACTCACTTCTGAGAAGTTATTTACAAAATTCAGCGGGTTCTGAATCTCATGGGCAATACCTGCGGTAAGCTCTCCAAGCGAAGCCATTTTCTCCGATTGGATCAATTGGGCTTGGGTGGATTTGAGGTTTTCGAGTGATAGATTCAAGTCTTTCGTTCTTTCATTCACCTTGGCTTCAAGCAGAATGTTCTGATTGGCAAGAATTTCTCGTTTTTCCTCAGTGATTCTGAGTGATTTTTCACTTTCCTCCCTTACTGCCTCCAGCGTCTCTTTGAACCGGACAGAGATATATGCCAAGTAAAATAACGGAGGGCTTAAAATATGGAGTGATAGGAGCAGTTTGTCATACTCGTTGTAGAGATCGAGAGAATATTTGTGAAGAATGATTTGGACAATGATGGCTACAGTCGGTACAACTACAGCCCCTACGATGGCCCATTTGGCTCCGGTAATTTCCTTGCGGTGTGCAAACAACGTTCTCCCGAAGTGCCAAAGCATGGCGACAAAGGCTATGGCAAAGGGTTGGGAAACTGAAAAAATATGTGCAGGGATATTTAAGATCAACAAGAGGGCAAGTAGTCCCCAGGAGTATTTTGAGATTTTTTGTGTAAGCACCCATTCTAAGATGAAAAGACCGAAAAGGGTCATTACAGCCTGAAATGTAATAAATACCAGAAATCTCACCTTTTCTAAACTGTAAGAGATTTCAAAGAAGGTATTCCCAAAAAACACCACGGATCCGATCAGCACCGCTGTGGTATACCATGCGACAATTCGAAAAATTGTCTGATCAGGATTGAGATAAACCAAAAACCAATACAAAAAGAATAGCAAAAATGACACACCGATTGAAAGTGTAACGTAAATATGAGTTTGCTTGTAAGCCCTGGTAACCCAAGCGGAATATTCAGGCCCAGTTAGGTTTATAAAAGTCTGGAGATTTTCGGGCTTTAACCTGATTTCCCGTTGTGTAAAAGTGGATTCATAATCCACAAAATGAATGGCAAGAAGATATTCATGACCAACTTCTAGATCCACCGGAATAGGATATTTCAGGATGGGGTTGTAGGCCTTGTACGGAAGCTCTGTCTCACCGAAAGAGTGAATCAATTTCCCGTCAAGGTACACATCCGTAGCAGCCCAGAGCTCCCTTGAAATGGCGAGAGGGATATTTTCAAAAGATTCATCTAATTGAAATTTAATTCTAAACCAGCCTTCATTACGGCCGGATGCATCCTCTAGCTCAGGGCTAAGTTGCGTTGGGTTGAAGTCTTTCCAATTTGAATCATCAAAATCAGGATCGGCCCAAGCAGGATTATTTCCTTGCTTGAACACCCACCCTTCCAGAGGAGCAAGAAAAATCCGTTGATGGGGATAAAACATTTCCTGAGAAATCTTGACCACTTCTGTTTGGGAAAAAGCAGAAGTGAAGTACACGAAAAAAAGGAAAAAGCAGGTCAGATTCTTTCTCATGTGGTGGAAGATAATGGAAGATATATAATAAATCTTGCGCCAGTTGCAAAAGCACTTTCAATTTCCAGAGCCCCCCCATGCGCCTTCACAATATCATAAGATAGTGATAATCCAAGACCCGTTCCTTGCCCTGTTGGCTTAGTCGTAAAGAAGGGCTGGAGGATTTTGTCTTTGATGGACTCGGGGATGCCCTTACCGTTGTCTTGGACTGAAAGCTCTACTCCTAAATCCCCTAAAGGGGACTTTGCTACCGTTGTTTTTACCGTCACTAGAGGCCTGTAAACTTCTCCCCCCTCAGAGCCTGTCCCGATGTTTCGGGAGGGTTGGGAGGAAGATTTGGCTTTTTCATCGACTGCATAAAAAGCATTGTTGACCAAGTTCAAAATTACTCGACCTATATCTGAAGCGACGACATTTACTTTTGGTAGATCAGGATCCAGCTCTAACTTGAAGTCTGAATTGAACGACTTATCCTTTGCTCGAAGGCCATGAAAGGAAAGCCGTACAAACTCATCCACTAAAGCATTCAAATCAGTAGGTGCTTTTTCACCTTTGTTTGCCCGGCTATGTTCCAACATACCTTTCACGATAGCATCAGCCCGCTTGCCATGAAGATTGATTTTAGCTAGGTTTTCTTTGAGGTCTTTCCCAATAAACTTGGCTTCTTCAATATCTCCTTTTTCCAATTCCTCATTCATCTCATCTACCAATTCTCCACTCACTTCTGAGAAGTTATTGACGAAGTTCAATGGGTTCTGAATCTCATGGGCAATGCCAGCGGTAAGCTCTCCGAGGGAGGCCATCTTTTCGGACTGAATCAGTTGGGCTTGAGTGGATTTGAGTTCGGTAAGTGTATGTTCAATCTGGGATTTAGCATCTTCCAGTTGTTTGAAGTCCTCATATCTAGCATAAGCTACTGAGAAAGCATCTGCTAAATTCTGAACCAGATCAATTTGTGCAGGGGATAAGTCCTCAACGCTTCCTACATACAACATCCCTTGGGGAAATGGAATGAACTGAAGCGTCAGTGACTCTGGAGGCTCTTCTCCTCCTTGATAAGTTGTAGCATTTTTGATTTGCTGCTGAGCTAACATGGTTTTTGTGAAAGCAAGAAATTCCTCTCTATTCCAATGGGCTATGTAAGGCTGTTGTTTTCTCCAGTGTTTTACTCCGTTGGAACTGATGTCATTGCTTTCAAAATCCAAGTGAAGAGCTGCTAAAGGACTGCCATCTGGAGTTGATAGATAGAATCGGACCTTTTCTTCTTTTTCATCCACAATCATCAATCCGCAGCGGAAAAAAGGAACACCTAAAGTCAGCAGTTCTCTCCAAATCAGCGGAGTAATTCTTTGGAGGTCTTCTGTATTTCTCATCGAGGCGATTTCTGCCCTGACACGATCCAGAGCGGATTGTCTGATAGCTTCTTTTTCTCGAATTTCAGCTTGTTTGATATCTTTGAAGCGGGTGAAAGACTGATCAAATACTTTCCCAAAGCGTTCTAGGATCGTAAACTTGTCATCTGATAAGGGTTCCAAACAAGAAATAAATAAAACCCCAAAGTCATTAAATGTATTGTACAAATAAAGCTTCTCTGGTTTCACCATAGCTGCTTTCACAATTTCTGGCAACCTTCCTAATTCGGTTTTATTGAAAAGAATTTCAGTCCAATTTTCCTTATAATCTCCTTCAAGTATATAGAGATATTTGGTTCTTCTTTCCTCCCAAGCTTTCCAATATTCATCATAGACAGGATCGTTTTGATTGGCAATGAAAAAGCTTTCGGAGCCACTTTCTGCTTCGGGATTGGCAGCCCACCAACGGACGGATCTATTTTCAGGATAATAAATCCAGATCACCGCACGCTCCATCTGAAGCTCCAGGTTTTTTAATTCCTCAAAAACTTTAGCCAGTATGATATTCAATTCGCTGGAATGCTGCATTGCCATAGATCGGCTTCGCACCCTTTCTAAGGCTGCTTCGATCTGCGCTTCCCTTGCTTGATTTTCAGCTTTTTTCAGGTCAAGGAATCGGGTATAGGTCTGTTGAAAGACTTTATTCATCCGTTTAAGGATATTATTTTCTTCCTCAGAATACATGATTTTCTGGTAATTAAACATCGTGATCCCCGAGTGGATGCCAAGTGTAGTCGAACCAGTCATCCCTATTCCTTGTGCTATTAATTCTTTGCGATCTTCTGGAACATCTATTCCCTGGGCATTAGGATAAAAATGGTCAAAGTAAACTTTCTTTGATTTTTTGTCTTCGTCAAAAGTGAAGAACTCAATGCCATTTTCTCTCGCATCTTTGTTCAGCTGGTGAATAGGATGATCGAAGTAGGGGAGTCTTACTAGCTTGGGATAGATCGCTGTACTCGCTCCAATCCAAAGATTAAATGCCTGATTATTTTCGTCAAAAATATCAATATAGCAAGTATCAACGACCAAGTTTAAATGCTCGAATTGCTTGAACAGTACTAGGATGACCTCTGATAGTTCACTGGTCTTATGCATGGCCATGGAGCGCGATCTGATTCTTTCCAATGCCGCTTCGATCTGCGCTTCCCTAGCTTGTTGTTCGGCTTTTTTCAGGTCGAGGAAGCGTAAATAGGACAATTTGAAAGTTGAAACTAATCGCTGAATTACGGATCGGTATTCTTCGGATAGAGGTTTTAGAGAGGAGAAAAGAATGCTTGAATATTCATGGAATTGGTAGGAGTGAAAGAAAACCTTTTCCAGGTTAGCTGAACGTAGGCGCTCTGCCCGCTTTTTGCTGAATATTTTATCTATCCAGTTAATCCATAATTCCAGCCGTTCCCCCTCTGCTGTAAGGGTGAATATCTTTTTGCCGGATTTCATTAGCTTAACTGATTCATCGGCCATCCAGAATTCGTTAATTTCAAATTCTTTGGAAATAATAAGTTCACGATTTTGGCTTTCCGTTGTATTGTCTGCAAAATAGGTAATACAGGTATTGGTTTCTGTATTTATTTCGCTTAGAGCAACACCTAATACGGGGATGGCTAATTCTTCTATCTGGGTTAAAAATGTTAGGGCAACCTGAGGTAATTCTTCGCTTTTGTGCATAGCCATGGAAGCCGAACGAATGCGTTCCAAAGCTGCTTCTATCTGCGCCTCATGCGCCTGTGCCTCTGCTTTTAAGAGGTCTAGAAATCTGGTATAGGTTTGCTCAAAGACATTAGTAAAACGTTGGAGTAGGACCTTAGCGTCTTCAGGCAAAGGTTTGGGAGTTGACACTAATAACATCCCGTGGCTATAGCAGCAAGCAAAATGAACGCGCCTATCTCTCTGAAATTTTTTGTCAAAGGGTAAGCCGAGTTCTTTCTGCAAATAAGAAATCCATTCTTTTAATTCCTGACCACTTAGGTCTATTTCTATAGATTTCTTTCCAGCTTTCCATCCGGAAAAAACTTTTGAAATGGTAGTGGGCTCATCAATAGTTCCTTTAAAAAGATGGTCTATTTGTTTACCTCCTTGTTCGGTGGACCACCACTCAATATTCCTTTCCTCTTCCCGCACTATTCCAATGTTCAGCCGCTCGGGTGTAGCTCCTAATGCTTCAAATTGGTCAAAAAGAACTGCTGCAACTTCTCCTAGTTCCTCACTTTTATGCATCGCCATAGTCCGGGCTCTTACTCTTTCTAAAGCCGCTTCAATCTGGGCTTCTCTTGCCTGAGCTTCCGCTCTTTGTAAATCGAGGTAGCGGGTATAGGTTTGATTAAATAGCGCCGAGAACTTTTGAAAAATTTGCAATTGCTCTTCTGGCAAAGGAGCATCTGTAAAAGAAAAGAGAATGCCGTGATTGAACACAAAATCATAATGATACACCCTTTCCGTCAAGTGTTTCTTATGGACTTGTGCGTGATAATTAGGAGAAGAATTGATCGCGGTAAAATATCTTTCGACATCATCTCCCTCCAGAATGTATTGATGGAATGGAGTTTTAGATTTCCACGATTTTCTGGCTTCCACTAACAAGGGATGTAAGGTCATATCCAGTATTCCAATGTCTATTTTGAACTCATCCTTCTGGTTTCTGGAAGCTGTCCAAACCTCCATGTTTTCGTTTTCCTGGTTGAAAATGCCAATCCCGGTTCTGGCATTTTTGCTCAATCCAAGAGCGGTAAGTTCATCAAACATCCTAACAATACATTTTCCAACATCTTCACTGGTATGCATGGCCATCGTGAGTGATCTGACTCGTTCCAATGCAGCTTCTATCTGGGCTTCCCGGGCCTGAGCTTCTGCTTTTTTGAGGTCAAGAAAGCGGGTATAGGTAAATTCGAATGCTTTGGCAAAACGGGAAAGAATTTCAATGGCTTCCTTTTTCAAAGGCTCAAAACTCATGATGCCAAGGAATCCTTGCAAAAAACCTGCATCAGTCATCACAATTTGATCAGGCGGAGATTTAAATAGTTTTTGATAATCTTCATCTTTAGCCACGTGGGGCAGTGTAGCTAGGAATGCCATATAATTGGCTAAATCTTCCTCCTGATAAATACGGATATTAATTGTTCCTCTGTCTTTCTTCCATTTCGAGTAAAATGCTTTTAATTGAGCTGATTGGTTCAATGGTGTAAAATGGCTTCCCGACATGACCCGTCCGTCTGCGTGAGTCATCCAGACTTTAACAGTATCTGTATTTGTATCAACATGACTGAAATAGGTTCTTGCTTCCTTTGGTAATAATTCTAAAAAATCAAACTGCTGAAAAAAGACTGATACTGTCTCATTCAGTTCAGCACTGTCTTTCATCACCAGTGTTCGGTTTCTTACTCTTTCCAAAGCTGCCTCAATCTCCAGTTCTCGATTCTTGGATTCCAATTCTGCCTCTTGCTCTTCCAAGGTGCGGTGTAATTGTTCAATTTCAGCTTTTAATCGGTCCTCGCCTTTCATCGCTTATTTTGGGTCAAAGGGTAATACAATCGTCATTTTACTTCCTTCATTTATTTCACTAGTAACCAATAAATTCCCACCATGCGCTTTGATGATGTCATGGGTAATGGAGAGACCTAGTCCAGTGCCTTCTGTTCCTTTTTTGGTGGTGAAAAATGGCTGTAGAATCTTTCCTATAATTTCTTCCGGAATCCCGGGGCCATTGTCTATAAACTCGAGCAATACCTTGCCATTAGAGCGATAAGTATTCACTGTCAATTTGGCTTCGTAATTTCCGCTTCCCAGCACATTCATTTTATCCCGCATGGCGTCAAAGGCATTGTTGCAGAGATTTAAAATCACTCTGGAAAAATCCTCCGAGATAATTTTCAGCTCACCAACTTCCTCTTTCAGCTGCAGGTCAATGGTTACATTGATAGGGTTTTTGCCTGCTCTCATACCATGAAAAGCAAGGTTGACAAATTCTTTGATGATGGGATTGATGGCTTTGGATTCCATCTTGTTATTGGAAGCCCGACTGTGTTGCAGCATGGACTTTACGATTCCGTCAGCTCGGGTACCATGTTCATGTACTTTTGCCAGATTACTTTTTACATCCTCGAGAATAGCAATGATTTCTTCCTTACTGTCTGAATCTTGTATATTTTTCAACTCATCAAAAACTTCATCAACCAATTCACGACTTAGATCGGAGAAATTATTTACAAAATTCAGCGGGTTTTTGATCTCGTGAGCAATTCCTGCAGTAAGTTGACCTAGACTGGCAAGTTTTTCCTGCTGTACTAATTGTTCCTGAGCAGCTTTTAGTTCTTTTAGCGCTTTTTCGGCCCGGGCTTTGGCTTTCTTGAGTTTCTTTAAATCTTCTCTGGCTTGGGAGAGATCCCTAAACCGTGAATAAGCTAAAGAGAAAACCGATGAAGCGCGAGCAAGGAGATCCCAGCTTTCGGAGGAAATCTCTCCCGGGGTTGCAGCTCCAATCGCCCCATTAGAAAATTTGGTCAAATGATAGGTTCGTTCAGGTATTTTTTTGCCGTAATAGCCATTGAGTTTGGGAGATTGCTTTGCACAGTAATTGATCCACTCTATTCTATTTTCTCCCTTCATTACGATGGAGGTTTTCTTCTCTTCGCTCTGATAGAAGTCCAGCATTTTTCTACCCACCCAGGTATCTTGATAGTTTAGATTAAAATGGTCTGCTAAATAGGTCTTGGTTCCTTCGCGGATGTCTTTGATGGAATACCAACATTCGGCTAATCCTGTAGTGTTTTTATTGATGTAAATCGAGCTAGTTTCCAGCTCTTCTACTCCTACTAAACCCATTTCCTCACGCATGACTTGCGCTACTTCAATGAGTTCCTCCGGTTCTTGCATAGCCAAAGCCCTAGCTCTTACCCGCTCCAATGCAAGTTCAATTTTTGCTTTTCTGTTTTGCTTTTCAGCAGTAAGCAAGTCTTCAAATCGTCGATATGCCAAGTCAAAAACCCCAGCAAATCGTATCAGCGTGTCGGTAGACTCTTGTGGAGGATTTGGCACTTGTCCGGGCAAACTGAAACCGATCTCACCATGAGTGGTACGTGCGATGACAAAAGTCAGACCTCCAATGGCCAAAATGTCCTCTTTAGATGGCGCATGAGGGTCGGCCTGTTCATACTTGCCATAGGTATTCATTTTGTCAATGTAGTCCCAAGCTTCAGGTCCATTTAAATCCAAGGAAATGATGGGTGAATCACTCTTTTCCCATTCGGCAAGTCTTGATATCTCATCGTGTACAAACTTGGGTACAGTGATGATCATGCCTACTTTTTCTCCATCTTCTGAGGTCATGGACATCTGGTAGTTTTCCGGTGTCCATTTCATATGCCAGAAATAGTCGGCCTCGTGTCCCAAAGAAATAAATTCCTTTCGCATAGAAACCACGATATCAAAAAGTTCGTCAGACTGTCTCATGGCCGTGACCAGAGCACGAATTCTTTCTAATGAGAGCTCAATCTGCGCTTCTCTTGCTTGAGCTTCCGCTTTTTGAAGGTCCAGGAATCGAGTGTAGGCTTGTTCGAAGACCCTTCCGAATCTTTCAAGGATAGTTAAATCATCCTCCGAGATATATTCTTCGCTTACGGTTTGTAGACCACTGAATTTGAAAAAGGTAAATCCTGCTACATAGCGTTTAAGAGCCTTATTTGCATCTTGGACATGTTTTGGAAAGCGTCGAAATTCAGTTTCTGAGTAGAGGTATTCGTCATAGATTTTTTTCTCCTCTCCTTCGATAGTATAGATAAATCGCTTCTTCTGACTCTTCCAAGCATCCCACATCGCATGATGAAAAGGATAATCTTCAAACTTCATGTAATAGGATTCCGGGTCTTTTCCTGTTTCTGGATTTGCAGCCCAGACGGTATTACTCATGTCTTGCTCATCGATGAGGTTGATGATACAAAAGGTAAGGGTAAATTCAAGCTTGGTGAATTCCTGAAGGAGCGTTTCAACGACCGTAGATAATTCCGAAGATTGGTGCATGGCCAAACTTCTTGATCTAATCCGCTCCAGTGCTGCCTCAATTTTTGCTTCTTTTGCTTGTTCCTCTGCTTTTTTCAGATCTAGGTATCGACGATAGGTCTGAGCGAATTGAGAACTAAAACGATGGATGATTTGGATTAAATCTTCAGAGAATTCGATGGGGCTAAAGGCATAAAAAAATCCATGCTCGAAGACAAAACCGTAGTGAAATTCTCTTTCTGGCAGTTTCTCTAAAGCTATTTGGATTTTGTAATCTGGAGCTTGATTCAGCATTTTGTAATAATTGAGCAAATCCTCACCCTCCAATACATACCTATGGAGCGATTCTTGTGCCTTCCAAGCCTTACGGGCACTTTTCAGCAGAGGATGCCATGACATTTCCAAGTGCCCAATATGCAGTTTGAATTCCCCACCTTCTTTTCTTGCTGTCCAAAGCTGATTGTTTTCGTTTTCATGGTTTAGGATCCCAATACCAAAGCGGGTTTGGATATTCACCCCTAAAGCAGTGAGTTCCTCAAACATCAAGACAATGCATTTGCCTATATCCTGGCTATTATGCATGGCCATGGTTTGCGCTCTGACTCTCTCTAATGAAGTCTCAATAGATGCTTTCCTGGCTTGGGCTTCAGCCTTTTGAAGATCTAAAAAGCGAGTATAGCTTTGTTCAAAAACCTTCCCGAATCGCATGACTATTTTATTCTCAGATTCCGTATAGGGAGTACCCGAAAAGTTTTCGATATATAAACTAACATTTGCTGACAAGGCTGTAGTAATAGCCAAACCATGGCAGTTTAAATAAAATGCTTTGGCTTCCTCAGTTACCCCTGGGACATGAGTTAAAAGCTCATTGTAGAATTTATTCTTTTCTTCAAAATCTAGATTTGTAACAAAGAAATCAGTCCCATTCTCTTTGGCATTGTGGAACTGTGTGGCCCACACAGACTCGAAATAGGGATGTGTTATTTTTGAAGGGATATTTTGCTCATCTGCGATCCAAAAATGCCAATCCCCTTTAGGAGTGTAGTCCACTACAAATCCAGCGTGGTCAAGATTGATTTTTAATTGAATGAGTTGCTGGTAAACCAGTTTGATGACTTCCTGAAGTTCGTCACTTTTTTGCATCCCCATACTTCTGCTTCGGACACGCTCCAATGCCAACTCAATCTGAGTTTCGCGTGTCTGGTATTCCGCATTTTTCAGATCCTCAAAACGCTTGTAGGCCAGATCAAAGACTTTGGCAAACCGGACTAAGGTATCCATAGCGTCTTGAGAAGGATTTGGCACAGATCCGGGAAGGCTAAATCCAATTTCACCATGGCTGGTACGAGCCATCACAAATGTTAAGCCTCCTATATGCCGGATATCATCGAGCGTTGGGGCTTGAGGATCAACTCGCTCAAAATCGCCCCATGTGATCATTTTATGAACATAGTCGACTGCAGTCTCCGTCTCCATCGCTAAAACCAAAATGGGATCGTTTCCTTTTTCCCAATCTGCTACCAACTTAATATCTCCATGAATACGTCTTGGCAAGCTCATCACCATACCAATCTGAGTTCCATCCCCAGAAGTCATGGCTTTTTCATAGCTGTCGGGATGCCAACGCATATGCCAGAAATAATGGGCCTCATTTCCCAAGTCGACAAATTCCTTTCGCATGGATACCATAATCTCAAGTAGTTCTGTAGATTCCCTCATGGAAGCTACTTGACCTCTAATGCGCTCCAGCGCTGATTCAATTCTCGCTTCTTTGGCTTGCGCCTCCGCTTTTTGGAGATCAAGAAATCTTGTGTAGGCTTGATCAAATACTTTGGCAAAGCGAACGAAAATTTCATGGGCTTCAGTGACCGACTCGTAGGTTATAAACAATAAAAAGCCTTTGGAAAAATAAGCATTATGCATGACCTGGAAAGTAGGTAGCGGGTGACCTGCTTGAATAATTGAATCAAGAATCTCTCCCACAACAGGCAACGTCCGCATGTACTTGTAGTGTGCCTTTAGTTTTTCGCCCCCCATCTCTACCACATGTAATAGTTTACCTTCTACATGGCCTTTCAGCATCTGAATGAACAATTCATCCTCGTTGGTAGGGGCTATAAATGGAGGTTGCAAGACGCCTTCACTACTCATCCAGAGGGTAACATCCTTTTTATCATCACTCCATATGCAATATCCCGTGCTCCATGCAGGCATGCCCAATGATTGTATTTGACTAAACAATAAATTGGCTGCATCTGCAAGTTCTTCAGATTTTTGCATCGCCATGGTACGCGCTCTTACACGCTCCAGTGCCAGCTGAATCTGCGATTCTCGTGCTTGCCATTCTGCTTTTTGAAGGTCAAGGAAGCGGGTGTAAGCTTGATCGAATACTTTGGCAAAGCGAATGAAAATATTATGGGCTTCGGGTACCGGCTTATAAGTAATAAATAGTAAATGACCATGGTTGAAAAAAGCCACATGGTCAATTTGTTTTTCGGGAAGTGGCACCCCAGAATTATGTAAATCGGTTAAAGCTTCTCCTAAAACCGGCAATGTTTTGAGGTAGTCATAATGTTCTTTGATAACTTCTGGACCAAATTCTTGGATATAAAGAGGCTTACCTTTTTTGCTTTCTTTATAATATTTCAGGAAAATATTTTCTCTGGGAGTTTTGTAAAAGGGGAGGATCCCTGCCGATGAAGTGAACCACTCCAAATCCCATGGAGTCGCTTCAGAACTTTCTTCATCGTAAATGTGAAATGCACATCCCCAATTCTCTATACCCAGTTTTCTAATTTCTTCTTCTAAAAGTATAGAAGCATCTGCCAGCTCCTCACTACTTTTCATCGCAAGAGATCGGCTTCTTATTTTTTCCAATGAGGCTTCAATTTCAAGCTCTCTGGTTTTATTTTCGAGCTCATTCGTCCGACGTTTTATGGCCTCACGCAGCTCTCTGTTTTCTTCATTGATTTGATCATAACCAATTGTTTCCCCTTCTAAAGCCTTGGCGTCAGGCATGGAAAAATGCTGATAAACGAATCGAAATCCCTCTTTTTCCATTCGTAAAGCAGAGGTACATCTAAACCTGCCATAATAATTCCAATCTCCGTTGTTTAGAAACCAGGCATCAAAGAAATGGGTAATGAAGATCAGTTCTCCAATCTTTTCGACCGTTATTTGGTCATTTCTTAATTCAGTTTTTCCTGCTAGTTGATCGGCTGTAGATTCAAAAAATGCAGTTGTTTCTTTTCTGCTTAAATACTCCTCGTTGTCAGTCGAACCAATGAAATGATAGTCGTCAGAGAAGTATGAATCGTAAGTCTTTATATCCCCATTGATATAGGCATAAAGCCAATCTTGATACAGAGCGAGCACTTCGGTCTGTTGTGTTTTTTCCAGTTGCATTGGTATAATAAAATCTTAGAAAACCTCGAAACTTGGGATTTGGAGTGTTTTCAACTCGTAATAAAAATTAGCTTTTACCAGAAACTGATGAAAAGCTGATAATGGGATGCTCCCTTTTTACTGAGGTAGGCTAATAAACTAGTTGGTTTTTTATTGTTTGGTAAAAACAAAATACAAAATCAATTGATGATCTGGACTAGGAAATAGTTGATTTTTAATGAATTGATTGAAATAAAATTTAATTCTTTGAATATTATTAGTTTAATTTTCTTACAAAAAAGTTGATTAGATCAATTGATAACTCTATTCTTTTCTGCTTGTGACCCAACTGATCTTTTTCTAGTTCCATTCACTTTATTGTTTCCGAAATTGTAGGTTTAAGTTGCCATAAATACTCGCTTATCAAACTTATATCTTCCTGACAAATTGATCGTCTATCAATTCAACTTCATCAACAAAAGCATTTATACTTGTTGAAGCTTTTCTTTGATGGGTAAGAAAAAAATCATTTCTGTTCCTTCCCCCTCTTTACTTTTCACCCTCAAATCTCCACCATGCATTTTGATGATATCATAACTAAGTGAAAGGCCGAGCCCAGTTCCTGAGCCCGTAGGTTTTGTTGTGAAAAAGGGCTGGAAAATTTTATTTTTTATGGCTTTTGGGATTCCGTTTCCATTGTCTACTACTGCAATTTCTACTCCTCCACTTTCTCCCTCGAGGTCGACAAGCCTCGAATGGATAGTGACTTTAGGAGCATAGTTTCCTAAACTGCCATTTTCTGCCATCAGCTCTTTTGCTTTGGAGTCCACTGCATAAAAAGCATTGTTGATCAGGTTTAAAATTACCCTGCCAATATCCTGACTCACTACTTCTACTTTGGGAAGGTCTGGAGCTAGATCAGTATCAAAGTCTGCCGAAAAACTTTTGTCTTTAGCTCGGAGACCATGATAACTTAACTTGATAAATTCCTCTGCGATCGTATTAAGATTTGTAGACTGCACATCTCTTGCATTGGTGCGGCTATGCTCCAGCATTCCTTTCACAATTAGCTCGGCTCTTCTTCCGTGCTGCTTTATTTTTTCTTCATTTGACCTGATGGCAGCTGCAATTTCTTTTACCTCAGCATATTCTCTATTTTGGATCATCTCTTCCAATTCATCAATGAGCTCCTGATTGAGGTCAGAAAAATTGTTTACAAAGTTTAGCGGATTCTGTATTTCGTGTGCTATTCCTGCTGTGAGTTCTCCCAGCGAAGCCATTTTTTCTGATTGAATCAATTGTACCTGAGTAGCCTTAAGATCTTTGTAGGCTTTTTCGATTTCTTTAGCCTGTGCCAGTTCTCGTTCCTGATTTTTAATTTTTTCACTAGCCAGGATACGATTTGTTTGAAATTTAACCAATCCATACACTAGCACTGCAAAGCCAAGAAAGTAGAGTATAAAGGCCCACCAAGTGGCATACCAGGGAGGAATTACTATGAAATTGAAGGCGATTTCTTCTGAAAGTGTATTGAATGTGTTTTTGGCCCTGACCTTGAATGTGTAGCTGCCGAAAGGAAGATTGGTGAATTCACGACTGACTTTTTCCTCCCAATTCCCCCATTCTTCGTCATAACCCTCTAAAAAGGTCTGGTACTGAATTTTGTTTTCCCGAACAAAAAAAGGAGAGATATATTCAAATGAAAACTCGTTCCCTTTAAAAGGAATTTCTGGTACTAAACCAGCTAGGTACTTGGGTAAGGCTAATCGTTTTTCTCCTGTCGAAATAGCGCTAAAATGTAGAGGAACCGGATGGTCTACTTTATACTCTTTATTTGGGTCAAGTCTCATTAAGCCCTCATCAGTTCCAATCCAAATTACTCCATCTTGCTGGGTATAACCTGAAGTCACACCACTTGCAGTAATTAGATTGACTGGGTAGCTCTTCAAAAGGTAACTACTGTCTGGCTGTTTTATGGCATATCTTTTCTCACCTTTAAAATCCAAATAAACATTCCCTGTTTCCCCGACTCCTAAACCGTAAGTATCGAGATTAATATCTGCCACTTCATCAGAAAAACTGAATACTGGGTCTTTCTCAAATTCATTGACGCTTGTATTGAAAAAATAAAAACCTTCGATTCCTGAGGTGTACACTTTGCCATCAATTGGACCCTCTGCTAAACCTGAAAGACCCCGGATTCCTTCATTTTCACCGTATTCTTCTACTCTGGCATTAGGCACATCCAGATTTCCTGAGGCAGTTTGGGGGAAAATAATTCGGTATAATATTCCCGCTTGCGTTCCTCCCCAAAGTTCTCCTTCTTGATTTTCTGCTAAAGAATAAACCGAGCGGGCTACCCCAGAGATAGGACCAATATCCTCATACTGATATTCGCCATTACTTTTAAGTTCTCTTTTGAAAACCTCTATGCCATAATTTCCACTGAGAAACACATACCCCTCATGTCTTTTCGATATCAAAACCCTCAAACTCTGAAAACTTTCAGTTTCCGGAATGATTTTCGATTGGCCTCCCTTGATTTCATAAAGTCCAACGCCTGTACTTAAAACGCTATTGGTGTCTTCTACTAAATCAAATACTTGCGTATTGGGGATTCCTTCTACTTTCTTAATTACCCCGTCATTTTTGTCCAGATAAAGCACATTCGTGGATGTTCCGATATAAAGTGTATTATCAAAAGCTGACAATGAAAGTGCATTACCGATTTCGTAAGTATCAGAATAATATCGAGTGAGAGGGGAGAATATTTCGATTTTTGAAAGCCCGCTATTTGTTCCAACCCATAAATTTTGCGTGTTGTCCAAGTGAAAAGCATAGACACTTTGATCGGGAATAGAATTTTTAGTATTGAAATGTGAGACCACCTTACCTTCTTGATCAATAATAAAGAATCCGCTTCCAAGAACACTTAGGGCATAAGTATTGTCAGGCAATGCCAATGCTTTATACAAACTTCTTCCCTGAAGTAAATCATCTATTTCGGTAGGGAAGGGATTGAAATTTTCTCCATCATAATGAAAAAGGCCACCGGAGAATGCACCAACTAAAAACTCTCCTTCCGTTTTATAGGGTAGCAGGACTTGAACTCGATCCCGACCCAGAAATTCACTTCCTGGAATAAGCTCAAGCGTGCCTTCCTCCTCCTTAAATAAACCCAAGTTCATTTGGTGGGTATAATAATCATCATACAAGCTGAAACCGTACATAAACTCTGTGTCGGGTTTCCAAATTTTAAGATTGCTTGCTTGATTATTTTCTGCGGGGGTATAGACAAAAATGGCTTCTCTTGCCTGGAAATAAATTTTGCCTTGCCTTTCACGAATCGACCAGACATCGTTGAAAATAAAATCAGCTGGATACCCTTCTAATAGTGATTTTTCGAGTGTTTTGCCAGTGGAGTCCTCTGTGACCAACCCGAAATCACCTAAAGATCCATAGTAAAGAGTGCCATCAGAGGCTAGCAAGGTAGACCGGACATTGGTATTGAATTCGGTACTGGGTGAAGCTAAAAGCTCCCAGTTTTTTCCATCGAATTTTTGTAATCCTGTGCTGGTGCCCACAAAAAGGTAACCGTCCAAGTTTTGGTTGACATTCCATATCTGTTGTCCTGCAGTACCCAAATCTCCAACAACATAATTGGTATAACTAGGAACACCCTTAGATGAATTTATTTGGCCATGAGTTAAGGAGCTAAATAAAGTCAGCAAAAAGATGCAGGCTATTTGAAAGGATTTTAGAAAGTATTTACCCATTGGTCAATTATTAAATCATCTTCATATTTATTTATAAAACCTTTCGCTTTATAACCAATCAAATTAATTCCCTTTATGTACTTCCAGCTCGATCTCAATCAAGAATTCAGGTAGAGACAAGCCTTTGACTTCTAACCAAGACCCAGTTGGATACTGTTGGGTGTATATGGAATTCCGATATTCTGAGTTTTCTAAAAATGCAGGCATATCCGTGGTAAATACATTTTCCACCACCACATCGTCAAAGCTGCAACCATAGTGATCCAGAACCTTTCCCAGATCTGTATAGCAGTTTTTCACTTGCTGAAGTAAATCTCCTACAGCCGTAGGGCCTCCCTCATCATCCATGCTGACTGCTCCGGAGACTTTGATGCTATTCCCAATCTTCACAGCATGTGAATAACCATAGGCTTTTTCCACTTCTGGTCTTAATGAGAAGTACTCAGGTTTTTCAGATTTCATGGTTTTAGTAGTTTAAAATGTAATATTCTGAAAAGATGAAATATGGGCTACTAAGGATCATCCTTGCCCACTTCAGTTTCCAGCGATAACACCTTTTTCAGGATTATTAAGTATGAAAGTTTTTACCTGATTCGTAAAAATTAAATCACAGAATTCCTAATACAAACTACCCGAAATTGCACTAAAATGGAATCTGTCTAGGACGAAATGCACTCTTCACTGTCCAAAGCCTATTGAAAATTTTTCAGTGATTCTATGAAATTCTCATCTATATCATTTTTGGACAGGAATTTTGTGGAGGGGTTCATTTTATTTTCATAGAACCCTTTTTCCTAAAGGAGATGGTTAAAGTTCTTATTTATGCTTGTTGTAGTTTTTCCTTGATGGGTAAGAAAAAAATCATTTCGGTTCCTTCCCCCTCTTTACTTTTCACCCGTAAATCTCCACCATGCATTTTGATGATATCATAGCTAAGTGAAAGGCCGAGTCCTGTTCCTGAGCCCGTGGGTTTTGTTGTGAAAAAGGGCTGGAAAATTTTGTTTTTAATGGCTTTTGGAATTCCATTTCCATTATCTTCCACGGCAATTTCTACTCCACTTTCTCCTTCGAGGTCTACAAGCCGGGAATGGATTGTAACTTTAGGAATATAGTTTCCTAAACTGCCATTTTCTGCTATCAGCTCTTTTGCCTTGGAGTCTACCGCATAAAAGGCATTGTTGATCAGGTTTAAAATTACCCTACCAATATCCTGACTCACTACTTCTACTTTGGGAAGGTCTGGAGCTAAGTTAGTAGCAAAGTCTGCCGAAAAACTTTTGTCTTTAGCTCGTAGACCATGATAACTTAACTTAAGAAATTCCTCTGCGATTGTATTAAGGTTGGCAGGCTGTACATCTCTTGTATTGGTACGACTATGCTCCAGCATTCCTTTCACAATAAAATCTGCTCGCTTTCCATGATGAGTGATTTTATTAAGGTTTTGTTTAATATCATTTGAAATTTCAACAGCTATTTCGGTATTCCCCTGGGCTAACTCCTCCTGCATCTCGTCGATTAATTCAGTACTCACCTCTGAGAAGTTATTCACAAAATTCAATGGGTTTTGGATTTCATGGGCGATACCTGCTGTGAGTTCTCCCAGCGAAGCCATTTTTTCGGATTGGATCAGTTGAGATTGGGTGGCTTTTAGCTCGGTATAAGCTTTCTCGATTTCTTTTGCTTGGGCCACTTCCCGTTCTAGACTTTGAGCTCGCTCCATCATCCGTATTCTGCGTTTTAAACCTGAATACGCTCCCAAAACCACAAGGCACAGAAGGACTGCATAGATGGAATAAGCCCACCAGGTTTTCCACCATGGTGGCAGTAGGGTGATGACTAGCGATTTACCTACATCGTTCCAAACCCCATAGGCATTGGAAGCGATGACCTTGAAAGTATAAGTTCCCGGTTCCAGGTTTGTATAGGCTGCAAAATTGCGATTATCATAAATATAGTCCTGATCAAGACCTTCCAGCATATGGGCATATTGATTTTTAGAGGGATTGGCATAGTGCAAAGCGGCAAACTCAAAACTGATGTCATTTTGATCGTGCTGGAGTGTGACTTCATTGGTTGCTAGCAAATCTACTTTCAGGGGCGAATCTTCACCCATGTCATAAACTGAGCGGTTTGAAATCAAAAGATTGGATATGATGACTGAAGGTGGAATTTTATTGGAAGCAATAGTTGAAAATGTGGTGATTCCATGATCCCCTCCGAAATAAAAATTGCCATCCGGGGTTTTGTCTGCTGCAAGTGATATAAATGATTCTCCACCTATTCCGTCTTCCTCATTGTAGTTGATAAAGGTGACTTTATCTAAGGATTCATTTTGCATCATCTGGATCAATCCACTTTGGGTAGAAAACCACATTTCTCCATTTTCACCCGGCAATACTGTTTCAATAAAATTGGTAGGCAGTCCATCCTGCTCCGTGTAATAGGAAATTTCATCCTTGGCTATATCCAAAATATTGATCCCCCCATAGGTTGCCATCCAAAGATTTCCATCCTTCTCCAATACATCATAAACTTGTCGGTCACTGAGAGTAGTTGGGTCCAAAGGATCACTGGTGTAGTATTTTACCGCATTTGTTTCAGGATCAATTCTTGTGACTCCCGCATTGACACTAGCTATCCAGATGTATTTTTCTCCTACCTCGATATCCGAGACGTTTGCATCCTGAATGATGATCTCCGCATTTTGCTCATTGACATTGACGACAGTGGATTCTGTAGTTACATCAATATCTTGTTTGAAAATCGCTACCCCATATAGGTCTATAAGATCTGGTTCGGAATCATTCCAGCTATCGTAGTGATGACTGTCATCGGAAGTATATCGAAGGGTATAAGACCCAGGATTCAGTTCAATTTGAGCAATCATTAATCGGTTTTTAAGTGCTCCGCCTGCCCAAAATGAATCTTCTATGGTTTCCATTCCAATAACTGTTTCACCTAGTCCGTTTGTTAGCCAGCCATAATCTGCCATACTTGCAGGGTCTCCTTCTCCAACGGTGACTAAAAAGTAGGTGCCTTTCTCAGTGATCTCAAAACCCTGGGTGAGTTCTTCACTTTGGCCAACTTGCTTGATACTGGCCAACTCCTGATCTGTTTCCAACCATTTATTGATTTGGGAAAGGATTTCATCCGGATAGGTTTGGTTATACTGACTATTGATATGCTTGAAGTTTTCTGAGGAGGGATTTAAAATTGCTAGTCCCCCATTTGTGCCTATCCATAGGTTTCCTTTTTTGTCCTCACGAATCACCCGAACCTGATTGTTTGGCAAGCTATTTTCACTTTCTGATCGATCGTATTTAAATCGCTTTATTTCTTGATAGTTTTCATCCATTTTGATTAGACCATCTCCCCAGGTTCCTACCCATAAGGTTCCGTCGTTTTGTTCATAGATAGATCTTGCTGATCCACCAAACATGTCATTGGAAGAGGGGAAATTAATTTTCTTCACAGAATGATCTGATTCATTGAAAACATCAAATCCATTACCTCTATTACCCACATAGATTTTTCCGGGAGTGATTCTCGAGGCGAATAAGCCATAGGTACCACCAGAACTTAATGAATTGGGATCTGCCTGATCATGCTTGTAAGCGGTGAAAGGTTGATTGACCGGATCATATTTGAAGAGACCTTTAGAACGAGATCCAAACCAAAAAATACCGCTTCGGTCGATCGTTAACCTGGTAAATCTGTTGGTCCAGTAACCAGTATTCATTTTTCTATTTCCCGGAATGATGACTTCTGTATACTTATCACTATTCCCTTCAAATTTTAGAAATCCTCGGTAGTTGTTCAAAACCCAAATATTGCCATCTGAATCTTCATTTATAGAATTTAAATAAGTAGCAATGTCTTCATTACCAGTGTCATACTGAATAATTGTACGTAGTTTATTATTTTCTACATCATATTTATAAATCCCCTGCCGGCTCGTGATCCAAAGGATGTCATCTTTGTCTAAATAAAGCGCCGTAATGAGGTTTTCTTGGCTATTAAAAGTATTTTCAACATCAAATTTGATAGCAGTAAATTCTGACGCGTTTTTTGGTAATTGCATCAGGCCATATACTGATGAACCTCCCCAGATGACTCCGCTCTTGTCTTCATAGACGGTTATTGAAAAAGAAGAGTGGACTGCAGGTTTTCCATTGACATTGGCATAAGGAGCATGTTTCCATGTATCCTCTTTCGGGTCATACTGAAGAATCCCTTGTCCAATTGTTGTTGCCCATACTCTGCCCTGAGAATCTGGCAATACTTTAACAGTTCTGGAAGCTCCGACTGTCTCAAATATGGAGTCTAAATTGTAATTCTTAAAGGTGTTATTTGCCCTGTTAAAATAAGTGAGACCAATTTCATTGGCAATCCATAAATTTTGGATACTGTCTTCAGAAATATAGAATGTCTGGTTATGCTGCAAACTATTAGGATCTCCTATGATGTTGCGATAAGTTTTCCAATTGTAACCATCATATCGCTGAACCCCATTGGCAGTGCTAATCCAGAGTAGGCCATAGCTATCCTGTGTTATGTCCAAAACGACAGGTGAAGCTAAACCATTGGATATGGAGATACTCTCTAGGTTTATTTCCTGAGATTTTAGATCCTCGCTGAAGCAAAAAAAGAGTAAAAAAATGGAAACTGTAAAAACCATAATCTTACTGGTCATTGAGCTATTTGTTGAATACTTCATGTAATTAAAAATTTATAAAGGGCGATCTTATAATTGAAATACTTTCCCTTGGGTGGGTTTAGAATGGAAATGAAAAACCTTTTCTGACTTCTTGATTTGAATTCCGAAGTGTGTCTCTC
This sequence comes from Algoriphagus machipongonensis, assembly GCF_000166275.1. Taxonomy (NCBI): domain Bacteria; kingdom Pseudomonadati; phylum Bacteroidota; class Cytophagia; order Cytophagales; family Cyclobacteriaceae; genus Algoriphagus; species Algoriphagus machipongonensis. Next base: position 516,865 of record NZ_CM001023.1, read on the forward strand.
ATTAGAGCAGCGATAAAAAAATGAATCTGATAAAACTTGCATGTCTACTAAAAATATTACAATTCTTACTAATCACTTACTTCTCTGAAAATAAGGGATTATGAAGAGAAATCAATTCTAATCGGCATAAAAAATTGTATTTTTTGAATCTTGCGCCTAAAAAAAATGAAGGTTATAAAATTTTGTTTTGCTATGGAGAGAAGAGAGCTGTCATTGAAAATAGATCAACTAGGATCCGCGAATAAATCATCATCTATCTGTTGAATGAGGGATTGGATTTTTTCTCATAATGGAATAAGTGCGGGTACAATGAAATAGAAATTGGAAAAACATGGAGGCTGCTCGAATGATGGTGATAAAATATCCCCACAATTGGGGATTGATATTGGACCAGTAATCATGGACTTTTGAATCAGTCAGATTAATCGCTTTTCAACCCAGGTTTATTATTAGATAAGCAATCTAGTTTTCGAAGCTTTAGAAGCAGCTTGTCTTAAATCAAAACTTATGAAAAAAACTATTAAACAATTCTATTTCGAAGGCCTCTTTTTTTTAGGTCTTTTAACCACTATCAATATTTCTTCCTTTGCCCAAGGTACAGCTGTTGGAGATAAAGCCGAATCCACTGTTGAGATTTATCAATACCACGATTATGTGAAATCCGGCAAAAGCGAGGTAGTAAAATCCTATCTGCTGAATGAAAAGAGCAAAGATGCTATTAGCTCAAATTGGTGGAGTGCTATAGAAAAAAAAGAAGATTTGGAGCGTGAAGAGCTTTCTTTGGCTAAACTCCCAGATTTTAAAAATTGGAACATATTGTTCACCTATTTGAATGGAGTATTTGTTGGGGTCCAAAAGCAAGACGATTCCTGGACAATGCTCAAGTTTAATGTAGTCGGTGAGCATAGTAATGCATACATATACCCAAACAATGAAGATTATTTAGATGGAAAGACCATCCGTCCCTATGCTTTTCTAAAGAATACAGATGAGGATTTGACCCAGGAAATCGAACTCATGGTTCGGGGAGCAAATATGGGGATATCTCCTGGATATATATACGAAACTCAGCTGACTGCAATTCAGCTTGAAAGAATGTTAACAAAGGAGGGTTTTGTGCGAATCAACCGGACCCAAAACTATGTTGATGAAAATGTAGGTATCGGAAACTTTGAGGTGAAAGCCAAGTCAGGTCATGATTATATCATGATTCTGTACACACCCAAGGAGCAGCCCATTTCACCAATAGCTGTTATCTCTGCGGGAGGCAAAAGTGCTACTGATGGTAATTTCTTTCAAGAATATCAGTTACCAGGAGCACTGAGCACTCTTCCTACCAAGGTGAGCAATGCCGTACATCAAAGTCAATCAGGTACTCATTTTTATATAGACGTGGTATCTGCCTCAGGGACTAATTATGCCCTGTTTGATATTTTTGAATTGAAAAAGTAACAGGATTTTTTAAACAGAAATCCAGTTTTCTCTATCATTAAAATAAACGTTTTCCGGCGTGAATCAAAGGATCCTTCTATCCCTGAAATCTGAAATTTTACAATCTTAAATTCAAAGAAATGAAATCAATATTTAAACCCTTAGCTTTCTTCTCCCTCTTTTTTTTGGGAATTTCCTCTCTTGGTTTTGCTCAAAAATCCCTTCAAGAAATAGCGGAATTGAATGACAAAAAATGGGATAAGCTTGTCAAAAACTACCGAAATTACAGCAACTCGATAGATCAGCTCCAAGGCTTACTCAATGTAGAGCTCCTAGCGGAAGAGAATTTACCAAACCCTAAGAAAATTGGTGTTTTATCCATGCAAGTTTGGGATTACTCGGTAACAAATTCCTCCAAAGTGGCACAAACCACTGTGTATCAGAAAAATTTTCTAACACCGGAAGGAAGCAATCTTGTGGCAGATCATTTCTTGGAGTCTATTCTTCCCATATTTCAAGATCAATTCCAAGCGAAGGGGATAGCGCTAGTAGAGCCTAGTGAGTTTCTCACAGATGAGGAAAAGAGAAAGATTTATGAAGAAGGAGGTAGTAGGATAGAGACTAGCGGTTTGGTCAAGACACTCGGATCTATTACCTCTTTCCTGTACAATTCAAAAATGGGAGAAGGCTCAGTTGCCGCATCAGGCTATGAGTTTTATCCAATCAGTGTTGTGAATATGTCTACAGACTTCAAGGCGCCGGCCACACTTGGATTGCTCGTTGAAGATTTGGATTTAGATGCCGTATTGATTCTCTCAGTTGGAGTAAGCCTTGTCAAGAACGGACGAACTATGGTATTGCATAAAATTGAAGCTGCGATTGTCGGCCCTATAGATGATGACCAATCCAAGGAGTACAAAGGGAGAATTGGGGCAGGTATGATGAATATGTACAGAGATGGTTTGAACTACAGTTCTGTCATGCTTGAGGTAGAGCCTTTTGAAGTCGCCAAAATCAACAAATCAGAAGGAGCAATTGAAGAATGGCAGTTGGACGGACTTGATGTGGTCAGCAAACGAATGGCAGCTGATCTGATTAGGGGTATGGAGAAGTTTATTGCTCTGGATAAGTCGAAAGATTAATTCTTTCTGAACCCTTACTTGCAAAACATGTATGATAGAATCTGGGGTAAAATCCCAGATTTTTCTAAGTAATACCTTGCAAGGACCTATAAATTAATGAGTTGGTTAGAAATTGAAAACTTGACCAAGCCTACTAAGCTGTTTTGATCAGTTTTTTTGAATAGATTTTTCTTATGACTTTCTACCGTATGTCTACTGATGAATAGCTTATCGGCAATTTCCTGGGTGGTGAGCTCCTGAATAATCAATTGGAGTACATCTAGTTCCCGCTCACTCAGCGATTGCAGGATTTCATGCTTTTTGTTTTGGAGTTGGAAATTTGATCTGAGTTTTCCGACAATTTGGTCACTATAATAAATGCCATCATCGAGGACTCGGTTCACTGCATTCACCAGCTCTTCACTTGTATTTTCTTTGAGTAGGTATCCTTCTGCATCTGCCAAAATGATTTCTTGAACATAGTGGTCGTTGTCATGCATGGATAGGATGATGACCTTGGTTTCTGGGTGATTTTGTTTTACCCACTTGGTCAGTTGTAGTCCATCCAGCTCTGGCATACTGATGTCTGTGATAATTAAATCTACAGCGGTAACGGATAGAAATTCCTGTGCCGATTTACCATTGGTAAATTTGCCTAGAAGTTGAATTTCTGGAATTTCGAGGAGTAGCATTTCGATACCCTCCATCACTATGGGATGATCATCTACGAGGATTGTTTTTACTTCATTCATGCGCTATTGGGGACTGTGACCAAAAGATCAGCACCTTGGTCAGAAGAGTTCAATTTGATGGTGCCACCTAGAAATCCCGCACGGGTGGTCATATTTTGCCAACCGATTCCGGTACTATTATGCAATTCCTTTTCAGAAAATCCAGGGCCATTGTCACGATAATTGATACTGAGTGTCTGATTGTTTTCCTGAATTGATAGTTCAATTTGGGAAATATCACCGTGTTTTAAGCCATTATTTACTAGTTCCTGGATGATTCGATAGAGATGGACTTGGTTTTCTTTTTTCAATCTAAGGTCGAATGGGGCTAGATTTAGGCGAAAATCAACCTGATGTGTTTTATTGATCAGCTCTTCCATTTCTTCCAAAGCCTGAAGCAGTCCCTGTCCCTCAAATTTTTTTGGCATCAGATTGTGGGAAATTTGACGCACTTCCTGAATAGAATGACTTAATAAGCCCATGGACTTTTCTTTGGATCGCTGGTCTTCTTCTGAATCAGGGTTTTTGCCTAGGCTTCCAACAAATATTTTAGCTGCGGTGAGGCTTTGACCCAATCCATCGTGTAGCTCCCGGGCTATACGTGAGCGTTCTTTTTCTTCAGCTTCGATGACCGCTTTCAGGCGATTTTTCTCTTCTGCTGCTTTAAGGTCTTGGATTTCTAGCTGCTTGCGGTATCGATTTCTGTTGTACCACAATCCCCCAACCAGAGAGATCAAAATAAAACCACCCCCTGAGATAAAAAGCTGCATTCGGTTGATAGCTTTTTGTTGGGCTATATCTGCCTCTTGCAGAGCGATTAGTTGCTCTTTTTTCTCTGTCTCATATCGCACTTCCATTTCCGAAAGACTGGTAGCTTTTTGGGCATTGAAAAGGGAATCGGTGAGTTTGTTGTAGTCTTCAAGGGCTTTAAAACCCTCCTCCTGATCCCTTAAAGCTATTTTGCTCAGAGCAAATGTCATCAAGGCGGCTGAATTTGCAGATTTTACTTGAAGAGAATCCGAGATGAGTAGCGATAAATCTGCTAGCTGAGCGGCTTCTTCGAATCGCCCCGTTTTTAGGTAGAGATTTGCCAGTTCGGCGTATCGATTCATCAGATGAGATTGATTTACCAAGTCTTTGGAGAGGGCGATTGCTTTCATATAGAGATCCTCAGCCTCTTTGAAGTTTCCCTGTCTTTCCAAGTTGCTGGCCAATCCCGAGTACGATTTTGATTCTTCGATTGCATAGTCCAAGGCATCCGAAATCTTGAGGCTTTCGTACAAGATGGAGTCAGACTTTTCATACTCCTCCAATTCCGTGTAGATAAAAGAAAGGTTGCCCAGAGAGGTCATAATATCGATGCTATCGGGAATGGCCCGTCTGAGATCATGAGCTTCCACCCCAAATGTCAATGCTTTATCATAGTCACCAAGTGATTGGTAGATCAGCCCTATATTGTTGGATACCATGGCTTTATCGTAAAGATTTTCCTCCAAGTCATATACTTTTTTTGCCTCATAAAAATGCCCTAGCGCCTCTGTCAATAGTCCTTTATTCCAATAATACATCCCAATATTATTGTCGAAATGTGCAAGTTGAAGATCCTGACCAGCTTGCTCTGCCAGAGAACGACCTTTTCGGTAATACCAAATGGTGGAGTCGGGCCTGTTTGACTCAAAGAAAACCACTCCTTTGATTCGGTAGGTAATGATTTCTCCCAAAGTATCTTGGTATTTGGTGGAAATCTGTTCTGCCTTGTTGACATAGTTTAATGCAGAATCCGTGTTTTCTTGTGCGTAATAAAAGGCAATTCGGAGTAAATCTAATACCTGATCTTTTTCTTCTAAAGTTTGGAGGTTTTGGCGGAGTGAATCCGGATAGAGATGTACTTGAGCGTTGGCTTCAAAAAAGGCCAAAAAGAAAAGGAGCAAGAAACAAAGCTTCATAGCCGAACATAATAAATACCTTTTTCAGATGAAATCGATTGGGAGAATATTTGATTTTTATAGGAAAGATAGGTTGACGCATGCCAGGTATATGATCTGTACTATTTTTCCTTTGTTCACACCGCTTACTGACGGGATTGTTTACAAATACGCTCAGGGGCTAATTCAATTTGCAGCCACTATGGAAGGGATGCCAATGGTTCCATTTTATGGCTATTCCATGGCGGATTTGTTAGTAATTGGATTGGCAATTTGGGACTCTTACTATGTTGCCACTTCTCCTTTTTTACTTTTTATAAATTTCTTTCTGGCAGACTTTCTCAGCTTGGTTTTATGACCTGACTCTCACCTAAACAAGGACTGATGTTAACCTGAACTTAGGGTAATTTAATTAAATACTGTCCCAAAAAATACCTTCAAAATCGAAATTCGAGTCTATATTCAATATGAATCAAATCCAATAATCTAATAGCACCTCTCTGAAAGTTTTTTCTGCTTTGGCTTCCCATTTTCTTCCTTGCTATTCAAGGGTTAAAGTCACAAACAACTGAGACTGAATCAGCCAGATTCCAGATTTCTTAGTCCATTGAGCTGAATAATTTCCTCCCACTACTGGTTTGTCAGAATCCTCAAAATATCCTTTCCAGGTTCCTGTTTCCCAAGCTAATTTGGACTCTGGATTGACTTTGATCTCTTCTGGAGTTCGAATCCAATACATTTTAGGGCCAGAAGCTCTTTTTATATAATCCTGAAGTGCCTTTTTACCAGAGATCAAAGTCCCTGCGCCTGTAGTAATCAGAACATCATCCATCAGAAAGGTACTGTTTAGGCCTTCAGCAAAAGATCCTATTTAAGATGAATCTGATCAAAGCAGCGGATGTACAATCTACCCAACAAACCATTCAAGCGGTGAAATCTCTTTCCTCAAGTTTGGAAAAGATGAAAGTGCGTTGGGAAAGAATGAAAAATTAATAGGCTTGAGCTTAATAAACTAGAAACACCCCTGTTCTCTTGATCAGGGGTGTTTCTAGTTAAAAATCGCTTTCGAAACTATTTACAGTGATAGTGATTTGCATCCCCTATTCCAAATCCAGGATAGCAATAATAACTTATTTGGATATTGTAAGAACCAATATTGTCTTCAAAGAAGGTGTCGTTTACATAGAAAACTACTTCTCCGCTTCCAGTAAGTTCGGTTGGTCCTTCTCCAACGAATTGTAGTTCTCCTCCACCTACTCTGGCAACTAAGGAGACTACTGGAAAATTGTTGAAAATCAAAACATCTGTTCTTCCGTTTGGAGTGGAAGGATCTGCTTGTCCAGCAAAGTAAAAGCCTACGAGGCCCGAAGCAGTGATAACAGCAGGAACTCCTTCTTTCAGGATGAAGCCTGTAGCGAGACCATCGTCATCAGTTGCTAAAATTTCGTATTCGTCAATCACTTTAAAACGTTCGAGATCCATGGCAGCAGCTGTAGTTCCTGCTCCATTTTGATCCGTAAAAACCTGCCCTGAAAAGTCTGCTCGGTTGACTGCATTCTGCTCTTCAAGTGTTTGATTTGGTCGCATATCTGACATGCTATCGATTCCGCAGGATGTCAAAAATAAAATGGCGAGTAATGGTACAAAAAGCTTTTTCATATGAGTTGAAATTTAAGTGGGTAATAATTATGGCTTCCCTTGAAAGCCATTTCCTATCTCAAAAAAAGTTCTATTGAGATCCTATATAAGTTAAGTATTTTCACCTGATATTCAATACAATAAACAATTTTAAAATACAAAAAAATGTATATGAAAATTAGTTTTATAACGTTGTATTTAATGAGCTCCTATCTTTTATACTAGTTAATCAGGATGAACTTCGGTTTTCATGGAGTTAAAAATTTCTGGTTTTTGTTATTTGTACCCTTCAGGTTACAGGAAATCCAAAACGAGAGAAATGAAGATTGCTGGAAACAATTTATTTGTTTGCAAATAGGAAATATGGGTTCCTAATTGTTCCCTCATTTTTGAAGTTTAAGCAGATCTTTTGAGTATGCAAATCAATTCTTCTCCTATTCCTTTATTAAGTTAATAAGGCAATGTAACAAACAACTGAGACTGAATCAGCCAGATTCCAGATTTCTTAGTCCATTGTGCTGAATAATTTCCTCCCACTATTGGTTTGTCAGAATCCTCAAAATATCCTTTCCAGGTTCCTGTTTCCCAAGCAAGATTGGTTTCTGGATTGACTTTGATCTCTTCTGGAGTTCGAATCCAATACATTTTAGGGCCAGAAGCTCTTTTTATATAATCCTGAAGTGCCTTTTTACCAGAGATCAAAGTCCCTGCACCTGTTGTTATCAATACATCATCCGTCAGAAAGGTACTGTTTAGGTCTTCATCAAAGTTTCGAAGTGCGGCATTAGACCTTTCCCGCTTCGCAAGAATCTGAGACATGTCAGATTCTTGTGCAAAGCAGAAAGCAGAAGTAAGTAACAAGAAAACACAGAGAAGAGGTCTCATTCTGAGTCCCTATAATGATTAAACCAACTTAGAATTGAAGCAGATTTACTCATGAGCATGCTCGGTCTGTTGACTAAACCATGGGATGCGTTGGGGATTCGAACCATTGCAGTTTCTACTTCCTGTAATTTCAGCGCTGCATAGAATTGCTCGGATTCAGCGATGGGAGTTCGATAATCCTTTTCTCCTGTTAAAAGCATGGTTGGAGTTTTTACATTTCCCACGTAAGTGATTGGGGACCTTCTCATGTAATTTTCCATTTCTTCCCAAGGTTTTCCAGGGAACCAATATTTCGTGAAAAAGGCGGGGTTATCTGCGTAAAGAGAATGAGTAAACCAGTTGATCACGGGCTTTGCAACCACCGCAGCCTTGAATCGATCCGTTTTTCCAACAATCCAAGCTGTCAAAACTCCTCCGCCACTTCCTCCAGTAACGAATAGATTCTCTGTGTCTATGTAGCCTTTTTCGATCACTGCATCCACACCTGACATCAGGTCGGCATAGTCATGATTTGGGTAATCGTGATGAATGGAATTGCCGAATTCCTGCCCATAGCCAGTACTTCCTCTTGGATTGGAATAGAGCACGACATATCCTGCAGCAGCATATTGCTGAATTTCATATGAAAAAGCTGGACCATACATGGCAAATGGGCCACCATGGATTTCAAGAATAAAGGGATACTTTTTGTTCGGATCAAAGTTAGGAGGAGTCACAATCCATCCCTGGATTTTCAAACCATCATAGGAAGATTTCCACCAGATTTCTTCCACTTCCCCCAAATTCCTAAAGGAGAAAATGTCGTCATTCAAGGCAGTAATTCTCTTAACTTCTCCATCAGACAATACTGCCAAGTCAGCAGGATGATCTGCTCCTCCTAAAGTGTAGGCAAATTTATTTGTGTTGGATACTGAAAAATCCCCGGCGTTGTAAGGCCTTCCTAAGTCCAAACCTCCAAGACCTTCCACAACAGTTCGGATTTTTCCGGTCAGTGCCACATGCCCGATTTTCGTGTCACCGAATTCATCATACTGGAAATAGATGCCTTTTCCATTACTTTCCCATTGTGGATTTGCAGCATCTCGGTCCAAGTCGGCAGTCAAGTTTTTAATGCCAGAACCATCTAGGTTCATAACATACAAATTGGTCACCTGGTAGCCTTGATAAGAGTCGTCAAACCCGGTATAGGCAATCTGAGTTCCGTCTGGAGAAAGCACTGGTCCTCCATCTGGGCCAAATCTGCTCGTCAATGCCTTGATAGAACCAGATGCCAAATCCAATTGATAGATATCTGAATTGCCAGGCTCTAAATCATGGTTTTCATGAAGATTCGCAGAGAAAATCAGACTTTTCCCATCCTTGGTCCAAATAGGTATTCCATAATCATTGTCATCAAAAGTCCATTGTCTTGCCGTGCCTCCAGCAAGTCCAATGGTAAAGATTTGCTGATTTCCAGATTTGTAATATCCAGCTCCATCCCCACGATAATTCATTTCATCGATGTAGATGGGCGCATCATTCCAGGTAGCGCCTTCCGGTTTTGCAGGAATATTCAGAAGCGACTTTTTTTGTTTTGGTACAAACTGGGTAAATGCCAACTCTTGATCGTCAAATGACCAGGAAACAGATCCGGGAGGATTGGCTGAATTGGTCAGAGCTACTGATTCTTTTGTGTCTAAATAGAGTACAAAAAGCTTCATTTTCTCATCCTGTTGATTGGATCGATAGGCGATTTTGGTACCATCATGAGACCAAACCGGGCTGACATCATTATGATTTCCCTGTGTCAACGGACGATTTTGTGTCCCATCGATATTCGAAATCCAAAGATTGGAATAGTCTCTATCCGTCATGATATCTTTGAAGTTTCGTACATAAACTACCTTGCTTCCATCAGGAGAAATACTTGGATTTGTTACATACTCCAGATTGAAGATGTCGGTTAATTCCAAATTGGTTTTTTGTTGCGCATTTAAACTTGAAAACACGGCCAAAATCATGGCAAAAAGAGAAATGAGCTTTTTCATAGTATGCTAGTTGATTAGTGGAACGTAAACAAATTAAGGTTTTGAATTTTTATCTCTGACAGCTTTCACAAGGAAGTAAATGACTGTCAGTGCAATAAAGAATACAAAGAGTCCTGTTTTTTCATATCCGGTAAGGTTAGACAGGAAAAACAGAATAATGAGGGAAGATAAAATTGGGACTAGAGGGCCAAATGGGATTTTGAAATCTCCGGGCTTAGATGCCTGCTTTTTTCGGAGCCAAATGACAGATAGACAAACCCCAAAGTAAACCAAAAGCATACTTGCTGAGGCAATGACGGCCAACTGACGAAAACCACCCAGGGCTGCTAGTGTGAAACCTATGCCTGCATAAAGTAAAATTGCTAAGTAAGGTGTCTTAAATCTTGAATGTACAGAAGCTAATCTTTCCAAAGGAATTACACGATCACTTGCCAGCCCAAATATTACTCTTGGGAGATTGAGAATTTCTCCGCTCAACATGCCGAACATGGAGATTCCTGCTCCAACTAATAGAAAAGTATATCCAATAGGTCCAAATACCACATTGGCAACTGCAGCTAAAGGAGCTTCTTTAAATCCCGGTAATTGATCCCCCATCACCCCCTGAGCAACGGTCTGAATCAATACATATAGGATTAAAACAAAGAGAATTCCTATGAAAATGGCTCTTGGAACAGTCTTTTGAGGGTTTTTGATTTCACCCCCTACGGAAAGCCCAGCATCACCCCCTTGAAAAGCAAAAAATAGAATCAAACAAGCTTGACCAAATTGATTGAATGTTGGAGCAGATTCCCAGTATAGGTTTGAAAAAGAAACATCTTTCCAACCGAAGAATATCAATAATAATATGGGAGTAAGTTTTGCTACTGTATTGATTTTAACTAATCCGATTCCTTGCTTTACACCGATGACATTTAGGAAAGCTAAACTGGAAAAAATCACGAATAATAGAAGAAATCGGTTGACAGGGTCTGTAAAAACAGGAAAAGCCAATCCTACTAATTCTACTAGTGCATTGGCCACTGCAGCATCAGAGAATACGCTTCCTGTGACCATAAAAATGGCAGCTAAAAAGCCCGTGTAAGGTCCAAAAGCGGTTTCCACGTAAGCATAGCCTCCTCCTGATCTTGTGATTTTACTCCCAGCTTCCGCAAAGCAGAGCATCACCAAGGCTATCAGAAACCCGCAAAACAGATAAACCACGATTCCTGAGGAACCCATGATTTCAGCCACAATTGCGGGCAGCACAAATATTCCAGCTCCCACGATGATGTTGACGATGTTGGCCGAGAGTCCCCAAACGCCTATTTCCCTTTTTAATCCGGTTTCTTTTTCCACTAGTGTTTATTTGAATTCAAATTATTCTATTTCTTCGACTATGCAGTTCTTTAATTGCCTCGTGAAGACACGAGTCATGGCGGAATTCTATCTTTGGCATTCCCCATTTATTTTTTCTAGAATTCCTCTTGCCCCTTGAATCAAAATCCAATTTCATTAGACGAATCTTCTCCAAGGGAGATTGGATGCGTTTCCAACTTCTGTCTCCTGTCTACCGTCTTTTTAGCTTTCTCACCTCAGCTTTTAGACTTTCCCATTGCTACTTTAGTAATCATGTTTAACCTTACAAGATTGCCACGTCGTCGTACCTCCTCCCTGCCTACCGGAAGGCAGGCTCGCAATGACGTTTCTAAAATATAAATCTTCTCCAAGGGGGGGGATGCGTTTCCAACTTCCGTCTCCTGTCTTTAGCTTTCAGACTTTCCTCCTGCTAACTGAGAAAATTGAATGGGCCTTCGACTCCGCTCAGGCAGACCAATTATTAATGCGACCTACCTCCCGAAGGCAAGCTAAAAACTGCCCACTGCTCAATATCCTCTCGCTCCTCCATCTTCACTGGATGAATCAGCGGCTCCAACCCAGGTTCCTAATTCCGGATCATAAGTAATCCCCATCAATACGCCAAGATTGGTTGTTGGCCGCAGATTATGTCCCATTTTTTCCAGTGCTTTTCGAGTATCAGGGGAGAGCAAATTATGCTCATATATAATTCTGTCAGGTAGCCATTGATGATGTATTTTCATAGCTTCAATTGCTCGGTCTATTCTCATGTCATAGGCCAACACATTTAGCACAGTTTGGAATACAGTGTTGATGATGGTTCTACCTCCTGGACTTCCAATAATTAAATAAGGCTTTCCATCTTTGGATACAATTGTTGGAGTCATACTGGAAAGCATTCTTTTTTCAGGAGCTACCAAATTCGGGTTGGAACCAATCAATCCTGTGGAAGTCGTCACTCCTGGTATTGGATTAAAATCTCCCATTTCGTTATTGAAAATAAATCCAAGTTTGGAAGAGCCCATTTTCACTCCATAAGAATTTTCTAAAGTATAGGTCATGGAAATGGCGTTACCTTCTTTATCAACCACTGAGAAATGTGTGGTATGGTCACCACCATATAATTGACCATATTTTGAAGAGTCGCTGACGGATGCTTTGGATAAATCCAGATTTTCAAACCGGGTTTTAGCAAATTCCTTGGAAGTCAATTTGCCAACCGGCATCTCAGGATTAAAGTCTGGATCACCTAAAAATTCAGCTCTATCTGCAAAAGCTCTTCTCATTGCTTCAGCTACCAAGTGAACATAAGCGGTAGAATTAAACTCCACAGAAGAGATGTCAGCCGCTTCCATTAAATTCATCATTTCTATTAAAGCAACTCCACCCGAACTTGGAGGAGGCATAGAGAAAATTTCAAACTCATTAAAAGTTGTGGTAACTGGGTTCCGCTCTACAGCTTCATATTTAGCTAAATCTTCCTGTGTGATGATTCCACCATTTGCTTTCATGTAAGCCTCTATTTCTTCAGCTACCCAACCTTTGTAAAATCCGTCTCTTCCATGTTTCTGAATTTCTTTTAGAGTTTTTGCAAGTGCTGGCTGCTTCCAGGTATTTCCAGGTTTTACCACCTCTCCATCATCTCCTTTGAAGAAATTTTGCATGATATCTTCTGATGGATCTCGATCTGTCATTCTAAGGGCCGCTCTATACAACCCCCAAGACATTGTAAAGCCCTTTTTCGCTAGTTCAACCGATGGCTTTACCAATTCAGACCAAGATAATTTTCCATATTTCTGATGGGCTTGATAGAGTCCAGCTACTGTTCCCGGTACTCCCACGGAAAGCAATCCTTGATGATTTGAGTTGTCTTTTATCCTTCCATTTTCATCTAAAAACATGGTTGGACTTGCTGCCAAAGGAGCTTTTTCTCTAAAATCGAACGTAGTGACTTCTCCATTTTCCTTATGAAAAACGATAAATCCTCCACCTCCGATATTTCCAGCTTCCGGGTGTGTCACTGCCAAAGCAAATGCGGTGGCAACAGCAGCATCAATGGCATTTCCACCTTTTTTGAGGATTTCAACTCCTACTTCGGAGGCTAAATAATGATCCGAAACTACCATTCCATTTTGTCCGTAGGTTTGACTGTTGGCTGGATTTGCTAAGAACAAAAAGGCTAAGATGAAAATGAGGTTGTAATAGGTACGCTTCATAAAATTTATAAGGATGATTAATTTGATTTTGGTTTTGGAGTAGGAATGATTACTCCCATATTTTTAGTGTACTGATCCCACTCAGCGAGTAATTCTTCATATTTTTCAGGATACTCTTCTTTTAGATTATGTTGCTCAGCAAGGTCATTTGAGAGATTGTATAATTCAAAATTACTCCTTTCAAAGGGCTTTATATGATTCACCAGTTTCCAATCCCCTTTTCTGATCAGAGCATTGCCACGATGCTCCAATCCGAAGACATAATTGGGTTCATGAATTAGTTCTGTTTTTCCAGAAAGGAATGGTATGAGTGAATTTCCTAACTGTGGCTTAATAGGATTTCCAGTCGATTTTTCTGGATAAGATATTCCCGCAACTTCAAGAAATGTAGGAGCTAAATCCATTACCGTTAAAAATGAGGCATTGATTTCTGGAGACCTTTCCACTCCTTTGCCCGAAATAATCAGAGGAGTAGTAATTCCTCCTTCTGTAGTAAATCCTTTGAAATATCGAAAGGGGGCTGATCCGGCTTCCGCCCATTGGGGGCCATAGGAAATGAAACTTTTTTCGGTTCCCATTTCTTCAAATGCATCTGTATAATGCTCTTGGATGTAAGGTCCATAAAATGAGCTGTAATAAAAATCATTTCCAGCAGCCCCATTATCCGACATAAAAATGATCAGCGTGTTTTCGTACAACCCTTTGCTTTTCAAGTAATCAAGAATTTTCCCAATATTCTCATCTAAGTTATCTACCATTCCCGCATAGAGCTCCATTTTGCGGGCTTCTTTGGTTTTTTCCTCAGAGCTTAAACTTTCCCAAGGTTTGATGGCAGGAAGAATGGCTGGCAAACTTGCCTCTTCCGGGATTACCCCAGATTTTTTCAGACTTTCGAGTCGCTTTTCCCGAAGGATTTCATACCCTTCATCGTACCTACCTTGATATTTTTGCCAATACTTTTCTGGAACCTGTAGTGGCCAATGAGGTGAGGTATATGCGGCAAAACCAAAAAATGGTTTTCCTGTTTCGAGGTTGGCGTCAATATAGGATATCAATTTTTCAGTATAAAAATCTGTGGAATAAACTCCTTCAGGCCAATCGGATTTTTCTCCGTTTTCAGTATAAAATGACTTGTCCCCATAGCTTATTTCGGGACTGTCAGGAAAAAGGAGTCTGTTGCTGAAGTGATTGGCTCCACCTTCTAATGTAACAAAGGATTTTTCGAACCCTTTTTTGGCCGGATCATCTTCTGGTCTTAAACCTAAATGCCATTTGCCGGCCATAAAAGTGGTATATCCTGATTGTTGAAGGAGTTCGGGAAAAGGGATAATTCTATCGGTGAGATGACCTTCGTATCCTGTAACATCCGTCACCAGATCTTGGGAACCCATTCCAGCGATATGGTTATCATTTCCTGAAAGCATCATGGCCCGGGTCACGGCGCAAACCGGCGCAGTATGGAATCTGCTAAATCGAATTCCGCTAGCTGCCAAAGCATCCAGGTTTGGGGTGGCAATATCTCCACCAAATGCGCCAATATCAGCATAACCTAAATCATCGGCGACGATTAGCAAGATATTGGGTGAAACAAATTTTTGAGACTCTTCTATTTGTCTCTTTGAACAGCTAGAGATACAAAAAAGAACAATTAATATTAGCATTAAGTCTTTCCTAATCATCCATTTTCATTTTGGTAAGAATCTATATACCACATTTTCATTTCTCCTTTTCCTTTTACCGGTAAGATTCCTCTTTCAATAAAGGTAAAGTCTGGGTCATCTTTAAGTAGCGAATAGGTGTTTTCAGAAATATTGATTTGGTTTATTTCGCAACTAGCCTCCATTCGTTGGGCAGTATTTACCGTATCACCCCAGATATCATATTGAAATTTCTTAATTCCTACAATTCCAGCGACAACCGGACCAGAGTTTATTCCACAGCGCATGTCGAATTTTATTTTCCTCGATATATTGGGATCGGAGTTTCGTTCATCTATAAATTTTTTCATCTGAATTGCCGCCAATGCAACTTCTTTTACACCAGATTTGGAGTTGAGTCCTCCGGCAGCCATATAGGCATCCCCGATGGTTTTAATCTTTTCTAGACCCAGATTGTATGTAATCTCATCAAAGGTTTTAAAGCAAGTATTCAATTCTTTGACAAGTTCCTTTGCACTGAGATGTTGCGCTTTCTTGGTGAAATCTGCAAAATCTGTAAAAATAACGGTTACCTGATCAAAGTCTTTGGCATCTGAACTTCCTTTTGTTTTAAGCTCCTCTGCAACTTCAGCAGGGAGAATATTCAGCAAGAGTTTATCTGATCTATCCTTCTCTTTTGATATAATTTCTCTCGACTTCTTTACAAATTGATACCTAAGGAAAAGTCCAATAGCAAGAGCCAAAAGGAAAAGTCCAGATATCATAAAAATGATTTTCCGACTTCTCTCTACTTCAAGACGTTCGTTGAAAATCAGATCCCTCTCTCTCTTTTCC
Organism: Algoriphagus machipongonensis; assembly: GCF_000166275.1. Lineage (NCBI taxonomy): Bacteria > Pseudomonadati > Bacteroidota > Cytophagia > Cytophagales > Cyclobacteriaceae > Algoriphagus > Algoriphagus machipongonensis. The sequence goes on from NZ_CM001023.1 coordinate 532,669, forward strand.
TGCTCATTTTGGATACTGTCCAGAATCTGTTTTTTCTCGAATTCATAATTAAGCATCATTTGGGTGATGCTTTTTGTATTTGATTCATTTAAGATACTATCCTTTAGTGAAGTTGCCTTCTTTAAAAAAGCTAATTCAGCACGATAATCACCCGTTTTTTCAGCTATCTCCTGAAGTCTCTCATAGGCCATTCGAAGTACTTTAACTTCGCCTGCTTTTTCGGCATTTTCAAGTGATTTCTCACCATGATATTTTGCTTTTGACAGCTGATTTTTCTTTTGATAAAGATTGGCAAGTCGGTTATGTGTATAGGCTAAGCCGCGAGATAAGCCTAAAGAATCTCGAATTCGAAGGGCTTCAAGCAAGGTTTCTTCGGCGAGCTTCAAGTCACCTTTGTTTGCATAGTTATTACCCAAATTACTAAGTGCTAAGCCTATCGAATAGGGATTTTCATCCCGTTTGGCATAATCTAAAGAAAACTTATGGTAATAAATCGCAGAATCAAGTGGGCCCGTGTGTTCAAAAATGATGGCGAGATTGTTATAACTGCTTTGAATGTTTTCGGGAGTTCCCAAAGCAATATCCATTTCCAAGGCTTTCCTTGCATGATAAAATGCCTCCTCATAATCGTGCTGATCGTAGTAGAGCAAACTGAGATTAGAATGGGAGGATGAAACCCCTGTCAAATTACCTGTGGATTCATAAATATCCATGGCAGCTTGATGGTTTTTTACAGCTTTTTCAACGTCTCCAAAACGTGCAAATGTGCTGGCCAGAAAATTATTAGCTCTTGCTTGCTCCAACTTTAATCCTAGCTTATCCATTTGAATAATCATTTTCTCGATCAATTCAGTGTCGGACTGGGTTGGATCGCGTTCTTGAACACTCAAGGCTTTATAAAATTCTCCAATAAGCAAGGCGGACTCATTTTCTTCTTTTTTTGCGATTGCAATCGCTTGATTAGCTATTTGAATGGACTCGTCATACTGATAATCCGAATAAGTAGAATACGCCTTTGAAAGTAAACTATCCAAGTTCTGGCCTTTCAAAGAAAAGGAAACACTGAAAAGTAGAATAAATACAAATCGAAATTTTACCATAGCCAAAAAACTCTGATTATCAGACTTTAAGATAGGAGATTACGAGTTTAAAATACAATAAAATGTATCCAATCATATTCATTGACTAATATGATTTATGCAACTAGTGGTCTTTAAGTATCATTCTCAGTGCTCATGATCCATTCTATGCTTTCGCAGAATGTCTTCACCAAAATCTCCATCTTTCTTTCTTAGGATAGAATGAATATGGTTGGCATTGTCCAAGAAGCCTACATTGTCATATTCGATGATAAAATCAGGACTATGAATCAGGTAATAGTGGGCTTTCATAGGTTCTAAGCTTCCGATCCAGGAAAAGTAAACTTGGTCTAATCCTCTTTCATGAAGTATAGCCATAAACTCATCTGCTTTTTGAACTTCCAAGTTTTCGATATACTCCTCAATTAGGTAATGCAAAACCTTTTGTTGCTCAGGATTCAGTTCAGAGCCTTTGATTCCACGATATTCAGAAATCCACTGAGGTCGATCCGGGCTGGTTATGATGTCTCCTGGTACTTTGTCCTCGAAAACAGCTTTGGCTTTTTGGTCTTCATCTAAAAGATTAACAAACCAGAACCCATAGTCTTCTTCTTTGCTCAAAGGTCGAATACCGGCATATTGTGTGGTCTCAACTACTGCTGGATCGGAACCGAAAAACAGAGGTGTTAAGGAATATTCTGAATTCACCATGGTCAAGTTGATAGAAACATGATGCCCTTCAAATTTCAATCCCCAAGTGCCTTCTTCCTTGGGTTCACCCCAGACTGCAGCGAAATAATTTCCATAATCCCAGTTCAATCCACGGATCATATTGATCGTTTCCTCATTTATTTCCCCATTCTGAAATTTGATTTCAAAAATCTCATGAAGAATGTCATCTACTTGCATGATGCTGAAGGTCTTGAGATAGCCTTGAGAACTGAAAATTGCACTTAGGATTTTATGAAACTGAATTTTAGATTCTTCTGAAAAGTCTCCATACCTCAAGCCTGCTCTTGGAGCTAAACCCAGAGGTAAGTTGGTCCATTTGCTTCTCATGCTGTCTTCCATTGTAAGCATCACTTTGGATTTTTGTTCCGAATCCAGAGTGTTGAGAAAATCCTGGGTAGTAAGAATCAGTTTGTCAGCTGTTTGTGCTTGTAAATTGATTCCAGCTGTTAGTAGAAAAGCTAAGAGGAAAATTAATTTTTTCATAAAATAGTAAGGTCGATTTAAGATACTTTGATATAGGATTGGGATTGAATTTCTGAACCTGGTCGAAACATTTCTAATTTAAATTTACCGTCGGGTTGGAATATCATCCTTCGATAAGATCCATCGTGTAATCCTGGATAGTCGAAAGTATTGTCTCCCAAATAATCGAAGGCGATTCCAAATACTTCATTTTTTATCCAGAGTCTCCCTTCTTTTTGGAACAGTTCTATTTTTCCTTCCTCTCCATCTTCAGACTTATAGATTCCGACTAATTTTTCAAGGGAAGCCTTTTCCATTCCTAATTTTTTGGAAAGGCCTACATTATAAGAAACAATGCTACCATTATTACCATCGGGAGTGACTTGCAATACTCTATTTTTTGCGGCGTCATTGGAGGCCCAAGGATCTTTTTTTATGTTCTCGTCTCCTGAGAAATATAGTTGTGTTACCAAAGTCTGATATCCCTCTGCGGTAATCATTAAATGATAATGGGCAGGCCGGATCATGCCTCCTCCGGCATCATATGGAACAGGTAAGATGGTGTCGAATGAATATTGCCCTTTAGAGTCTGTCATAACTGTTCCACGGTAATTATAAGCAGGAGTAGAATTGTCATAGACACCTTCCTCATCGCAATGCCATAATTCAACTTTAGCATTGGCGTACGGAGTGTCACAATCATCATTCATAATGATACCAGTTAGATGAATAGGCTTACCCTTTTTGCCGGCAACATTTAAGTTGCTTCTCATGGGACTATCAGGTCTGTAAAATGGGCCTAAAATATCCGTAGTGGTTTCACAGTCTCCAATATATTTTTTCCCGTCAAACTGTATAAATCCGAATGCACTCACGGAGATCACGCTGAGTGCTGAGCTTTGAATAAATTTTCTTCTTTTCATGGTTTCTTGGGTTTAGTCCAAAAGGAACTTCATCAGTTTTGAAAAAGGCTCTGACAATGGAACGATGAAATATAAAATCTGAAATAGGAGGTATAGGGACAATGAAGTGATCAATGGAAATAAGTTTCTGCCCTTTTTAAAATCAAAGTACAATAAAATTAGGAGGATGATATCTATCAAAAGAAAGGAAACATACTCAGGTCCAAGGCCGGGAAGAATGTACTTCACATCAAACCAAAAATAGAGAATGCGATCTAGTGTAGGGCCCATAAAAGTTAAAACTGTGGCCACCATAAACCGGGCATGTAATGCGGGTGATTTCTTAAAATAAATAGCAAGAGAATAGAAAATACTTAGCCAGAACAAATAGACTAAGCCAATAGCCTGATAAGATCCTAAAAGGATTAAACCCTCATTTAGGGACATAATTTCCTGTCCATTGGAAATATTCTCTGTTAATAATGCTAGCTGAGTTTGATAACTATGCCGCATCATCAAAAATGAAGTCAAAATTACCAAAGGAATCAGGAGATAGGAGAGTTTACCTATTTTTCTGTGTAGCGAAAGCTTTCTATACTTAATTAATAAAGGTTGGGTAATTGCCATGCCCACCCAAACACTCATCAATGAAAAATGGATATGGACAATTCCAGGAAATGGGCTTGTTAATTTTGAGAAATAAGTAAAATAAAATCCACCAAATACCCCTGCAATAAATAGCATCAACCAATACCCCATGTTTGGGTAAATAGCACTGATCGAATCTTTGACCCTCATCTGAAATAAATTAGTAATAAACGACCCGTTTTTTTCGGATCAAATGGGCAAATGGTCTAGTTTGGTCGCCTAAAAATCATATTCGAAATCCACTGTAAAAATTTCAAGTTGGCTTCGATTAATTAGCTGAATATACGAAAAAATGCAATTCATATACATAAAATACAAATTGAAATCAGATTTGAACCGAATAATTCAAATCTGATTTCTAATTTTTGCTTGAAAAATTATCATTTATAAGCGATGGCAGCACTTGCCGGACCTGCTAATGGAAGAATTTCAAAAGATTTAAAACCAACTTCTTTGCCCCAAGATTGAAAATCATCAAAGGTATAATCAAAGCCTCCCTCAGTTTCGATGAGCATATTTAGGCTCATCATCAACCCAAAAACATTATGTTTTCTTTCCTGATCTATAATGTTTTCAATAGCCACAAATACACCTTCTTCTGGAAGTGAATCGTAGGCTTTTTGCATCAATTTTATTTTTTCTTTTTTGTTCCAATCATGTAGGATATTCCCCATCACGATCATATCAGCTTTAGGAATTGCTTCCATAAAAAAATCACCACTTTGACTCTTTACTCGATCTGCCAGATTAAATTTTTTGATGGTCGCATTGGCGATAGGATTTAATGGAGGTAGGTCAAAGGTCACACAACTCATATGAGGATTTTCCTGAGCCACCATCAAGGATAAGTAACCTGCAGATCCGCCTGCGTCAGTAAGAGTCTTAAACTTTGAGAAATCAAATTGCTTGGCAAAAGCCATAAAGTTGCCAATCTGAACACCCGTCATACCGTTGACAAAGGTCTCCAGAAGCTCCGGCTCCTTATAAATTTCCTCAAAGATATTTACCCCGTTTTTAGCTTCATTTTGTGGAGTTCCAGTTTTTAATCCTTCTTCAAGATTACCCCAAAAACCATAGAGCCTAGCATTCATCATTTCTAAGATTCCACCGATGTACGAAGGTTTGTTTTTATCTAAGAAAACTTCTGTATCCTGAGAGTTGGAATACAGTGCAGTCTCCAAAATTCCCGTTCGGGTTAGAAATCCCAATCCATATAGTCCATCCATAAAATCATAAAAATGTCTATCGGTACAATTGAGATCAAGTTGCTTTTTTAAAGCCAAGGCTTTTTGATCGGGATGAGCAGAAAGTTTGGTGAATAGGTCAAATTTAACAGCCGTCAAGAGTGCTTTACAGGCCATAAATCCAGAACCAATTTTAAGAATGTTTTCTGGTGTTGGGTGTGGGGATGTAGTGTCCATTTGAATGATATTAGAATGTTGAGAAAAGTATTTTTCAGCCTACAGGACTGAATTCATCAACCAATATTTATGCAGCGAAAAAAAAACAGAGCTGAACAAAATTCTAGTTAAATGCTTTAAAAGTTACCTAATATTATTAGAAAAGTTAAATATTATGCTAAATATATTTCAATTGAAAGGTTGGAATAGAATTTTGGTAAGGAATAAAATTTTATCGATCCTTAACCCTATACATAAATTTCAATCCGCTCCATTGCTCATCAATTGCGGCGACTTTTACATCGACCAATCCATTTTCTAGTCCATAGGATCGGATAGGAAATTTATCTACCTCAGTAAGGATTCCTGAGGTTTTCTTAGGCCAGCTGATCCAGAGAGAACCGGACTTTCTAAGGTGCTTTGATGCATGTTTAAAACCAATTTCCAGTTCTTCTTCACTATGTACAAACAGGTGTATCAAATCGGCTTGCTTAGAATATTCCGGTTTGATTTCCAAGTGAACATAGTCCGGGAAATCACTAAAAAAGGATAAATAGGCTTTAGGGCAAAACAATACTTGGACCACCATTCCTGATTTGATTCCTAGTTTTTTTGCCAAAGGTGTTCCTGAATATCCTGCATTATCCATAGCTAGTTCTTATTTTTAATCCACTCCAATACTTTTTCTGTTGGCAACTTTTCTACGATTCTTCCCTCTTTTCCTTCCATCGTTTCTGCTGCGAAAAGTGAATTGATAATAGCTTCTTCGGTGGCTTCAATTACTGCCAAAAACAAGGACGTCATGTCATCATTTTGAAGGAATTCGGCCTTCTCTAGCTCAAGGTTAGGCTTTACATAGGGAATTCTCAAATTTTCGGCAGTGCTAAAAGCAATGACATAATCCCCTGAGCCGTTAGAAGCAATTCCTCCGGTTTTAGCTAATCCCATCATAGCTCGTTTAGCCATTCTTTCCAGGTTTCTGTCCAATACCGGAGCATCAGTAGCTATGACAATCATGCAGCTTCCATCTGATTTTTCCAAAGCGTCTTTGAAAGGATATATTCCCAGTTTTTCTCCAACAGGTACTCCTCCTATCTGTAAATTTCCACCAAAATTAGTCTGCACTAATACTCCCACAGTATATCCCCCAAGGCTCTCAGGAAGTTTTCTGGAGGAGGTGCCAATTCCACCTTTCCAACCAAAACAAATGGTACCTGTTCCTGCTCCTACATTTCCCTCTTCCACGGGGCCTGATTTTGCAGATTTGATGGTTTCCATTACCTCTTCTGCCGAAATATGCATTCCTCGAATATCATTGAGGTAAGCATCATTGGTTTCTCCCACCACCGCATTTACAGAATGGATAGTTTCATTACCAGGTAGGCTTAAACTATACTTCACAGCACCTTCTATACCAGCTGCCACACTCAGGGTATTGGTCAGAATAATAGGAGTTTCTATGGATCCCAATTCCATCACTTGGGTCGTTCCAGCCAGTTTGCCAAATCCATTTCCTACATAAACAGCGCCTGGGACTTTTTGCTGAAAAATATTACCCCCATGAGGTAGTATAGCAGTCACTCCTGTACGGATGTTGCTTCCTTCGATTTTTGTAAAATGCCCCACTTTCACTCCCGGCACATCAGTAATGGCATTTAGGTTGCCTGGAGATAAAATTCCAAATGGAACTCCAGCTTCCCTAGGACGAGTTTGTCCAAACAATCCAGTGCCAAATAAAAGGAGAGAGCAAATGCTAAAAATTAATTTTTTCATAGTCGGGATTAGTCTGAAGTAAGTAGGAAAGATAAAATTTTTCAATTTCACAGCTCCAATTTCTCAATTTAACTATCTTCAAATTCAAAAATAAATCCAGATACATGCTGAAAAAGGAACGTTACGAAGCTTTTATCAATCATTTTTCTGAAAACATGCCTGTAGCAGAAACGGAACTGCAATATGAGAATCCATTTCAGCTCCTAGTGGCAGTGGTATTATCTGCCCAGTGCACAGATAAACGAATCAACATGGTTACTCCTGCACTTTTCAAAGATTTCCCAGAACCAGAGTTTTTGGCAGCTTCCAATTTTGACGAACTTTTTCCTTACATCAAATCCGTTTCTTACCCTAATAATAAAACCAAGCACTTATTGGGCTTAGGGAAAATGCTGGTGGAGGATTTTAATGGGCAGATTCCAGAGACGGTATCTGAGTTGATCAAGCTCCCTGGAGTAGGTAGAAAAACTGCCAATGTTATCACCTCGGTTGTTTGGAATCAACCCAATATGGCTGTGGATACTCATGTATTCCGAGTTTCCAAACGATTGGGTTTGGTCACCCAGACAGCCAAAACCCCATTGGAAGTAGAAAAACAATTAATTCGCCATATCCCAAAAGAATATGTTCATGTAGCCCATCATTGGTTGATTTTGCATGGTAGGTATGTTTGCTTAGCACGTAAGCCCAAATGTGAAGAATGTAGCCTAACTCATTTCTGTAAGTACTTTGAAAAGAACTATGGGAAGGCTGTCAAAACGGAAGACTGATGTGTGGTATCCATTTGATTTGGGGTAAAAACGCCAATGAAGACTCTATCCGAGAGATGATGCGTCAAAGTCACCATCGAGGCCCTGATCAAGAAGAAACTTTTAGCCCATGGCCGGGACTTTGGATAGGGGTAAATCGACTTAAAATTATTCATCCTGGACAGGAAGCAGACCAACCCTTTAGCTCTGAAGATGGTAAATCATTGCTCCTTTGGAATGGTGAAATTTATAATCATAAGGCCCTAAAAAGCTTGCTTTCAAAGATGGGAGTTGAATTTCAGACGGAAAGCGATACAGAGGTTTTATTGCATTGGATCCGTCTCTTTGGGTCTGAAGGATTAAACAAGTTGGAAGGGATGTTTGCCTTTATTTATGTGGATTTAACGAATAAATCCCTTTTGGTAGGAAGAGATAGAAACGGAGAAAAACCTCTGTATTATTCACAAAATCAAGATCGGCTGATTCTTTCCTCGGAGGCCATTGCTATTAATACCCAAACCAAATCTCCAATCGACGAGAATCAATGGGAACACTTTTTCTATAACCGTAGCCCCTTATTGGGGAATACTTTTTTTAAAGGGATTAAAGAATGGAAACCCAGTAGGTTTAGCCAAATTTTCCAGCATTCTACCTTTCGCTGGGACAATATTGCTTTACCGGCATCCAAGGAGTTAGCACAAAATAAAGAGTCATTTAAAAGTCTCTTGGAGCAGGTGGTCCAAGAGCAATTTCACGCAGATGTGCCAGTGGGTATGATGATGAGTGGAGGAGCCGATAGCAGTTTGTTATATGCTACCTGGTACCAACAAACAGGGGTTGAGCTCCCAGCATTTACCCTTCAGGTAGAACAGAAATATAGGAAAAAGTATTCTGATGCGGATGCAGCAAGAGAGCTAATAAAGAAAGTTCCAGCACAACACCATTTGGTTTCTGTGGACCAGGATGTTTTTTGGGAAAATTGGGAGGAATACTTGTCTAGTGTCGACTTCCCTATTGGAGATTCCGCAGGTTTTCTCACTTGGTTGATTGGAAAAGAAGCAAAGAAATCTGTCAAAGTGATGATCACAGGAGCCGGTGCCGATGAACTCTGGGGAGGATACCAACGTCACCAGGCTTTTGACTATTATTTGAACAACTATCATTGGATTAGGAAAATCAGACCCCTACTTCAATACCTGCCATTAAATCGCTCTTATGCTAAGTTTTTAAATTCAATCAGTGATTCTGCCAATAAAACATTTCAAAATTTTGCGGCCCTTCGCCCCATTTCTGATGATTTGGCCATGGATAGCGAGCGGAATTTCAACTCCCAATTGAGTTCGTATAAAAGAGTCCTGGATTTTGATAGGCAACAATACCTCGTTCAGGATGTTTTGAAAATAAATGATCAACTTTTGATGGCGCAGGGTCTTGAAGGAAGAGCACCCTATTTAGATCAAAAAATGCTTTCATTTTGGATGGATATAAAAACGGATTCCTTCTTAAAAAAGAAACAATGGATTCGAGAATTATTGAATGAATCCGGTTTAGAATCTATTTCTAAAAGAAAGAAAATGGGGTTTGGATTACCACTTCAAGAATGGTTTGCTGAAAGAGGAGAATTCTCCAAAAGGGTATTTCACAGTATAAAAGCATTTGAAGCTAGTCATGGAAAGTCATTTCCTAAGGGAATGAGAGAATTAGCGAAAAACCCTGAGTCCGGGATCAAAAATTATTTTTTAGAACTCTATAACCTGTTTCTTTTGGCAGAATGGGTGAAATTGCGAAAGCTATGAAAGTAATTTACATCCACCAGTATTTTAAAACCCCAAAGGAAGGAGGGGCTGTAAGGTCCTATCATTTGGCCAAAGGCTTGGTGGATGCGGGGTATGAGGTGGAAATGATTACTGCCGGGAATAATTTAGAATATGATCAGCAGTGGATTGATGGGATTAAAGTCCATTATTTGCCAGTATCCTATGATCAAAAATTCGGGTTTATAAAACGTGTGAAGGCTTTCTTTACTTTTTCCTATTTGGCGAAAAGGCTTTTGAAAAGACTTTCTAGACCTGATTTACTGTATATAACTTCTACTCCCTTGACTACAGGATGGATAGGTTTGTGGGCGAAGAGGAAAATGGCTCTTCCGTACATTTTTGAGGTGAGAGACCTTTGGCCACAAGCACCCATAGAAGTGAAAGCGATTAAAAATCCATTGGCGATTAAGTACTTAAAAAAAGTAGAAGCTAAGATCTATAGGCATGCGCTGAAATTGGTGGCTTTGTCCCCGGGAATTGCTGAGCATTTAAGAAAAGTAAGTCCAGATTCACAGGTTCAACTGATTCCAAATTTTTCGGATGTCCAGACATTTTTTCCACAGAAAAAACAGGAGAGGATTCTTCAAAAGTATCAGTTGAAAGATGAATTGACTTTTGCTTATACGGGTGCTTTGGGCAAGGTGAATGCAGTAGAGGAGCTTTTGGCTTTAGCGAAAGTTGCTCAGCAGAAAGGCAAAAATTGGCAGTTTATTATTATGGGAAAAGGAAGCCAAGAACAGGCTTTGAAGCAATTGGCTAGCAAATCCCAACTACAAAACGTGATCTTCGTCCCTTTTGGCTCCAAGGAAAAAGTAAATGAGGTGCTTTCAATGGTCGATTTTGCCTGGATTTCATTTGCTCATTTGCCTGTTTTAAAAACCAATAGTCCCAACAAGTTCTTTGATGCGATTGCCGCAGGAAAGGCTATTCTAGTCAATCATAAAGGTTGGGTTTACCAGTTGACGATCAAAAATAAACTTGGACTTACTTTTCTTCCAGGAAAAATCGAGGAGAGTTTTCACCTCATAGAAGAAATGGAAAGTAATCCTGTTTTATTGGATAGAATGAAGCAAAATTCCAGAAGATTGGCTGAAAATTATTTTTGTAAAGAGATCGCAATTTCCCGACTGATCAACGTGATAGATCCTAATAATATTCCTTTCGATTCGACTGATGAAAAGGAATTTAGAATTGCCTGAACCTCCTAGATTTTTATTTTGGTTTTTTGAATTAACAAAAAAGTTGATTTGATAAAATCATTTGTTTTTCAAACACATGGGACAATTGCGAGTCGGCCTAAACTTAGATTTTTTAAACTATTTGTTTCTTGGTTAGTTGTATAGACTCAATTATTTACGATACCTAAAACCAACTAAAATGAAAATTTCAGAATTTAAGAAATGGCGTTTTTTGTCGCTTTCAATGGCTCTTATGGTCATGGTAGGCTTCACTTCATGTGATGACGACGATGATGATATGACCCCAGAACCAGAAAATCTTGTTGAAGTGATCGATGGAGATCCTGACTTTATGATTTTATCCTCAGCGATTGCCGAAGCTGGTTTGGAAGGAGCTTTAAGTGGAACAGGCCCGTTTACTGTTTTTGCTCCAAATGATGCGGCAATTGAGGCTTATATCCTTAATAACAGTCTCACACCAGCTGATTTATTGAGTAATGCTGAATTGGCAGATATTTTAAGCTACCATGTTGTTTCAGGTAGTGTTATGGCCGCAGATGTAACTGCAGGTTCGGTAAGCAATTTAACTTCAGATCCATTTTTTGTCAGCATAGATCCTAGTGGAAGCGTTTGGATCAATGGTAATACTGAGGTGATTGCTACAGATCAAATGGCCAGCAATGGTGTCATTCACACTTTAGACTACATTATTACTCCTCCTACTCAGAGTATTGCAGAAATTGCAGTAGAAAGTACTACGGCAGCAACTCCAGAGTTTACACAGTTAGTAGCGGCATTAACTAGAGCAGGCCTAGTGGATGCGGTAAGTGGAGGATTTGAAGATAACCTAACTGTTTTTGCCCCAACGGATGCTGCGTTTGAAGCTCTTTACGAAACCTTAGGAGTTGATGGAGTTGATGATATTGATTTGGATCTTTTGACGAGTGTATTACAATATCATGTGGTTCCTTCAAGAGCTTTCTCACAGGATTTAAGAGATGGAGCAAGTTTACCAACGTTATTAGAAGGTGAAAGTCTAACTGTGGATCTACCAGGCTTAATGATTAATGAAAGTAGCTTGGTTCCTTCCATGTTAAATATTCATGCTACGAATGGAGTCATCCATGTGATTGATCAAGTGATCATCCCAGAATAATTTTTCCTGCTAAATGAAAAAGCGAGTCTTTAATAAGGCTCGCTTTTTTTATTTTATACCAGTGAGATTTCGGTTGGAATTATTCGTTTGGGTTTCTCGGTCTATAGCCTGATTGTCTAAATATTTGCTCCGCATCAGGATTGTCCATGAGTTCTACAAGGCTGACATCTTGGTTAAATTGATAATCATCAACGATATTCCAACCCAACCATCTTCCTAATCTACCAGGAGCCTTCGTGCTAATAGCATCTGTAAAAGGAGCTTCGCCCATGTATTTTGTGATATCAAAAGGATTGGTCTCATAGAGCAGCTCATTTTCTACAAAATGTGACCAGATATACTCCTCATTGGCATAGCATTCAGCAATCTCATCTTCGGTATAACCAATGATATATTTTTCAGAAGTACAGGGTAAGATTGCCTTTGTAAAATGATAGGCTTTGCCGTAATAGATCATTTCAGCCAACATGGTATTATCAGCTGGGTTGGTTTTATTGAACTTTGAAGAGATTGCCGTTACTATCATAGGAACGATATATGGGCTATCATATCGTTCTGCCATGTACCGAGGTAAATCTGGTTGGAATTCGTGGCTCGGGGGAAGGAAATAATCTAAACCAATGACGATTAGATCTTCACTTAAAATTAGGTCGCTGTTAAAGCCACTTAAAAAGGTATAGACTTTAGGTACTTTAAATTCAGGGAAATAGTATTTGATATATTTAAAGGCATTCTCCAAGTCTTTTTCTACCTCAGAAAGATCCTGAAAATGAACTTTGACTGAGTCGTAAAGAACATTCATGGCAGAATCTTGGTGAATGGCGATTAATTCTGATATCAAAGTGTCAGGTGAAGAGTAGAGGCTCCTGCCTAAATAGTCTTCCGCGAAATCAGGATATTTTTCGATTAGGAATTCAAAGTCTTCGGCAGATTTTGCATTGAAAAACTCATCTTCCAAACGCGTGAATTGCAAGTTTAAATCCTGATCTAAAATCTTGGGGTCCAGCTGACATTCTTCTGTGCTTTTTTGGCAAGAAAAAACTAGAAGTAATAAGAATGAATAAAGAGAAAATCGGATGAATCTCATGAAATTGGCTTTTATCTGCTCAAAAGTAAGTAAACGAACTGAAGTCCTTTTTATTAATTCAAAGAATTCCATTTTGAAGGTCAATAGCAATTAGTTTACTTGCCTGAGTGAAGAATAAATGGATCACGGCAAAGGCAATTTTAAATTATCTGACTTTTATTAAAGTCTGGAATTACTTGCTTTTGCAACTTTCTTTTCAATTTTCCCGGCTTGTGGGAAAGCCATTGATTTGGGGCAAACCAACAACCTTGTCTATAGAGCCAACCACCAGTTGTAATTTGCGCTGTCCTGAATGCCCATCGGGACTTCGGTCATTTTCTAGGCCTACAGGTATGCTTCAGGAAAATCTGTTTGAAAATGTGATTTTAGAGAATAAAAAGCATTTGAGTTGGCTTCACCTTTATTTTCAAGGAGAACCTTTTTTGAATCCCCGATTTCTGGAAATGGTAAAATTTGCAGATAGTAATCGGATTTTTACTTCTACATCTACTAACGCTCACTATCTGGATAGAAAAACTGTGAAATCGATATTGGAGAGTGGACTTCGGCAGTTGATTGTCTCCATGGATGGGATTTCACAAGACGTATATGAGCAATATCGGGTAGGAGGAAATTTGGAGAAAGTACAAAAAGGCTTGAAATTATTGGTGGAGGAAAGAGAAAAGTTGGGTTCAAAATTTCCAAGAATAGTTTTGCAGTTTTTGGTTACAGGACAAAATGAACATCAACTTCCCGAATTAAAAAAATGGGTGGAGGAGATGAAAGTGGACGAACTCCAATTAAAAACTACTCAGATCTACGATTATGAAAATGGTTCCGAATTAATTCCTACAGATCTTGGGTACTCTAGATATATTCCTGATGGACAGGGAAAATGGAAACTCAAAAAGAAACTCGAAAATAAATGTTGGAGGATGTGGCAAGGGGCCGTTGTGACTTGGGATGGAAAAGTGGTGCCCTGTTGTTTTGACAAAGATGCATCGCATGTGATGGGAGATATGAAGCTCCAACCTTTAACTGCTATTTGGGCATCCAAGGCATACCAGCTATTCAGATTACAGTTGCTGACAGATCGAACTCAAATTGAAATCTGTAAAAATTGCACTGAATAGCAATAAAGGTAGTTTTCGGGAAAGTTGGTTTTTGGAACTATATTTGGTGAAAATTAGAAATACAAGGATTTTTAATCCCCATATTTGTTGGATATACACCCGCTTTAATCGGATTACCTCTCTTATAAGCATGATTTTAAAGAAAAGATTCTGGTACTTTTTTACCTTATTAGCATTCCTGGGATTGGCAACACCTCAGGTGATTGCACAGCAGTCCACAGATTTAACTAAAATCCAGGTGGATGAAATGAGCGACACTGAGGTGCAAGAGCTGTTGAATCGCTCTGCAGAAGCAGGACTTTCTATTGAAGAGTTTTTGCAAATGGCAGAGATGCAAGGAATGCCAGCTTCAGAAGTGTCAAAATTGAAAGTAAGAATTGCAAACCTGGATCTAGGTGAGCCTGGATTTAGAAGGTCTAGTGAAGCCTCCAAAAGAGACCCCAGAAAGCAAGCAGACTTTGACTTGATTATGGATGGGTTCTATAAACCTCAGTCTACTTTTGAAGAGGTTGATTTAGAGAATCAAATTTTTGGAACTTCGTTATTTTATCAAAAAAACAGAAGACTAAGTTTTGAGCCAAGCTTAAATCAGGCTACTCCAAAAAGCTATATTCTTGGCCCAGGGGATTTGATTTATGTGGATATTTACGGTGAGTCGGAGCAGTATTATGAAGCTACAGTAAATCCTGATGGGTTTGTGCTCTTAGATAATATAGGTCCGGTGTCTGTCTCAGGAAAAAGTATTGAAGAGGCCACAGGGATCATAAAAAATCGAGTAGCAAGATACTATTCGGGTCTAAGCGGAAGCAATCCCTCGACCTTTTTGAAAGTTACGTTAGGTGATGTAAGAACCATCAAAGTCCATATTCTTGGTGAAGTTAGGCTTCCAGGGACATTTACTTTAAGTGCTTTTTCCACGGTTTTTAATGCGCTTTATGCTGCGGGAGGTCCGAATGAAAATGGAACTATGCGAGCTATAAAGTTGGTCAGAAATAATGAAGAAATAGCGAAGATAGATGTTTACGATCTACTTGTAAATGGAACAGCAGAATTGGATAAGCAGCTTCAGGATCAAGATGTTATTTTGGTGAATCCCTTCATTTCCAGAGCAAAAATCAAAGGAGAGGTTAAGCGTCCAATGACTTTTGAAATCAACGGGGACGATACATTTGAAGATCTTTTGGAATATGCCGGTGGATTTACCGATGAAGCATTCAAAGACCGGGTAGCTATCTCCAGAATTACTGGAAATCAGCGTTCGGTTTCAGACCTTTACCAAAGTCAATTCAATCTATTTCCATTGGCAGGTGGTGATGAAATAACCGTTCAGAGAATCCTGAATCGTTATTCCAACCGTGTCCAAATCAAAGGAGCTGTTTATAGAGAAGGGACTTTTGCTTTGACAGAAGGGCTGACCATTTCTCAATTGATTAAAAATGCGGAAGGACTCCGTGGTGATGCTTATACCGCACAAGCCAGTATTTTAAGGACCAAAGAAGATTTGAGTTCCGAGATGATTCAAGTAAATCTTCAAGAAATTTTGGATGGAACTGCAGAGGATGTCCTTTTGAAAAGAGAAGACGTTGTCAGGGTTGCTAGTATTTATGATATCAATAATGAAAAGTACGTTCAGGTACTTGGTGAAGTAAAAAGACCCGGAGTTTACCCTTTCTCAGAATCCATGAAAGTGGAGGAGTTAATTATCATGGCGGGTGGCTTGCAAGAATCAGCCAATACCCAGGATATTGAGATTGCTAGAAGATTGGAAGATGGGGACTTGGGGACACTTTCAGAAATCATTCCTACGCAGGTCAATGCAGATTTATCTTATAATCCAGAGGGTAATACTTTGCTTGCCTACGATCAGGTAATTGTGAGAAAGCGAGCGAATTTTAATATGCAGAAATTAGTAGCTGTAGAAGGTCAGGTTAATTCTCCTGGGATTTTTGCTATCCAAACGAGCGAGGAACGTATTTCTGATTTGATAAATAGGGCTGGAGGATTGAATCAGTTTGCCTATTCCAAAGGAGCTACACTCATCAGAAGAACTGAATTTTTTAATACAGAGTCTGAACAAATCAGAAGACAAAGAAATTTGGAATCACTACGACTGCAACTGATTGAGGACCCGAATAACTCTGAAGCTCAGGAAGAGTTATTGGCAAGGTTATTCAAGGATTTGCCGAAGGAAAAAGATTCCCCTGTGGATACCCAATTGGCACAAACGAAAAAAGAATCCTTAGATCAAATTGCTTCAGAAACACCAGGCTTTGCAGTGAAAATAAAGGAAACAGAAGCTGTGGCGATAGACCTAGAAGCAATTGTTAAAAACCCTGGTTCTGAAGATGATTTATTATTGGAGGAAGGAGATATTTTATCTGTTCCTAAGCTGCTTCAGACAGTCCGAATGCGTGGAGATGTCGTATATCCAACTACCTTACGTCATGAGTCAAATAGAAGTCTCAAACATTATATTAATGGCGCAGGAGGCTTTGAAAGAAGAGCCAATAGGAAGCAAACTTATGTGGTTTATGCCAACGGAGCTGTAAAGCGAACGAAAGGATTTTTAGGAATTAGAAATTATCCGCCTGTGGAGCCTGGAGCAGAGGTCATTGTACCTACCAAAGGCCCTAAAGTTCCTCTTCGTTTAGGGGAAATTGTTGGGATCACGACAGGATTGGCAACATTAGGACTTGTTATTTCTCAAATCAACTGGTAATGGCAGGAAGTAAGCATTTTTCAGACAATCAATTTACGTTTAAAGAGGTATTCCAAAACTTTAGTGAATGGGTTACCTATTTCCTTTCGCAGTGGAAAATACTTATTCTAGCAGGTTTGATTGGGATGGCTTTAGGAGCATTGGTGTCGATCTTTAAAAAGCCGGTATTTAATGCAAGTACCTCCTTTGTACTCGAAGAAGGTGATGGTGGAGGTGTTGGCCAAATGTCAGGATTAGCTTCTTTGGTAGGTGTAAACCTTGGTTCATTGGGAAGCACTAGTGGTTTGTTTCAAGGAGACAATATCATGGAGTTGTACAAGTCAGATCGAATGATTGACGAGGCTTTGTTAAGCCCTTTTGATGAGGATGAATTATTGATCGATCGATTTGTGGAGTTTGAGGAGTTGGACAAAAAATGGTCCTCAAAGGTTGATATTCCTTCCATGGACTTTTCTATTCCTAGAGAAGAATTCACTGTTTCCCAGGATTCAGTGGTTAAAGAAGTAGCAAAATTGGTTCGGGATTATCAATTGAGTGTGACCAAGCCTGACCGAAAGCTAAGTATCATCAAGGTTACTGTTTCTTCTAAAGATGAGCTTTACGCAAAAGCTTTTAATGAGCGATTGGTGGAAAATGTCAATGAGTTTTATAAAGACACAAAGACAAAAAAGACCAGTGAAAATCTCTCCATTTTACAATCTCAGGCTGATTCAGTTCGTTCGATCCTAGATCAAAGCATCGGAGCGTACGCATCAGCTACGGATCGGGTTCCCAATGTCAATCCGCTTTTATCTTCAGCTACCATAGATGTTAAGAAAAGGCAAATCGATGTGCAGGCTACAGGAGCAGTTTATGAAGAGATTGTAAAAAACCTGGAAATCGCCAAAGTAAATCACCGTAACAACTCTCCACTTATTCAAATCATTGACTCTCCTAGGTTGCCATTGGAGCGAACGGAGATCAGATTGGTAAAAGGGATGGTTTTTGGATGTGCTATTGTAGGGCTTCTAACACTTTTGTTTGTTTACTTCCGTCGCTTGTATCTAAAACATGTGCAGGAAAGCTAAATGAAGCTGCCATGTTAGAAAAACTCTCCTTACTTCCGATCGGTAATTTCATCAGGAATAAATCCATTCAGAATTTTCTTTTTTTGGCGATTATCCAATCGTCCAATGTACTGATTTCGATTATTTCCATGCCCTTGTTGATACAGAATATTGGCGTGGATCAGTTTGGATTGGTGAATTTGGCTTTGGCAGTAATTATCCTATTGAATATTTTGGTTGGGTTTGGCTACAATCTTAGCGCACCTAGAGAAGTGGCTGTCAATCAAAATGATAAGACTGCGCTTTCACATTTGGTTTCCAATGTTTTTTCAGCCAAAATTTTATTGGCAGCAATTGCCACACTGATCATTTTTGTATCTGTTTTCGGGCTCAACTTGTTCAAGGAATACCAGATGATTCTGGTATTTTCTGTTTTGATGCTATTTTCCGAAGCCACATTGCCTCTGTGGTTTTTTCAGGGAATGGAGAAGATGAAATTGATCAGTATTGCCAATATTTTCTCTAAGCTTCTCTTCTTGATGGGAATCGTGTTTTTCATCCATAGTCCAGGGCAAAGCAAATGGGTGAATTTTATGATGGGGTTTTTTGGTTTGGGGATCAACTTACTCTTGCTTTTTTATATCCATACTTTCATGGGGATCAGAGTTTATAGACCAGAAGTTTCTGCTATTTGGAAGAGCCTGAAAGATAATATATTGCTCTTTTTCAGTAATCTCGCGAGCCATATTTCCATCAATGGCGGTTTGATCATTTTGAGTTTTTTCTCTGTAGCTGAGACTTTGGGGATGTATAGTTTGGCCGAACGTGTCGTAATGGTCTTAAGGATGTTTCCCGCGATGATTATTCAGGCAATCTATCCCAACGCAGCTAAATTGTATAAAAAAGACGAAAAGGCTTTCTTTAGATTTTTGAGGAATGTCTATATCAGAGTGGTTCTCTTTGGGGTATTCATAGCGGCTATGACTTATTTAACTGCCCCTTGGACCATTAGGATATTGGCTAGAGAAGAGCTTAAAGAATCTGTGACCTATCTTCAGGTTTTGACTTTGGTACCTTTGTTAGCTTGCTTGAATATCGCCAATGTAATTATGATGTTGGTAGCAGATTTAAAAAATTTGCTTTTTAAAGCTTCTTGGATGATGTGTTTATACATGCTGACAGTGGCACCGATTCTAACTTCATTCTGGGGAGGAATTGGAGTTTGTGTGGCCATCATATCCACAGAGGTTGCGGTCTTTCTGATTTGCTTGGTTTTATTGTATAGAAATAATCGAAAACTTTTTTATGGCTTTTACACCTGATCCATCAGTTGCAATAATTCTTGTGAATTGGAACGGGTATGATTTTACAGCAGCCTGCATCAATTCCCTGCGGAAGTTAGAGTTTCCTGACTATCAAGTGATTTTAGTAGACAATGCCTCCGGGAATAATGAAGGACAAAAGCTCTTAACTGCATTTCCTGAGATCATTCTATTGGAAAATAAAGAAAACTTGGGTTTTGCAGGGGGGAATAATGTAGGGATCAAAAAAGCTTTGGAGGATGGTTATTCACATATCATGCTTTTGAATAATGATACCGAAGTAGCCCCTGATTTTTTGGGTCAAATGGTGCGAGTATTTAACTCCAGTAATCAGCAGCTAGGCGTGGTTCAGCCCTTGATTACATTTCTGAATGATAAAGGGAAAATTTGGAGTGCTGGAGGGAAATGGAATTCGTTATTGGGAAGATCCATCACCTTAGGAGATCGAAAACCTGTTGAAGATTATCAGGCTAAAGATGTCAAATTGGATTGGGCAACGGGCTGTTGTATGCTGATCTCAAGGGAAGCTATGATGAAAACAGGTTTGCTTAACGAATCCTATTTTGCCTATTTCGAAGACGTGGAATGGTCCTTGAGGTTTAGAGAAAAAGGATATCAAATAGCCTTGGCTTCCAAAGCGATGATCTATCATGAGGCAGGAGCTTCTTCAAAAAAAGCACATGCTGAAGGTGTTTTGAGCCCCAAAGTGTTTTATTATCATGTTCGGAATCAGTTTTATCTGATTCGTGGTATGCAAAAAGGAATGTCTTTCCTTTTGTCACTAGGGTACCATGGTTTCCGTTTTCTGCTTTGGATACTCTATTTTTGTTTGAGAGGGAGGTTCCAAAAATTAAAAGCTGTTGTTAATGGTATGATAGATGGCTTAGGTGCTTCTCTAAAAAAAGCTCCATCATGGCCTTGATAATTTTCATTTTCATTTCCTTTGCTGTTGCTGCTGGATTATTCTGGGCAGTGCAGGAAATGGTATTTAATGGAAGGTGGAAGTATTTCATTTTTTTTCTGATTGGATTTCTACCTTTTTATATCACCACTCTTAGTTTGGTCTATTTAGCTACTGGATCCAGTGCATTGGTAGGTGTATTTCAGGTACTTAAGGAATTGATCGTGCTATTAGCTCTTTTTTCCTTCCTGCTTTACCAACGAAAATTATTCGAATATCCCTTTCGATTTCAATGGACAGATACCTTCTTTCTAGCCTTTCTTAGCTTGGCTGCTATTTATTTGATTTTACCGTTGGGGCAAGCTTCTTTCATGAACAAGGCCCTTTATTATAAGGGGATTTTAATACCGGGGATAGTTTATTTCTTAGGCAGAAATAGCACATTTAACAAGGACGAAATCCGTGGGGTATTTCAAATGATTTTCATTATCGCCATTGGGGCATTCTTGGTTAATCTTTTTGAAAATTATGTGCTGCAGGCTCATTTGCAGCAGTTCACTGGTTATGCCTTGTATAATCATGTGATAAATGACATTGATCCAACAGGTAATTTTGGTTTGACGTGGACTTTTGAGACCCAAGCGGTAACCAAACGATTGGCGAGCTTTTTTTCTGACCCCCTGGAAATGGCCAGTTCAGTTTTGATGGGTTTTGCAGCAGGGCTGATTTGGTTTTTGACCAGCAAAAGGGAATACAACTGGCTTTACATTTTGGTCATGGCTTGCTCTTTGGGAAGTTTGGTGTTTTCAGCTTCTAGAGCCGCTTTTGGAGCATTCTTCCTAATGATATTCTTTTTGGCTTTAGTTTTTGGACTATACAAACTGATAGCTGCGGGCTTTCTAAGCCTGATTGCTTTTGCAGTGTATGTGATCTTCTTTGCCAGCGATGATTTTTACTTTTTCGTCCTAGATACCATCACTTTTGAAAATACTTCCAGTGTGGGACATGTAGTAGAATGGCTGCTTGCATTGGATTCAATGGTGGGAAATCCAATGGGCATAGGATTGGCAATGTCTGGAAATGCCGGAAGTGTTACGGATGAATTAAGAGTGGGAGGAGAAAATCAGTTTTTGATATATGGAGTTCAGTTAGGCTGGCTCGGCATGATTTTGTATATACTTACCTTGGCTTCCGCAGTGATATTAAGTTTGAGAGTTTTTTATCGAACAGATAATATTATGGAAGCCCGAATTGCTTTTGTAGCTGCAGCAGTGAAGGTTGGATTGCTTTTACCTCTATTTACCGCCAATGCCGAAATGTACACTTACGTGGCTTGGACCACTTGGTGGATGGCAGGATATTCTGTTCATGCCTACAGCAGATTAAAAACCCAAGAAAACCTGAAACTTGCATGAAAGTACTTTTAGACCTTCAATATCTGAACGTGGCCACTACAGGCATCAAAACCTATATGATGGAATTGGCAAATGCAACCAAGGCATTTCCACATCCTGAAATAGAATGGATTTTCACCCATGATCCCGAAAAACAAGCGGCTGATACTACCTTTAAAAATCCTTCCTCAAAATTTCAGAGACTAAACTACCACTTGGATTATTTCCGTTGGAAAGAGTTTCAGCTTCCAGATTTGGTTAAAAAGCATCAGCCAGATGTGTTAATATGTCCAGATTTTGTTTCTCCGGCAGCTTCACTTCCATGCCGAAGGATGACCGTACTTCATGATGCCTTTTTCTGGCAAATGCCTCAGAACTATCCCCGATGGTGGAGAAAGTATTTTCTTAATTTGATACGAAAAGGCCTTAAAGAAAAAACTGAAATCATTACCACGACTCAGTATTCCAAAACAGCCCTGCATAAGCATTTGGGAAATGAATTACCGATTCATGTGGTTTATCAAAGTCCTAAAATCATCAATTCTGTAGCCGATGAAATGATTCTGGATCGCTTAAAATTGAGAGATACCCCATACTTCTTTCACCTGGGGACCTTTGACAAAAGGAAAAATTTACCTCTGCTCGTTCATGCATTTAAAACATTTTTGGAAAAAGAAAACCAGGACTTCAAATTGGTTTTGGCAGGAGGCCCAGGTCAAAGTATTCAAATGAATGATTTTCCAGTGGTAGAAAAGTTGGTTTCGGAACTCGGACTGAAAGAGAAAGTAGTCTTGCCAGGCTATATTTCTGATGCTGAGATTGTCAGTCTCTACCAGGAAGCATTTTGCTATGTTTTTCCCTCAGAAAATGAAGGTTTTGGCATCCCTATTTTGGAAGCGATGAAATTTGGTGTTCCAGTAATTCATTCAGACCAAGCAGCACTAAAAGAGATTGCCAACGGAGCAGGACTTAGCTCCAAATCAGGTGATGCATCAGATTTGGCAGAAAAAATGATACTTTTGAGCCGGGATAAAGCTTTACGGGAGACTTTGATAAAACAAGGTCTGAAGCAAAGCGATAATTTTTCCCCTAAAAAATTTCTAGAAGCTTTTCAGTATCTGATTTTGGATGCTGCCCCTGCATTATGAGGCAAATTATTTGTCCGGTCTGTCATACGAAACCTTCCCAAGACAAGGAAGAATTATCTATTATCAATTGTCCTCAATGTCAAGTGAAATGGACCTTCTTTTGGAAGGAGCTCGATGCGGATGCCCTTTATGAAGATGAGGTTTATGAAGTGGTGGATAACCGGGAGTCCATTTTTGAAAAGATCATTTTTAGAGAAGCAGGTAAAGTCCTCAAGAAAGCGAAAGGAATACAGCCTGACTTAAAATCACTATTGGATTTTGGCAGTGGAAAAGGCCAGTTTATGCATGCAGCAAAAAGTCTAGGTTTTTCCACATTCGGAATTGAAACTGCTGAAAATAGAGCTGCTTTTGCTAGGGAAAAGTATCAGCTCCAGGTTAAGAATGAATTCTACGAAAGCGGGAAGATTGAAAGTGGAGAATTTGACTTAATTTCCTTAAACCACGTGTTAGAGCATCTTCCTGATCCAATGGGATTGCTAAAAGAGCTATTGGATCAAAATTTAGCAAGTAGCGGTCTCGCATATATAGAAGTGCCTCGATCAGACTCCTGGCAGGCAAAATTGGCTGGGGGAAAATGGCTTCATTGGGATATACCGAAGCATTTGACACATTGGAATGAGGAAACCCTCATAAAAGAAATGGAGAGAATTGGCTATCGACAAGTAGGGGCCAGGAAATTTTCTATCCATTTAGGTGTGTTGGGAATGCTTCAGGCGCTCTTGTCAAAAGTTGGTTTTAAAGGCCATCTTATTCTTAAGTTGAAAAGGAAAAAGACGATTGGACTGATGGCTGCGATTTTACTTTTCATGCCTCTAGCATGGATTTTGGAAGGTTTATCTACTTTGAGTAGCAAGTCAGGAATCCTTGGTCTCTATTTTCAGAAAAAATGAGCAAAACCAGAAATGTACTTTTTCTTCAGAGTAGTTCTGAGCTGTATGGTTCTGGAAAAATCATTTTTCAAGTTCTAAGAATTTATCGGGAAGAAGGCTTCAATCCAGTGGTTGTTTTGACTGGAGAAGGGCCCTTGGCGGACTTGCTGGTTCAAGATGGGTTTACTGTTTGTATACAGAATCTAGGAATTCTCCGAAGGAAATATGTCAACTTTAAGGGACTTATCAACAGGTTTGACAAGAAGCTTAAAGCCTACAAATTTTTGGATAAACTCCACCAGAAGTATGATTTTGAATTAGTTTATTCCAACACGCTTGCGGTGATTGTAGGGTCTTATTGGGCACAGAAAAACAACCTTCCACATATTTGGCATATTCATGAGATTCTTTTCGGCCCTAAGCCATTGGTCAAACTTCTAAGAGCAATGCTTGATAAGGGGACTCCTGAGCCGATTGTAGTTTCTGAGGCAGTAAAAAAACATTGGGGAGGTATGCTTAAGAATTCCAAACCGGAAGTTATTCACAATGGAATTCCATATCAGGAGTATTTAATGCCTGATTCGAAGACTAAATCCGATTTGAACATACCTGTGGATAAGTTGGTCATTACGATGATTGGCAGGATCAATCCAGGTAAGGGACAATTGTTTTTTTTGGCCATGGCTAAAGAAATTTTAAAGACTTATCCACAATGTCATTTTTTATTGGTTGGAGATCCATTTCCTGGCTATGAATCGATCCATGAAGAGATAAAAAGCGTAATTCGTGAGGGGGATTTTTCAGGGCATGTGACAGATTTAGGTTTTCGAAAGGATATACCTACCATATTGTCTGCAACTGATATATTTGTCCTCCCATCCATCTTGCCCGATTCATTCCCTACGGTGATTTTGGAAGCCATGGCATCTGCTTTACCTGTGGTTGCCACAAGGTCTGGAGGAGCTGAGGAAATGGTTTCAGAAGGGGAGACCGGTTATTTGATTCCTATTGAGGATGTAGAGATGGGGAAAATTGCTTTAGAAAAGTTAATTTTGAACGATCAACTTCGTGAAAGTATGGGAGAGGCAGCAAGAGAAAAAGTATTGCGTGAGTATAGTTTTGAACAATTCAGCGAGAAAATTAGAAACCACCTATGGCGTCAAGTAAAAAGAAATTGAAAGTTGCCATCATGGGTGCAAAAGGGTACCCCTATGTCTATGGGGGTTATGACACCATGGTCAAAGAACTCGGTGAAAGGCTCGTTGCAAAAGGAGTTCATGTACGAGTTTACAATCATAAAGCACTTTTTAAAGTAAAACCTAGGTATGTCAATGGGATAGAATGTATTTATATGGGTGCCGTGGAATCCAAAATTGGAACCCAGTTATCGCATACATTTTTCTCCATGATCCATGCTTGTTTTTCTGATGTAGACATAATTTTTGTAGTGAATAGTGGAAATGGGCCTATTGGTTGGGTTTCCAGATTCTTTAGAAAAAAGTCAGTCATCAATGTGGATGGCTTGGAATGGCTGAGGCCAAAATGGAAAGGGATTGGTTCAAGGTACTTTTTCTGGGCGTCTCGATTAGCCACGAAATACTTTGATCGAATCATCAACGATTCCGATGAAATGCAGCGGGTTTATAAGGAATTATTCAATGCTGAATCTCAGGTGATCGCTTATGGAGCGGCTGTAAAAGAGGATGTGGAAGTTGCCCCGATTGCAAAGTGGGGTATTGAACACCAAGATTATTTTCTGATCGTAGGTCGACTTGTTCCAGATAACAATGCCGATTTAATTATCAAAGGATTTTTGAAATCTGATTCCAAGAAGAAGTTGGTCATCGTGGGTGACGTACCATTTATGGATGAGTATGCGACTTTATTGAAAAGTTTGGAAGATGATCGATTGTTGTTTTTAGGCTATGTCACGGATCCGCATGAATTAGGAGCATGGTACACCCATTGTTATGCTTATTTCCATGGGCATGAATATGGTGGGACCAACCCAGCCATGCTTAAGGCTTTGGGATATGGCTGTGCAATTTTAGCATTAGATACTCCATTTAATCAAGAGATGCTTCAAAATGGGAAACACGGTTGGTATTTTCAAAAAGAAGTTGATTCAGTAAAAGATATTGTAGAGACGGCCGAAGCTAGCTCCGAAAGAATGGAGTACTTCCGAAAAACTGCCAGAGAGGGTCTGATTCAAAAATACAATTGGGATTATGTGACAGAGCAGTATTTAGCTGTGTTTGAAGAATTGGCAGGGTTTAAAGTCATCAATCCATCAGAAGAAAAGAAGAATTTGACAGAGGTGGAATCCTGAGTTTTCTGAAATTTGATTGAACCAAAACAGGTGATTTTTACTTATATACATAACTTTTAACCCTAAAAAATTTTAACCATGATTAGAAAAGCAACCGCCGTATGGCAAGGAAATGGAAAAAATGGCAAAGGTCATTTGACCACTCCAAGTACTGTTTTAGATAAAACACAATATTCCTTTAATTCTCGATTTGAGGATGGAGTGGGTACTAACCCAGAGGAATTAATTGCTGCTGCTCATTCGGGATGTTTTGCCATGAAACTAAGTTTCAACCTTCAAGAGGCTGGTTTTACAGCTGATGAATTGGATGTAACTTCCAATATTACTTTTGAAGATGGAACGCTGAAAAAGTCACATTTAGTGCTGAAAGCGAAAGTGGATGGCATCGAACAAAGTAAATTTGATGAGCTAGTGAAAGATGCTGAAAAAAATTGTCCTATTTCTCAAGTTTTGAATTTGGAAATCAGCGTTGAGAGTACTTTGAACGCTTGATTTTATTAAAAGTATCAAGGTTTTAGAACCAAGTTTTAAAATTTGATGCGATAAAAAATGGGAAAGGGGGTCTGAATTAGTTCAGACCGCCTTTTTTTGCTTATTGACTAGCCTGAAAAGAATAATACTTAAACTATTCTTGCGAGTGAGGACACTCGCAAAGGCGAAAATTGCCCTGATTCGTGTCTCCACGAATCAATTGATGCCTTATCCCTGCGAGTGGAGACACTCGCAGAAGCGCAAGAAGATATTTCTATGCTGTAGACTTTTTTTCTGTGATCCTTGGACAAAAATCCAAGTACCTGATACCTGTCTTTACGAATCAATTGAATCCTTTTTCCCGGGAGTGGAGTTACTAGCAAAGGCGAGAAATACTTACTATGCCCTGATTCGTGTCTCCACGAATCAATTGGTGCCTTATCCCTGCGAGTGGAGACACTCGCAGAAGCGCAAGAAGATATTTCTATGCTGTAGACTTTTACGGGACGCTTGGACTTACCAAAATTAATATTCCAAAACTTACTATTTCCTCACCTTGTTTTTATTTTTAATACCATCGTCTTTTTGCCCAGCCTTCTTGTTGCGTGGGATTTAGAAAAGTCCAGGCAATGAATCGAGTTTTTTTATTTCCATGTGTCATCTGGATGATTTTTCGCTCAGCAACATTTGCTTTTTTCAAGGCAAGAATCAAATCTTTTAAATGCTCCTCTTTCGATACCAAAGAAGTAAACCAGTAACAGTTGAATTTGTAGATTTTACTTTCCAGAATCATTTTACGAATAAAAGTCAGTTCGCCTCCTTTACACCAGAGCTCATTGCTTTGCCCTCCAAAGTTTAGCGTGACAGTTTTGCCCACCTTCCCTTTCAGGTTTTTCACCTTACGGGTGCTTCCAGCCAATGCTGCCTCTTTGGATTCGTGAAACGGTGGGTTGCAAAGTACAAGATCAAAAACATCGTCTGATCGGATGATACCACTCAGAATTTCCTTGGGGTTTTCCTGAAGTCTCAGGTTTACCTTTTTTAGGATTTGTGGATTTGAGTTGAGGTTTTGCTGAGCGGAATGAATCGCTTTGGGATCAATTTCTGAACCCACAAAATTCCAATTGTAAATTCTGGTTCCCAAGAGTGGGTAAATACAATTTGCGCCTGTCCCAAGGTCCAAAACATTTACTTTTTCTCCTTCGGGTAGCTTACCTTTATTACAGTCTGAAAGTAAATCTGCCAAATAATGCAAGTAATCTACTCTTCCAGGAATAGGTGGGCAAAGATAGCCCGAGGGAATATCCCAATCTGATATTTGATAAAAATGCTTTAAGAGGGCTCGATTAAGTTCTTTGACCGCTTTTGGGTCGGCGAAATCTATGCTGAGATCTCCATACTTATTCTCAGCCACAAATTTTTCAAGTTCAGGCTGGGTGTTTATTAAGCTAGGGAAATCATATCGATCTCGATGGAGGTTACTTGGATGTAAGCCAGGTTTGAGTTCGTTTTTTGGAGTCTTTTTCAAATTAATCTACTTCAAAAACCAGCTTCATCGTGATGGAAGCAGTTTTGTTTTTATCTGCCGTATTAAAGGTTCCACCCCAGGAATAGTCTTCCCCTGAGTTTTGGCCTGTGATCTGAAAGATACCCATATTTGCGGATATCAGGTCTCCTAAGTCGCCTTTTGAGTTCTCGGCAATCCTCTCTGCACGAACTCTCGCATCTTCAGTAGCCTTGGCGATCATTTCTAGTTTCAATGACTCCAATCCGGTATAATAATACCGTGGAGGCTGAGAATAGAAGGCGATTCCTTGGTTTAACAATTCCGTGATTTCTCTACTGATTCGCTCAACTTTTTCTACGTCTTCGGATTCTATTTTTAAGGATTGATTCAAAGTATACCCCTCAAAAGTTTGACCTAGGTATCGCCCATCATTGGAGTAATTCTGTCGATATTTTGGATTTGTATTGACCGCATTAAAAATCAGTTTGTCAGCGGAAATACCTTTTGAGATCAAGTATTCTGTTACAAGCTTTTTATCCTTTTCAAGGTCTGCATAAGCTGATTTTAAATCTAAACTCTCCCTTGAGAAATTTCCTTCCCAGACTACTAAATCGGAAGTAAAGTTGCTCTCCCCAAGACCTGTCACATGTATGGTGCCTTGAGGCCGATTTCGTTTGATTACTGCATTCCCTAAAACTATGGAAGCTATTACAATTGCTAGAGCAAAGAGAATGGAGGATAGGTGCTTGTTCATCATTTTGAAAAATCAGAGATGGAAAATAACAATAATTACTTGTTGATAATCAAAAAAACCGCCAAGTGACGGGTTTTTTGGATTGAAGAACATTTATTAACAATTAATAAATGGGTTGCATGAATAGCTCATCTTTAGGATTTTCCAAGTCAATCAAATAGCCGTTGACTAAGGCGTATTTTAAATTTCCATTTTTGGAGAGATAGAAATTAGGAGCAGAGCCTGTAGTCCAGCCACCAGAAAAAGTATCCGTGCTTTTTAAAACTAAAATTGGAAGGTGATGTACCTCCTTTGGCATTCCACTTTTTATTTTCACAGCTAAAAATCCTTCTTTTAATAGCTCTAGAGCCTTTTCTTCAGTAAGATCTTCTATGGAATTAAATGTAGTTTCATAAACTTTTCCTTCTGTGAACTCAAGACCTGAAGCATCCAGCGTTTCCCGAGCAAAATAAACCTGCATATCTCCAAGGTCATCAATGGAGCCAGAGACATAATAGCCATTTGGGATTTCAGATTCCCTTCTACGGATCACTAGGTCGATTGGGTATTTCTTTCCATTTACATTGACCTGCATTTCGTTGATCAATAAATCTACGAGCTTGGAATCGTTATCAGGAATGGCAAAATATTGCTCGGTAGTATAGCTTTCATATCCTTTGGTAGCAATTTCATGCAGGGCTTCCAAGATGATCATAAAATTGAGTTGACGGATATACTGTTTATCTGGATCTCCCCAATAGCCGCCAGATTCAATTAAAATAGTGCTGGTTCCCCATTTGGTAATATTGTCTCCAAATGCCCTTGGTTCGAAAGCATCGTCGTATTTCCCTACTTGCCCGGGAATCACTTGCTGTAAAACCTGGTTCATTCCTACGATGGTCTGCATTGCTTTTTCCCTCACATCATTCACATCAGTAGCATAATTATAGGCAGGAGCCAAAACAGAAATAGTCGCTTGTTTTGGAGTGCCTTCTACATTATAATACACTTGCTGATCATGTAGGTTGAACCCAAATTCTGGTTCGAAATCATCTCTGGCTTTTTTAAGAATAATGGCCTCTGGAGAAATTTGAGAGATAGCATCTCGATTCAAATCAATATCTAAGCTGTTTCTTCTTTTGAAAGCCTCTGCGCCGTCAGGGTTGATCAAAGGGATAAATTTGATTTCTAAATTTTCTTTGAGTGTATTTCGGATCGGATCAAATTCATCTCCACTTCCTTCTAAAAAGTTGAAAAGATCAAAAAGGGCCATGGTGGCAGTACTTTCATTGCCATGCATTTGAGACCAAAGCATCACTTTGGTTTTGCCATTTCCCCAATCCATACTGGAAATTGAACGGTGATCGATAGACTCACCTAAGACTTCCACTTTAAATTCTTGGGAGTGTTTTTGTATCAAAGGTTGCAGGTCGGCATGCTTGAATCGCCGATTAGTAATAGCAGCCTCTTTATATTTTTTATATGCAGCCTCTAAAGTTTCGATAGATAGTGGCTCATTCGTATATTTATTTGCAGTTTTGTAACTAGTTAGCAAAAAGCAAAACAGCAAAAAAATGCTAACATGGGATGCCCGGGATATTTTCATATGGCTTCTATTTTCTTTTTGTGTCAAAGTAAAACTAGCCATTGGGAATGAAAAAGTATATGAAACGCCCTAAAAATTAATGAACATATGAAACTTACCTATTTCGTAGAGGATCTTCCTTTAAAGCATACATTTACCATTGCTCACCAGAGTAGGGATATTCAGGATACACTCCTTGTCAAACTAGAAGAAAATGGCATGGTGGGATATGGAGAATCTACTACGAATCCATTTTATGGAATGACGGTAGAAAATATGAGTGAAGCATTAGAGTGTTTTAGGGAAACGGTAGAAAACGGCAATTGGAATAGCCCCGAGGAATTATGGGAGCTAGGAAAAGATTGTTTTAAGGAAAACCCATTTGCACAATGTGCTTTGGATATGGCTGCTTGGGATTTATTTGCTAAAAAGAAGGGGCAAAAGTTATATGAGTATTTAAAATTGGATCCAGCAGATATTCCTACAACCAATTTTACTATTGGTATTGATACTGTGCCAAAGATGGTTTCTAAAATGCAGGAGGTTCATTGGCCTATTTATAAGATCAAGTTAGGCACTTCAGATGATCTTGCCATTGTGCGGGAACTTAGAAAGCATACAGATGCGGTTTTTCGTATTGATGCCAATTGTGCATGGTCAGCAGAGCAGGCAATAAATTATTCTGGGGAGTTGAAGAAGTTGGGTGTGGAGTTTATGGAGCAGCCACTGGGGAAAGATGATCTAGAAGGGATGAAGGAAGTTTATCTGCATTCGCAGCTTCCGGTAATTGCTGATGAGAGCTGTATTGTCGAATCTGATGTCAAAAAATGTCATGGGCTTTTTCATGGAATTAACGTCAAGTTGGTGAAAGCTGGAGGGATAACTCCTGGGCTCAGAATGATTCATGAAGCAAAATCTTTAGGGATGAAAACGATGGTTGGTTGTATGACAGAGTCGTCTATAGGTATTTCTGCGATTGCACATATTGCTCCATTACTAGATTATGTAGATATGGATGGAGCGATGCTTCTGGCTAAAGATCCTGCAAAAGGGGTAACTATTACACCTGAAAAAGTAACTTTCTCGGAAGAGAATGGTATAGGTGCCACTTTGGTTTGATTAAAAAGGTGCTAAAATCAAAAGAGGCATGGAAATTAATCCTTGCCTCTTTTAGATAGTCTATTTAAAATCGGTAATACTTCTAGAACGATTCCCAACTGCTTATGTTGGATTTATTCCCGACTATTTAATATTTATTCACTTACGATCAACTTAAAGCCTTCACCATGAACGGTGATGATCTGTACTTTTGGATCGTCCTTGAGTAGTTTTCTGATTTTGCTGAGATAAACATCCATACTTCTTGCGTTGAAGTAGCTGTCATCTCCCCAGATTTGCTTCAAAGCATGACTTCTGTTGACCAAGTTATTTATTTCAGAAGCTAATAGTCTGATGAGTTCATTTTCCTTAGAAGTGAGTTTATGCTTCCCTTTTGGGCCTTCTATGAATTGCTCGTCATAGTGAAGGACAAAACCTCCAAACGTATAGGTTTTAAGTGGAGATACTTCTGAGCTTTTTTGAGTTCTTCTTAAGATAGCTGTTACTCTTAATAGTAGCTCCTCCATGCTAAAAGGCTTCGTGATATAATCGTCAGCGCCTATTTTTAGCCCCTCGATGATATCGTCCTTTTGATTTTTAGCTGTTAAGAATAAAATAGG
This sequence comes from Algoriphagus machipongonensis, assembly GCF_000166275.1. Lineage (NCBI taxonomy): Bacteria > Pseudomonadati > Bacteroidota > Cytophagia > Cytophagales > Cyclobacteriaceae > Algoriphagus > Algoriphagus machipongonensis. The sequence goes on from NZ_CM001023.1 coordinate 564,506, forward strand.
TAGGTTGTCCTGTACCTTTTTGATTTCCTTCGCAAGCGTAAAGCCATCTTTCTTAGGCATCATAATATCCAAAAGACAAAGGTCGTATTTGTCTTTTTTGAATTTATTCCAGCCTTCTTCCCCATCTCTGCAGAGTGTGGGTTCGTAGCCTTTCATTTCTAAATATTCCTGAAGTATATCGCCAAGATTTGGGTCATCTTCTACAACCAATAGTTTTGCTTTGCTCATTGTTTTTTGGGTAAGTTTATGGTGAACGTGGTTCCCTTTCCAACTTCACTTTCCACTTGAATTCCTCCTTTGTGTGCTTCTAGCATGGCTTTAACATAAGATAAGCCCAGGCCAAAGCCTTTTACATCATGCACGTTTCCAGTAGGAACTCTATAAAATTTATCAAATATTTTCTTTTGGGCATCTTTAGACATCCCAATTCCATTGTCTTTGATCTTGATGATTACTTGATCCTCACCGTCACTGGCTTCCATTTTTATGGTGGGAGCGTTTGGCGTGTATTTGATGGCATTATCCAATAAATTATTGAAAATATGCGTCAAATGAAAAACGTCTCCTTCGATCAAAGGTTCTTTTAGGCTATCTCTTAAGGTCAAGGTACCGCCTTTTTTCTCTACTTGAAGGCTGATGTGCTGCATGGTTGATTCCAACAGTTCGCTTAGGTTGACCTCTTCAAACTTCAATTTGAAATCCTGTTTATCTAATGCTGCGGCCTGCAATACTTTTTCCACTTGGGCTGTGAGCCTCTTGTTTTCATCTTTGATGATTCCCAAATAGCGATTTCTAAATTTACCCTGAGTAGAAAGCTCAGGATCTTGTAAAGCTTCTACTGCGAGACTAACAGTTGCCAATGGAGTTTTAAACTCATGGGTCATGTTATTGATGAAATCATTCTTTGTGTCGGATAAGGCTTTCTGTTTGAAAATTACCTTGATCGCATAGATGAAACAGAAAATAATGACGGCTATAAATAGAACTGAGCTGGATAATGGCAGCCATACTTGCCTGATAACATGATAGCTTTTATCAGGAAAGTAAATGTATAGGAAGTTGTCCTCACCTAGAATGTCATTTGGAAATAGCTGAGCTTTTGTTCCTTTATCTATTAATGTGGCTGGATCTGTAACTGGCCCCAATGGCGTTAATTCCCCATTGTTTTTTAATAAACCCATTTCGAAAGATTCGGAAATTCCGCGTTCTATCAAATGGTTACGTAAAAGTGCTCTTGCTTGCAAAGTGTCAAGTCTTTCTAAAATGGCCTTTTGTCCTGCTAACTCATTCCAGGTTTTTTCAACCATATCAATCTTGAAATTTGCCCTACGTATTTTTTCAAGGATATCGTCTGAAATGTTGATTTGGGTAAAAACTTCAGGTCTTTGAGCAGTCCTACCACCTGAAATTTTTGTAGCCTTCTCCCTTTCGCTGAGATATTTAAGTTGCCTTTCCTTTTCTTCAAGCAAAATTTCCATTTCATCTGGAGTGAACATGCTGGAAGCAAGTTCGGGAGTCATGTAGGTGAAAAACATTTCCAACTCCTTCAATAAACTCATATCAAATCCTCTGGATTCTAGGATTCGACGGAAAGTAGGGCTTACTTCAGGTGCAGGTTCATTTAATAAAGTATCGACAATAGATGGCCTGGATGGATAGACGGAACGCTGTTGAATTTGAAAAGTGATGGGTTCAATTTTTTCAAAAAGGGATTCCTGCAGTACAGAGTCTTTCATAAGTGAACTCAGCAACACATCCGAGGTTTCACTTTTTTCCAGTTGGTCAATGGTGCCTGAAAGTGCCATGTAAACATTTTGGTCAAATCTTTCCCGGTTTATGCTTACTGCATTACGCACCCAATAGTATTGAAATCCCATCAAACCGAAGCTTGCGAGGGACATCAAAACGATGATAAGCGTAATGTTTCTTTTAGACATAATGCAAATTTAGTCTGATTCTTAGGTCAGCTATAGAGGTTAACAATATTTAACTGCGTATAGAATTGTAAAGGAAGCCTGTTTTAACAACATTTTGGGAAATGTATCCGATCTTGAGCGATGATTTCTTAATTACACCTTAATAAGGTAGGAAAACAGGGGGCTTATGCCTCCTTTTTTTCTGAATTGGCTATCTTTGGGCGCAAATTTCAGACCATGCCTAGACCTCAACACCCCTTAACGATTCAGGGAGTATCCTTAAATTCAGTAGCTGAACAGTTTGGTACGCCCGTATATGTGTACGATGGAGACAAAATCACCTCCCAGATTAAAACATTACAGCAAGCATTTTCCAAGGTGCCGTTGAAGATCAAATATGCGACTAAAGCTTTGACTAATGTTAATATTCTGAAAGTTGTTAAGCTAGCTGGTGGTGAAGTGGATGCTGTTTCCGTTCAGGAAGTCCGATTGTGTTTAGAAGCTGGTTTTAAAGCTGAAGACATTATGTATACTCCTAATGGAGTGAGTTTGGAAGAAATCAAAGAAGTGGTTGAGCTAGGTGCCATGATTAATCTTGATAATCTTCCAGTCTTGGAATTGTTTGGTCAAACTTATGGCCATGAAGTTCCGGTTTGCATCCGAATCAATCCTCATATTATGGCAGGCGGAAATGCCAAGATATCCGTAGGGCATATTGCAAGTAAGTTTGGAGTATCTATTCATCAGCTGGATGAGATTTTGGAGCTTGTAAAGAAATATAATATTCAAGTGACAGGGCTTCATTTGCATACAGGTTCTGATATTTTGGATGCTGAAGTATTCTTAAAAAGTGGAAATGTCTTATTTGAGGCTGCATTGAAATTTCCTGAACTGAAGTTTCTTGATTTTGGAGGAGGCTTTAAAGTAGGTTATAAAGAAGGAGATGTTGTCACCGATATGATGGAAGTTGGGAACCGTGTGTCAGAGGCATTCCTGAAGTTTTGTGAGAAGTATGGTAAGAAATTGGAATTATGGCTAGAGCCAGGGAAGTTTGTAGTAAGTGAAGCTGGCTCCCTATTAGTACAGGCTAATGTGGTTAAGAAAACTCCTCAAATTACTTTTGTGGGAGTTAATTCAGGTCTGAACCACTTGATAAGACCCATGATGTATGATGCATATCATGATGTTTATAATTTAAGTAATCCAGAAGGAGAAGAGAAGAAATATAATGTGGTAGGCTACATCTGTGAAACTGACACCATCGCTGCCGAAAGGGATATTGCAGAGGTAAGAATGGGGGATTTTCTAGCGATTAAAAATGCAGGTGCTTATGGTATCAGCATGGCTTCCAACTATAATTCAAGATTAAGGCCAGCAGAGGTGTTGATTTGGGAAGGTAAGGCTAGGTTAATCAGAAAACGTGAAGAATTTGAAGATCTACTCCGAAACCAGGTAGTTTTAGATCTTTAATGGGAATAATTTAATACTAAAAATTTCTTTGGTATAGTTATTGATTTTCAATGCCAAAATTGACGGATAAACATAAAAAAATTGTGTTTTGTCAATATGGTTTGAAACCAAATAAGATTGTTTGCCTCAATCATAAGCCCTAGTAGTTTCACAACCTACATTTTATTTAAATTTCACATAACAGCGTTGCAGTTTGTTTAAATTGATCGTTGGATAGGTGAAGAAAGATTATGTTGAGGAAGATCTTAGGCATAGGTATTTTAATATGGGCACTGTTACAGCTGCCAATAAGCTCCTATGCTCAAGATACCCAGTTTTCACAATTTTATGCGGCTCCTTTATTTTTAAACCCAGCTTTAACGGGCTCTTCAGAATTAACTAGAATAGGAATCAATTACAGAAACCAATGGCCTGGCTTAGACCAGAGTTTTAATTCCTACTCCGCGTACATTGACCATTATATATTTGACTATAATTCTGGTGTTGGATTGATTTTCAATGGAAGTCAGGAATCAATGGCGCAGCTTTCAACCAATGAAATTGGTCTCTTGTATTCTTATAAGCTTCAAATTTCGGAAAACCTCTTCTTTAGTGTTGGTGGTCAAGCAAGTTACATGCAGCGAAATGCCTTTTTTTCAGACTTGGTTTTTGGAAGCCAAATAGATATCATCAACGGGACGGTCGGAGGAATAACGGATGAGCTGAATGGGGTGCCTCTTGATTCCAAGTACAGTTTTATGGACTACTCTATCGGAGCTCTTATATTTACAGATAAATATTGGTTTGGAGTTTCTGCGCATCATTTATCTGAACCCAACCGCTCATTTGTGGATGGTCAGCTTTCAAAGCTTCCCATGAAGCTTTCCGCTCAAGGTGGAATAAAATTCGATTTGGGGCATGGAGGCAGAGATTATTTCACCCATCAATATTCGGAACGCTCAATTTCCTTCGCGTTTAATTATAAGCAGCAGGATCCTTTTAGCCAATTGGATGTCGGAGCCCAATTATATTTGGAGCCATTGGTTTTAGGTTTATGGTATCGAGGTCTTCCAACAAAAAATTCATTGCCCAACAATGAGGCTTTCATTGGTCTAGTAGGAGTATCACTTCCAAGTGGATTAGATATAGGATATTCCTATGATGTAACAGCCTCAAAACTAGGTTTAAAAAACAGTGGTGGAGCACATGAGGTCTCTGTGAGATATACTTTTCTTTGGGGAGATCCTAAAAACCGAAATCAAAGAGGAAGAGTAATTCCCTGCTTCAAATACTAAATTGGACTTCTCTTAGAGTCAATTATAGAAAAATATTAATTTTTCTGGAAAATTTTTTCTAAGCCTGATTTTCAGGCTTTTGTATTTTATGCTCAAAAAAAAGCATCACCACCTACTTTTTTTGGGTATGGTAATATTTTAAGAAAAATAACACTATTTAAAGGAGTATTTCATTTTTTGCCTAAGCCTCTCAACGCTTGGATATTAGAATTATTCTGTATTTATTTCAAATAATCTTCAAATTTTAAGAATATCATTTTGCTGTATATGACTTACAAAAAATAATATTCTTAAAAATGAAATACAAAAACCCTATTATATAAGGCAATTTTACCCTACTGAAAATCAGTGTCCTGAATTCCAGGTTAATTATGAAAAAGGCATTCTTATTTTATGGCTTGATGGTATTCCTACCCCTTTTGGTGAATGGGTCTGTTTTGCCTTTGAATGCAAACAGCTTTTTCACCTCTCCAAATTTGGAGAATACCCCTGGTTTGGGTTCAGAAGTAATACAAGTAGACGTTTCCGGTAAACTTGCTCTATGCTCTCATTCCGAGAAGGGGCATATCATTTTAACAGTTTCAGGAGGAGTTGCTCCTTATACTTACAAATGGAATACACTTGAAACTACCAAAGATCGTACCAATTTATATGCCGGTACCTATACGGTTGATATAACTGATGCCGAGGGAACAGTTCATACAGAAAGAATAGTTGTTCAACCTCCATTTCCATTAATATTAGATCCAATAGAAGTTGAAAATGCATCCTGTGGATCTGGTGCAAATGGGAAGGCAAAAGTGAGTGTGAAGATTGGAAGAGGCGAACCCTATACTATAAAGTGGAGCAATGGGATCACTGATCAATGGGAAGTGGATCAGCTTCAGCCAGGTACTTACTCTGTTACAGTTGGAGATAAATATAACTGTGATGTTACGGTTTCTTTTGAAGTTAAAAGTGAATCAGAGGGAATTACTGTTTCAGAGGATATTCAAAATGAAACCTGTACAGAAACCGGTAATGGCTCTATTAACCTAAGTGTCAGTGGAGGGCAAGCTCCTTATACTTATTCCTGGAGTAACGGTTCTACTCAGCCAAACCTTTCTAACCTGAAAGCAGGTAGCTATACAGTGATAGTGAAAGACCAGACGGGCTGCTCATATACAGCAAGCTATGAGGTTACTTCACCAGTTTCCTTTTCCTTATCTGAGAATGTAGAAAACCCAAGTTGTTTAGGAAATGCGGATGGGAAAATAGATGTGGCAGTAGTAGGAGGAAGTGCTCCATTTACCTATCAATGGAATAATGGACAAGGTGGACCTTCTCTTTATGGACTAGAAGCTGGAGTTTATTCAGTATTAGTATCAGATGCATCTGGATGTACAGTATCCAAGGAATTTAATTTGACTAATAACTCGCAGTTAAACTTGAAGCTTGTTGAAAAGCAAGATGTAAGCTGTGAAGGGGACGACTCAGGGAAAATTTTCTTAGAAGTATCCGGGGCATCTGGAGAAGTGGAAGTTTTATGGTCTGATGGAGTCAAAGGGTTATTAACCAGAGAAAATTTGGCTCCGGGAGCCTACAGCGTAACAGCCACTGAAATAGGTGGGTGTGAAGTCAGTAATTCATTTGAAATAAAAGCAGCAGGTTCGATGAATGCACGAATCGAAAGCATGCTGGATGTTGATTGTGATCAAGGCTCAATTACAGGAGTAGCTTGGGTTTCTATTCAAGGAGGAGTTGAGCCTTATTCCATCGAGTGGAACACAGGAGATACTGATTTGAGAGAGGTTCAATTCTTCCAAAGCAAGACACTTCAAGTAAAAATTTCGGATGCCACAGGATGCTCAGTTGTCTCCGAAGCAAAAGTTGATTACCCATCCTTCTCCACCCAAGAAGGAAGATTGAATTTTCAGTTTAGAAAACTGGAAATTACTAATGAACCAGAAGTAAAAGTAGATGAGCAGGTCCTTTTTGAAAGTGAAATTCCCGAAGAGTTTATCGCCTGGGAATGGCATTTTGGAGATGGACAGAAGTCTACTGATAAAGACCCAGTACATGTTTTTGAAAAAGCAGGGGCTTTTGAAGTGACTTTAACTGCTTATGATTTATATGGATGTTCAAGTGTTGAGAAAAATACTGTTCAGGTAACCCAGCCTGAAGAAATGGTAGTTATTCCCAATGCATTTTCACCAAACGGTGATGGCCTAAACGACACGTTTATACCCAAAATGAAGGCTGTCACAAATTTCTCCATGGAAGTATTCAATACCTGGGGAGAAAAAATGTATGCAACGACCAGTCTTGAATCCAAAGGCTGGGATGGAACATACAAAGGTCAGGCTTTGCCGGCCGGAAATTACTTATACAAGATCACCTATACTTCTGCAACTGGCGAAAATTTAAGCCTAACTGGAGGTATCACCCTTATTAGATAATTTATGAAACGATTATTTACGCTTTTAATGATGGGACTTCTGTCCTTGAGTCTCTATGCTCAGGATGTTCAGTACTCCCAGTTTTATGCTGCACCTCTCTACCTTAATCCTGCCATGGCAGGCTCTTCAGAAATGACACGAATAGGTGTGAATTATAGAAATCAATGGCCTGGTTTAGACCAATCCTTTAATTCTTATTCAGCCTATATAGATCATTATTTATTTAATATAAATAGTGGAATTGGTCTGATTTTCAATAAATCCCAGCAAAGCATGGCCAACTTGAGCGTTTCAGAAATAGGAGCAGTTTATTCTTATAGAATGCGTTTAGGCTTTAGATCTTTTTTGAGAATAGGTGGCCAGGTAAGCTATATGGATAGAGATGCCTACTTCGGTGACTTGCTTTTTGGTAGCCAAATTGATGATCAAACAGGAGCGATCGGTGATTATAGCGGTGAAAATATTGGTGAAGATTTTCGTCAGCAGTTTGTTGACTACAGCTTTGGCTTTTTATACAATAATGAAAACGTTTGGTTTGGTCTTTCTACGGCTCATGTCACTCAACCTAATATGTCATTTATAGATGGTCAAAGTAGACTTCCGCTTAAAGTTTCAGCTCATGGTGGAGTGAAATTCGATTTGTCTGGGGGTAGTTCAAGGGCGTTTTATAATCAAAAGTCCGGTACTAGAGAATTGACATTAGCTTTCAATTACAAAAACCAAAAACCATTTTCTCAATTGGATATTGGAGCTCAAGTTAATATTCAGCCTATTGTATTGGGGGTTTGGTATAGAGGTATTCCAGTATCTAATTCAGAGCAACCCAATCACGAGTCCATCGTGGCCCTAGTAGGTATGTCTCTGGGAGGAGGACTGGATATTGGGTATAGCCATGATTTTACTTTATCATCCCTAGGAAATGCTAATACCGGAGGAGCACATGAGATATCATTACGATATAGCTTCCTTTGGGGAAAAGCCTCTGAAGGAGGAAGAAAGTCTTCAATGCCTTGTTTCAAATATTAGAGAAAAGAACTTCCATTGAATGGCTCTTTAGAAAAACTAATTTAGTTATAGATATTTTGGAAGTCTTTTAGCGTTCATTTTCCTTATGATTCGCATCAATTCAAAAAATATCACAAGAGAATTGAAATTTTTATAAAATAGCCCTCCCGACAGCTGGGAAGGCCAGAATTCTAATCTTTGAGTGGGATCGAGAGAGTTCCGCTACACCAGCCTGCCATTAAATCTCCGTCATATTGACCTAGATAATATAAAATTTCCCAGTCTTTCTCCGTGTCTATTTGGTAAGGGCCAAAATACTCTTGGTCTGCAATGGGAGTGGGTTCCATTCCACTATTGCCCCGAATTGTATGACGGTATAATTGTCTAAGTGGGATTCTACTTAATAGGCGATTTGCCAAAACTGTCGGACCTGTCGCTTGTGTAAAAAAATTAACTGCATACAATCTGGAGCGATAGGCCTCAGCCAATGCCGGTTTGTTGATAGCCTCAGCCTCAACAATTTTACTTTTTAACCAAACCATTCTATTTTGAAAATAGGTGTTCAGGTCATCTTGGGTTAACCCAATTTGGGCCAGACCATCTGTAGAAAGAGCAAACCGTTGATATGGAAGCCTTCTATCCAAAATCGTGTTTGGGAAAACCTCGTAGAGTTGTTTATCAGGATACTCCATATCCAAGGGGTCAAATCTTGATATTACTGTTTTGCTATCATCAGGAGTATTGATTGTGAAAAGGAAGGGATTGACTGTAAATCGATCTGGGTCACCATCTGAGGTTATTTGGTTTCGGCCCTCAAAAATAGGTCCTTTATAAGGGCCATTTGATTTGGGACGATTTGCAAATCGGCAAAGAGCTCCCTTCATTTTTTCATTTAACTCGGGAACTGTCTCACCATTAATCTGTACTTCTTTTACTAATATCCCGATTCCTCTGGAGTTATAATTCGAATAGTCTGGAGAAGCTTCCCTAATGTTTTTAATATCAAATTGGGTATTGCTTCGCAATGGATCCTTAAAGCACTCCTCTTTTGGACCATATGCTTTTTCTATGTCTTTGGCTTGTGACCAAATAGACGGATCTAGTAAAGTTTCACCGGCCACTGAATAAGTAAAGCCACTGATCCCTCTCTGTTCATTGGATGGATCAGGGTCCGTAGCCAACCTGCATTGAAAATACCCGTCAAAAATAATGTCTAGAATTGCCATAAAAAGTCTTAGTTGAATGTTGTGGAATAGTTTTGAAATCCTCGTGAAGAAATTGGAGCTACCATATCTCCATTCCAATAGGCTTTAAAGTTTTTACCCATTCTTTCGAAGTTTTCTGCCAGATAACCAAAGGACACGTCAAAATCCCTTGCATCGTCTTGTAAGTAAAAAGCCATATGATATCCTCTTTCTTTACATAGGTTTTGGAGATCAATTGCTTTAGTTTTCATCGATTCAAATCTTTCTAAATAGTCCTCTAATTGATCATAAGGAGCGATCATTTTATCTATTTCATCTTGATTGAACTGTGATACATCCAGCATAAAGTCCGGACCTGCACATCGCTCTGGAATTTTTCCACCGTCAGGAATAAAGCTTTCATCAGCAGGAAGCCTACAAATCATTTCACCTAAGGGCCTAATTACATTGGTCATGAATGGGTAAAAGGCAGTTTGGAAATAGGCATTTACCTGTTTAGGACGAATTCCTGTAGTCTGATCAATTTCATAATGACCAAAGAAACCACTCAGCATTTTTACCATTAGGGTATAAGCTTCATTAAAGAGTTGCATCGCTAGGACAGAAACCTGATTTGAAATTTGATTGGTTGCGTTACTTGATAAGCTTGGAATGTTTTTGATCAAATGTCGATCGGCTTGAATGGAGTAAGTAGGGTTCCAAACTACCGGTAGAGCTGCATCAAAGGGTAGCCCTGAAACTTTTTCCTCTTTCTGTAAGTCGTCAAGAATGGATTGGAAAACCCAAAAGTGGCTTCCTAAGGAAGGTGGAATGCCATGAACTCCCTCGCCTTCTTCCAAAATTTGGCTGACCGCCTCTTCCACGTATTCAACAAACTGTCCAACAATTAGTGGGTTTAATGAAATATTAAAGCCATAGTGTTCATCGACTATTCTCTCAAAATTTTCTCCTTCAATGATTTGGTATTTTAAGGCGATTACTAAATAAAGTTGGAGAAAAGTATACAACTCCTCAACGCTATTAAAATATGTGTTTTCAGTTAATGGATTGTGGATTTGGTTTAATTGGTCCTGAGATAAATTCTTCGCGAAGAAGTCTAATAGAAAATCCATTGCTTTGGATTCAGTTGCTTCTTTGTCGAAAGGCTTGGCTTTTTTATGTGGAATATTAAAAAGGCTTTTCATTTGCTCTGGAATCCCTGATGCCTCCAGTGGATCAGAAACTGGTAAGTGGTCGGGCTTTTCCCAGTATCTGAAAATCTCAATAGCGATAGGGCTAAATGGCATGAGGTTAACGGGCTTTTCCATTGGAAAGCTCGTGGCCGGAACAGGGAAATTAGGACGGAATAAATACGGGTTTTCTCCTAAAATGGCTAGCAGATTCATATCATAACACAAATGACCCATCTCTTCTCTGGAGACCATCAGGATATTCGCCTCCCACCTTCTGATTTTTTCTACCTGAGCCATTCGGATTTGATTGATTCTTTGTTGTCCAGGATCTAAAGATCCAGGTACATAATCCGAAAACTCTTCTGGATATTTTTTTAAACTAAAGCTAGTAAACAAGTACTGCATAGCGAGTAAATGTTCCGTGGTGCTTGCTTGCTTGAGAAGTGAGTAAATAAGGTTTATAAACTCCTTTTTCTCTGAATCATTTAAATTTTGAACCTTTTGGTCTAAATCTGGGGCAAGCTGAATTTTTCTATGATTTTTTTGTGTCATATTGAGATAAAAAATAAATAAGTGTATACAAAATAAAGATTTATAGTGACATAAATATAACCTTAAGTTTGGACTAGCACCTTTTTTTGGTATATTTCATTAGTATTTTTATCACACAAAAAAATTTTTAAAAGATGCCAAACATTAAAAATGGAGTCAACCTCGATAATATTGAGGCGCTTGTTGGAGCAATCCAAAATGATCCAGAAGTTGCAAAAGTTCAGTTCAAAGCACAATCAGAATGGAAAGGTGGAACCCAAGCTTCTGTCACGGTTTCTGAATTATTTTCAAACGGAAATAATATCCGAACTGAAGCGAGTAAATTTAACTTAATAGTGGATGAGCCAGCAGTTCTTGGAGGGAAAGATGAATACCCCAATCCGGTAGAATATTTAGCTTCTGCTCTATGTGGTTGCTTGACCGCAGGAATAGCTACAAATGCTGCACTTTTTGGAACAGAGCTGGAAAAAATCAACGTGGAAGTATTGGTTAATTTTGATATCCACGGAGTTTTGGGATTAGATAGATCCAAGCCTAGTGGTCCTTTGGATTTACATTACAAGGTAACTTTAAAGGGGAAAAATGGGGCTAAAATGGAAGAACTGATCAAATCTAAAGAGACTTTGGATAAAAAGTCTCCTATAAAAAACACGATCGAACTTCCTTTAAAAGTAACCACTGAGGTAGTTATTGAGGAATAATTATGTCTGCAAAAGCTACTTCATTTGGTGTGGGGTTCGCCGAAACGACCGATTCCTTACTCGCAGGAGTAGAAGCTAGCAAGCAGGCATTACAGACAGCTGGACTTTTTCCTGAGGAGGTCCAGCTTTGTTTTTTATTTTGTACTTCCCGACATGAGGCAGAGCATTTTTTTGAAGGAGTAAAATCCTGTTTAGGAGAACAGACACAGTATTTTGGAGGCTTTTCCAATGGAGCATGTACTAATACCGAACTAGGATATGACGGATATCAAGCAATCGTGGGTTTGTTAGGTAAAGGTGATTTTAAGTTTGACTTAATGATCCAAGAAGGGATAGGATTTCATGAATTTGAAACTGGAAAATCTTTAGGGTTAAAAATTCAAGCCCAAAAGTATGATTCTGAACCACAGATGTTTTTGCTTTTTGATGCTGTAAATAGGCTGGAAGGAAGATTTAGGATGAATTATGGCACTCCTTTTATCAAAGGCATGAGTGAATCCATTCAAAAATGGCCAAATACCATTGGAGCTAGAATGCTTGGAGATATGAAATTTAAGCCTACTCGGCAGTGGTGTGGACAAAGCATGAGTCAAAATGCGGCTATGGCTTTGTTGATGCATGGGAATATTAAGATGGATTCTCAGATTATGCATGGCTGTCAACCTGCAAGTGCTTACCATAAAGTAACCGCAGTAAAGGGAGCTAATATTTTGGAATTGGACCATAAACCGGCTTTAGAAGTCGTGGGGAAGATTCTGGGGCCTGATCTAATGGAGAGACCACAGGAATTAAAATTTTTTGTAACCCTCGGAAAAAACGTGGGGGATAAATGGGAAGCTTTCAATCCGGGGAATTACATCAACAGAATGTGTGTGGGAGTGGATACTCAAGGGAAGGGGATATACATGGCGGAGATGGATATTGAGACCGGGATGGAAGTCCAATTGATGCGTAGAAGTTTTGAAATGGAATATGTTTCAGTAAGGACTAAGAAATTGATCCAACGAGTGAAATCCCAAAACCGGAGGATTATTTTTGGGTTATATATTAATTGTTCTGGTAGAGCTGCAGCCTATTCTAATCATACGGACGAAGATGTAAGGTATGTGCAAGAGGCAATAGATGGGGAGTTCCCGCTGATGGGAATTTACGAAGCAGGAGAATTAGCAATGATTGGTGAAAAGCTTCAGGTACTGGATTGGACAGGGCTCTTTTGCATTTTTAGTGAGGAAATAAACTAACCATAAGTAAAAGATTGGAAGCTAAGGATAAACATATCGAAGAGCTGCAGCGGCAAGTTGACTATTACCGAAAACTCTCGGATGAAGTAGCAGGTCAAAATATCCGTAGTGACTCTCAAATATCCTTGTTAAAAAGAAAGCTGACTCAAAAAGAAAATGGCTTTACCATCTTGTCAGCTTTACATGATTCTTTTGGGCAGCAAATTTTTGAAGATGAGTTTTTTAATAACACCTTGATGTTGATCAATACCACCCTAAAGATGGATAAGACAGTGGTGTTGTGGAAATCCCCAAATAACTTTGATTCTTTCATCCCAAAATTCAATATGGGCTTTAATAGAACAGAGGTTGAGAAGCTAAAGCAAATCGAAATTGATTTCCAGCAAGAGGAAGAAGTAATCCAAAGACCATTTATTAAAAACAAAAGGTTGGTGCCCAATGAGGTGTCAAAAAAGATTAGTGCCAAAATTCAGATTCCCTATTTCATTGCTGTACCGATTCGTACCCATGGAAAAATAGTTGCTTGGATCATATCTGGAAGAGAGAAAGAGGCCTGGCCTTTTTATCCCACTTTGGACGAGGGAGATTTGGATACGATGGTGTCAATATCCGGTTTTTTGGAAGCGGGGATTTCGAATGCAAACCTTTATTATAGCTTGGAAAAAGCAAATGAAGAGTTGGAGGCATACAATCAGGAACTGGAAAAAAGGGTGGCAGAACGCACCAAAGATTTGAGGATCAAAAACCAAGAACTCACGGTAGAGAAAAAACGATCAGAAGATTTACTTCTCAACATTCTTCCTGAAGAAACAGCTGAGGAACTAAAAAAATATGGTTTTGCCAAAGCTAAGCTCCAGGAAAATGCAACAGTCATGTTTACTGATTTCGTGAACTTTACCAAATTTTCATCTAGTATTTCCTCGGAGGAATTGGTGTCTGAGTTGGATCATTGCTTCAGGAATTTTGATGCGATTACGACCAAATATCGATTGGAAAAAATTAAAACAATAGGTGATGCCCATATGAGTGCCTGTGGAGTTACCGGAGATGGTGGGGATGTGGCTGATGTAATTCGAGCGGGAATAGAAATGCGTGATTTTGTTCAGTCTTATGCTAAAGAAAAACCCAAACATCTCCAGGAATATTTTCAGATTAGAGTGGGTATTAATACAGGCCCTGTGGTGGCAGGTGTGGTGGGGTTAAAAAAGTTCTCATTTGATATTTGGGGAGACACTGTCAATACTGCAGACCGGATACAATCAGGGTCAGTTGCAGGAAAAGTAAACGTTTCGGAAAGCACCTATTTGTTGACCAAAGACCTTTTTGACTTTGAAAACAGGGGCAAAATTTCTGCAAAAAACAAGGGTATGATTCCCATGTACTTTGTAGAAAATCTGAAAAAGGATTAACTACTAGGTTTTTTCTCAAGGACCACCCGAGTTTTTGGTAAGCTATCAGGGTAATTTTTCTGAATGAATTCAATCATTTTTTCCCTAACATAAACTCTTAAATCCCAAGCGATAGGAGAGTTCCTGGCGCTGACCAAAATTCTTGTTTCTACTGTAAACTCCTTAGCATCACTGACTTGTAAGACTTTCACTTTCTTGTCCCAAAGATCTGTAGTTTCGAGAATTCTATCGAGTTCTTTTCTAAGTTCATCGAATGGGATTGTATAATCTGTGTACAGAAATACGGATCCTAATAAATCTCCTGATGTCCTCGTCCAATTTTGAAATGGAGTTTCTAAAAAATAAGTTGTAGGTAAGACCAGTCTTCTTAGATCCCAAATCCTGACAACAATGTAGTTTAAGTTGATTTCTTCTATCCAGCCCCATTCACCTTCTACTACAACGGCATCTTCTAATCGAAAGGGTTGTGTAAATGCTATTTGAATACCTGCTATTAAGGTTCCAATGGCTTTTTGGGCAGAAAAGCCGATGATAATACCGGCGACTCCAGCTGAAGCAAAAAACCCTACACCTACTTTCCTGACAGATTCAAATGACAATAGTACTAAGCCAATTGCCAAAAGAATAATGATGAAATTGGCGATTTTAACAAGGATATTAATCTGTGTGTAGACTTTCCTAGCCCTTAAATTATCCTCTTTTGAAATGTCGTACTGCTTCAAAAACATACTCTTGAGGATTTGCATTGAAGCAAGAAGACACCAAGTAAAACCACTGATGATTAACACGGTATTGATGTGCGGGATATAAGCCATCAAGCCCTCCCATTCTTTTGCCTGAGCTCCAAAATAGAACTTAGAAAATCCCAATATTAATGTTACCAACAAGGGTAAAATCAGTCGTTTATAATATTTCATGATCTTAGGAAAAAAGAGTTCGGAATAAACAGATCAGCTTTGGCTAATCATTCAAAAAGGCGACTTTGGGATTTATTAAGATCAGAAATTAGGTATTTGAAAGCAGAATGTCAAAAGTAAGAACCTACAAATCACATGGAACAGGACTGAGTTCATACGAATTGCTGTAATCCAAAGAGTCTAAATTTACCTGAACAGGCACTCCATCGACCACCTTCATTTCTCCAAAACCTTCTTCCCATCCTTCAGTAGTTTTTTTGAAAACAACCTGTCGGGTAGAACTATCACCTTCAGCCAAATAATTGTATTCAGCTATCAGTAAATTATCTCTTACCTCACCTTGGATAGTACCAAAGGTTTTATCTTTTTCATAGAATAGGTAGTCTAGGGTTCCTGTTACGCTCGTTCCATCAATTTCTGTACTTAGTTTGATAGTATCTTGATCGTTTACGTATTGGAAGCAGTTGATATTCAGATCTCTTTCGGATTCTGGGGAAAATGCTTCTTCTATTGGGGAATCTTTTTTCACTCCGTTGCAGGCTACTAGTAATAAAGCAACGAAGAATAGTGTATAATGTCCTTTCATAGCTGATTTATAGTTAGTTATAGTATTATAGCGCAAAAAAACCGCCAGTTTCCTGATGGATTTGCAGATGTTTAAAATAACTCAACTAATTAAGGGATAATATATAGGTTTGGATACCGTTTTTTCTTCACACCCAAAGTATCTTTTCTATAGATAGGAAAGAGCTGTAGGAATCAAATAAAAAAATCAATTATAGTTTTAAGGCTTCATCAGCTAAAAATTCAAAAATTTAGTTTGGAGTTTTTATAATATAAAATCTTTTCATATTGATGTCCAGTGATTTGTATTTATTTTATTATCCGGAATCTTGCCAGTGCCCAAAATTTCTTTGCTCAACTTGCCAGTAGATAGAAGACAGAAGCAGGCAAAATTTTTATAATCTCATTATCATATGATGCTTTTGAATACTTACTAGTAAAAATTGGTGATACATACAATTAATTAAGAAATTCTAGACCCAATTGGGGTCAAAGCTTCATTACCCAGGGTTTCAACCCTGGGTAATAATGGATTAGATTTCTCCAAGCGCTGGCCAGGGATTTTATTTCTGAGACAGATCGTTTTGCCAGCAAGATGGAACCAAATCTTATAATGTTTTTGGATAATTACTGGAATAAAAGCTGATTTTTATATTATTTTATTTCTAAATGAAAAATCCAGCTGCATTTAATACAGCTGGATTTCAAAAAAAGGCTAGGACTTTAAAGTCTTTATTGGATAGGGTTAGCTTCAACTCCCTCGAATGTCATTTTGATTGGTTTGATCGTTCCGTCTTCATTAAACTCCATTACATCAATACTTGTGACACGGTGATCTCTTCCTTCGTTAGGAATAGGGCGGCGATGATATACCATGTACCAATCATCTGATCCAGGCTTTTGGAAGGCCGAATTATGTCCAGCTCCAGTGGCAATGGTGGTATCTGACTCTAGTATAGTTCCGATTCTTTCCCAAGGCCCTGTGATTTGGTCAGACATGGCATAGGCAACTTTATAGCTGTCATTGGTCCATCCACCCTCAGACCACATAAAATAGTATTTTCCATTTCGGATAAATACAAAGGGTCCTTCTACATAGCCTTCCGGAGTAATTTCATGAAATAATTCCCCATCTTCCCATGGCTCGAATCCGGTAAAATCATCGTTCAGTTTGCCAATATTACAGTGACTCCATCCACCATAGAGCATGTAATAGGAACCATCGGTATCCTTAAATACAAATTGGTCAATGGGTTGGGCATCGTTATAGAAATCATCAATGAGAGGCTTGCCCAAATAATCCTTAAATGGGCCACCTGGATTATCTGCCACAGCGATACCAATCCCACCATAATGATTGATGTCATTATCTGGATCCCATCCCGGTCTGCTTGGTCGCTGTACATCATTCGCTGCAAAAAAGAAGTAATACTTACCGTCTTTCTCTATTGCTGCTGGAGCCCACATGGCTTGTTTTGCCCATTTGATAGCTGCTGTATCCAAGATGTTTGCATGCTTTTCCCAGGTTACGAGATCCTTGGAAGAAAAGGCATCAAAGTGGAGCTGGTCTGTATAACCTGCCGAATAGGTTGGATAAATCCAGTATTCATCGCCAAATACGATGCCCTCTGGGTCAGCATACCAGCCTTCAAAAATGGGGTTCCCGGATAGTTCAACAACCTCTTCTTCCTTTGTTTCTTTTGGAGATGAGCAGGCAAAAGCCAGAGCTAGCGCTCCGAATAGTAATTTATGATTGAGTTTCATAAGTTGACATAATTGAATGAAATCGAAAAATAAGAAGTACTTAAGTAAAGTTCTTG
The DNA here is from genome assembly GCF_000166275.1 of Algoriphagus machipongonensis. Taxonomy (NCBI): domain Bacteria; kingdom Pseudomonadati; phylum Bacteroidota; class Cytophagia; order Cytophagales; family Cyclobacteriaceae; genus Algoriphagus; species Algoriphagus machipongonensis. The sequence goes on from NZ_CM001023.1 coordinate 582,190, forward strand.
CTATTGATGTAAAACTGATAAACAAAATCAATAAAAGAGACCTTTAATGGGAAATAGAACATCAATCGAGTCTGTATTAATAGGAGCTATGGAGAATTCAGGTTTTGAAGAAAGTATACTGTTAAAGCATTTTTTCCCTTTTACCCTCCCAAAAAGGGGGATTTCTCCTATCTTTGTGCCTGCTTTTGAGGAGGATGCTTCCTAGAAAGTGATGTGGATGAAATGGTATTTATTTTGCAAAGCAAAGTAAATCAAAATAGCATCCCCGCTTTGCGTTTTCTATCAAAGCGATCCCAGAAATAAATGAACACCTACTTGCCCCCAAGAAAGGATATTGTGAAGACATATAAAGAGTTTAAACAGGTTGATTACCCCGGAATAGGGGAAGATGTACTTCAGTATTGGAAGGACAAAAAGATATTTGAGGAATCCGTTGCTAATAGAGAAGGAGCAGAAACCTTCACTTTTTTTGAAGGTCCACCTTCTGCCAATGGTACTCCAGGGATTCACCATGTGATGGCGAGAACTTTGAAAGATATTTTCTGCCGCTATAAAACCCTACAAGGATATCAAGTTAAAAGAAAAGGAGGCTGGGATACGCACGGGTTGCCTGTAGAGCTTCAAGTAGAAAAAGAATTAGGCATTACCAAAGAGGATATTGGTAAGAAAATATCCGTTGAGGAGTACAATAAAAAGTGCCGCGAAACGGTCATGCGCTTTAAAAATGAGTGGGATGATCTGACTGAGAAGATTGGGTATTGGGTAGATTTAGATGATCCGTACATCACTTTTGATTCCAATTACATTGAAACCCTTTGGAGCCTTCTCAAAAGATTATACGAAAAGGGCCTACTTTATAAAGGATACACAATCCAGCCTTATTCTCCGGCAGCAGGTACGGGGTTAAGTTCTCATGAATTAAATCAGCCGGGTACCTATAAAGATGTAAAAGATACCTCCATCACCGCTCAGTTTAAATTGAAAGGTGAAGAGAATACTTATATCATCGCCTGGACGACGACTCCTTGGACATTGCCTTCAAACTCAGCTTTAGCAATAGGTGAAAAACTGGATTATGTAAAAGTAAAGACCTTCAATCCTTACACTCATGATCCATGTTTTGTGATCTTGGCAAAAGCTAGAATGAATGCCTATCTCAACCCAAAAGCAAAGGATATCAAGTTGGAGGATTATACTCCTGGAGATAAACTGATACCTTTTGAAGTGGTGGATGAGTTCAAAGGAAAAGATATGCTGGGCTGGGAATACGAGCAGCTATTTCCAATTGCAGATTTAGCTTTACCGAACCCGGCTTTCACCGTAGTGTCTGGAGATTATGTAACCACAGAAGATGGTACTGGAATCGTCCATCTCGCTAAGGCTTTTGGTGCAGATGACTTTAGAACTTTGGTTCAAAATGATGTTCCTGGAGTTTTCGTAAAAGACGAAAAAGGAAATGAAATTCCAGTTGTAGATAAGCAAGGGAAATTCCTCCCTGTAGTAGGAGAATACTTGGTAGCAAAAATGGAAGAGCATTCCATTACTGCTCATAAGACTTATTCTGCTAACGATTTCTTTGTTAAAAACTATCTGGAGGATGATGAAAATGCCTCTGATTATAAGAATACGGATGTCATTATTTCGATCATCCTCAAAAATGAAAACAAGGCTTTTAAAGTAGAAAAATACGAACACAGTTATCCGCACTGTTGGAGAACTGATAAGCCTGTACTTTATTATCCTTTGGAAAGCTGGTTTATCAAAACCACTGCTTACAAAGACCGCTTAGTAGAACTCAATAAAACCATCAATTGGAAACCAGAAGCGACAGGAACTGGACGTTTTGGTAACTGGTTGGAGAATTTGGTGGACTGGAACTTGAGTAGATCGAGATTCTGGGGCACACCTCTTCCAATTTGGAGAACTGCCGAAGGAACAGAAGAAAAGTGCATTGGTTCTATCGAGGAACTTCAGGCTGAAATTGAGAAGTCTGTTGCCAAGGGCTTCATGGAAAAATCACCCTATGAAGGAAAGGAATTAGATCTTCACAGACCATTTGTGGATGATGTAGTTTTGGTTTCTGAAAGCGGTGAAAAGATGTTCCGTGAGCCTGATTTGATAGATGTGTGGTTTGATTCCGGAGCAATGCCTTATGCACAATGGCATTATCCATTTGAGAACGAAGATATCTTTAAGGCTAACTATCCAGCAGATTACATTGCGGAAGGAGTGGATCAAACCAGAGGTTGGTTCTTTACCCTTCACACGATTGCAGTCATGTTATTTGATAGCATTGCATTCAAGAATGTCATTGCCAATGGTCTGGTTTTAGATAAGAATGGAAACAAAATGTCTAAGCGATTAGGCAATGCAGTAGATCCATTTAAAACCATCAAAGAATATGGGCCAGATGCTGTTCGTTGGTATATGCTTAGCAATGCTAATCCTTGGGATAATTTAAAATTCAATTTAGAAGGAGTAGCTGAAGTCCAAAGAAGATTTTTTGGAACACTTCAGAATACCTATAATTTCTTTGCCTTGTATGCAAACTTGGATGAGTTTGTCTATGACAAATCAAAGGTGGTTCCAGTCTCTGAAAGAGCAGAACTTGACCAATGGATTGTTTCTAAGCTTCAATCCCTGATTGTCGAGGTGGAAGAAGCCATGGATAATTATGATGCAACCAAAGCAACAAGGGCTATCATGGGCTTTACGGTGGATCAGCTATCCAACTGGTATGTAAGATTGGCGAGAAAACGTTTCTGGAGAGGTGAAATGAATGCGGATAAGCAAGCTGCTTATGAGACGCTTTACGAATGTTTATTGTCACTTTCTCAGTTGATGTCTTCTTTTGCGCCGTTCTATTCTGATTGGTTGTATCAAAACTTAACAGAGGCGAGCCAGGATGGAAAAATTTCTGTTCACCTAACAGACTGGGCTAAAGGTAACAGCAGCTTAGTGGATACGGATCTTGAAGAAAGCATGGCTTTGGCACAGACCATTTCCTCTCTTGTACATTCATTAAGAAAGAAAGAGAAAGTCAAAGTTCGTCAGCCGTTACAGCGTATTTTGATTCCTATCTTGAAAGAAAAAACCAAAGAGCAGATCAAACATCTTTCTGAGTTGATCAAATCTGAGGTTAATATCAAGGATATAGAGTTTATCGATGATGCCTCTGGAATCCTTGTTAAAGATGTAAAGCCAAATCTTCCAGTATTGGGTAAGAAATTAGGCCCAAAAATGCGTTTTGTTGTTGCTGCTATCAAAAGCTGGGGACAAGAACAAATTGCAGAAATCGAACGTGAAGGAAAAATCAGCGTAGATGTGGAGGGTGAGCCTTTGGAATTGCTGCTTGAAGAAGTTTTGATCAGTTCACAGGATATCCCAGGTTGGTCTGTAGCTTCCGATGCTGGAGTGACAGTAGCCTTGGATGTGACCATTTCAGATGAATTGAAGCAAGAAGGTGTTGCAAGAGATTTGGTCAATAGAATTCAGAACCTCAGAAAAGATATGGGACTGGAAGTTCAAGATAAAATCAATATCTCTATTGCCGCTGGGATCGATGTTGTTCAAGCTTCTGTTGAGAGCTTTGGAGACTATATCCAATCAGAAACACAAGCATTGAGTTTGCAAATTGTTCCAGAGTTAGAAGGTGGTTCATTATTAGATATGGATGATTTTGAAGTCAATTTAAAAGTGGAAAAGGCCTGAGGGCGAAAAGGAAAGAATGAATAAATACATCAAATATTTTGGTATTGCCTTCTTAGTGATTTTGATTGACCAAGCGGTGAAAATGCTCGTTCATTTCGAAATGGATTTTGGATCCCCCGGGCAAATAAAAGTTTTTGGCGATTGGTTTAAACTACATTATACAACGAATCCTGGGATGGCTTTTGGGATGGAAATTGGATCGGAATACGGGAAACTTATTCTGACTTCTTTTAGATTAGTAGCCATGGCCGGTATAGGTTATTATTTATATACGATCATTAAGGCTAAGAGTCATCCGACTTTCATTGTATGTATTGCCATGATTCTAGGTGGAGCTATTGGTAATTTGGTAGATTCTATCTTCTATGGAGTTTGGTTAAATAATGCACCTTACAATGCACCATCTCCTTGGTTCCACGGGCAAGTAGTAGATATGTTTTACTTCGATATTTGGGAAGGGTATTTGCCTGATTGGCTTCCTATATGGGGAGGTGATTATACTGCACTTTGGCCTATCTTTAATGTGGCTGATGCTTCTATTTTTATTGGTGTTGCTATCATCTTGATATTTCAAGGGAGCTTTTTTCCAGATCCAAAACCTAATCCCAAAGCTGAGGAAAAGGAGGATGAAAGAATCGAAACCCCGCAGGAAAGTAACTAATTAAAAGGCTTCATCTTATATTTTTAGGTTGGAGCCTTTTTTATGGGATTATGATTTTTTGTCACATTTTTTGAAAAAAAAGGGCTCTAAAACTCCTTTCTGAGCAATTTTTATGTAATTTTCAAACTGCATTCATCGCAAAATGTGATGATCATGTCACTTTTGGTCACTTTTAAGAATTTCTTTTTTAAGAAATGACCTTTCATTATTCTAGTACCTTTTATGATAGTTGATCCAGAAAAGCCATTTGAGATAATTTATTCCCTTTTTAGCCATGAGTATTTAGGATTGCTGCTAGATTCCTATGTTATCCAACTGGATGAACAAGGAAGGCTTTCTTTAGCCAATCAAAATATCAGTTCTGTCAATGCCCATGAATTCTCTTCCAAATTGGATAAAGCTGATTTTGAGCTGATCAAGTTGATGGATAGCATGCAGCAGGATCAGGTGGTCAAGAAATACAATAAGCGAAACCTAAAGCCAAAAGAATTCCTTAGAAAAATCTATGAGGGTAAAGGTGTGAATGAATCCATTCAGAAATTGATTGAGGAGAATCTGGAAATCACACGATCAAAGATTTTTCCTTTGTTGAAAGGGAAAAGGTTTTTTGAAATGGGGAATGATGGCAATCCTATTTGGAAAGAAATAGAAGTGGCAGATGAAAAGGCAACTGTCCTTTTCCACTTTCGCAAGAATGAAGAAAATACGCATTACTTTCCTACGATCAAGTATAAAGGAACGAAGCTGGAATGGCAATACAGGCATGGCTTTCTAGTTTGTCATAACCCTGCATGGCTCGTGGTAAATAATATGCTGTTCAGCTTTGCAAAAGGTATCGACGGTAATAAGTTGAAGCCATTTTTAAATAAGAAATTCATTGTGATTGATAAGCGTTTTGAACGCGAATACTATCGAAAATTCATCACACAGCTTTTATCGGTTTTTGATGTTTATGCAGAAGGTTTTGATATCAAAGTAGAACGTGGAAACCCACAACCGATCCTGTGTATAGCAGATCTTCCCGGGAATTTAGGGGTTGATATGTTTGGGGATGCTGTAGAAAATAAAGTGGAGGACCAAGTCGTATTTTCACTGAAATATCAATATGGAGATTACACATTTGACTCGGCCGAATCCATCAATAATTCGGTAAGGCTGGAAGAAAATGGTGAGCATTATATATTTCATAAAGTCATCCGAAGCAAGGAAAAAGAAAAGGCCATCATCAAATACCTAGAAGAGAGAGGACTTGATTTTGATCATGGAAAAAGGGGGATGTCCAAAACAAAAGCTTTCGATTGGATCAGCCAACATTTGGATAGGTTGGAAATCGAAGGATATAAATTTGAGCAGAAAGAAAGTCCAAGAGGAAAAGTATACCATATTGGACAAGCACAGATTTCTATTGAAGTTCAAGAAAATATTGATTGGTTTGATGTCAATGCACAGATTAAGTTTGGAATATATTTAGTCCCATTTGCCAAGCTTCGGAAGCTGTTAGTTCAAGGGAAAACAGAGTTTGAGCTCCCAAATGGTGAGTTTGCAGTGATTCCAGCCTCTTGGTTTGTCAATTACTCTGAGCTATTCTCTTTCTTAGAGGATAAAGGAAATACAGGGCAGCTAGTGATGAGAAAGCATCACTTGGCTTTGGCGAAGACCTTAGAATCTGGAAACTTGGTTCAGTTAACACTCAGTAGAAAACTGGAGCAACTTCGAGATTTTGAAAGTATTGAAGACTACGAGATTCCAGGCAAATTTGCTGGGACCTTACGTCCTTATCAGCATGCTGGATTCAATTGGCTCAGGTTCTTAAACGAATTCAAATTTGGTGGCTGTTTGGCGGATGACATGGGTCTGGGTAAGACGGTACAAACTCTTGCACTTTTGGCCCATGAAGCGGAAGTTAATCAAGGTCAAACATCGCTTTTGGTAATGCCTACTTCCTTAATTTATAACTGGGAGTTGGAGGCAAGGAAGTTTACGCCAGATTTGAAAATCCTAGTCTATACCGGCACCCAGCGAGTTAAAGACCCCTATCGATTCAGTGATTACGATTTGGTTTTGACATCCTATGGAATCATTCGTCTGGATATCAATATTCTTAAGGAGTTCTTCTTTAATTATGTGATTTTAGATGAGTCTCAGGCAATCAAAAATCCAGGAAGTAATATCGCTGCAGCTGTGAATCAGCTAAAGAGCAAGCAAAGGCTGATCCTTACCGGTACGCCTGTGGAAAATGGTACGATGGATCTTTGGTCTCAAATGAATTTCATCAATCCAGGGCTCTTGGGAACGCAGCATTCTTTTAAAAAGCAATTCCTGCTTCCAATTGAGAAGCAAAACGATAAGAATAAAGCACAGAAGCTTCATTCGATGATTAAGCCATTTATCTTAAGAAGGCTTAAATCTCAAGTAGCAACAGATCTTCCAGAAAAAATCACCAATGTGAAGTATTCTGCCATGACGACAGAGCAGGAAAATGTATACGAAGAGGTGAAGAATTATTACCGGGAGAAGATTATTTCCGATATCAAGGCGACAGGAAGAAATACGCAGCAGTTTACTTTGCTAAGAGGTTTAACTCAGTTAAGACAAATTGCCAATCACCCTAAGATGGTCAGAGATGACTATGAAGGTGAGTCAGGAAAATTGGAGGATATTACCTATATGCTTCAGTCCACTATTTCTGAAAATCACAAGGTGTTGGTGTTTAGTCAATTTGTCCGTCATCTTTCCATTGTTAAGGAATACCTGGACAAGGAAGGAATTCCATATTCTTACCTAGATGGGTCAACAAAAGATAGACAAGCTCAGGTAGAAGCATTTCAGGAGAATGATGACATTAAAGTATTCCTGATATCCTTAAAAGCAGGTGGTGTTGGTTTGAATTTGACCAAAGCAGAATATGTGTTCTTATTGGATCCATGGTGGAATCCAGCAGTTGAGGCTCAGGCAATCGATAGAGCACATAGGATCGGTCAGGAGAATAAAGTGATCATCTATAAGTTTATTAGTAGAAACTCGGTAGAGGAAAAGATCATGGCGCTTCAAAACAGGAAGTTGGCTTTGGCTGGAGAGTTGATTGGAACAGAGGAGAGTTTTATGAAAAGTTTGGATCAGGATGATATTGCTGCATTGCTTGCTTAATTTTTGAACTAGAAAAGGAAAAAAAGGATAGGAATTCGATTTCTATCCTTTTTTTATTGACTTGATTGTCAAACAAATAGCTGAATCAGGTCAATTGTTAATCATAATTTATTGTCAAAAGAGAGGCAATACAAACAATATTTTTCTAAATTATACTAACTCAGTACCATTAGAACCTACCACGCGCATGCCAAGAGCAAAAGCCGATAAAGATCGGAAAATCTTTGTGCTGGATACATCAGTAATCCTTTATGCACATAACTCCATTATGAATTTTGCCGAACACGATGTGGTCATTCCGATCACAGTTTTGGAGGAACTAGATCAGTTCAAAAAAGGCAATGACACCAAAAACTTCGAGGCGAGGGAATTTATTCGATTGCTGGATAAGCTATCCAAAGATCAGATGATTCATAACTGGACTCCACTGAATGGGAAAACGAAAGGGAACTTTCGGATCCTGATGAATCCAGAGAATCAGATCAATGCCAATGAGATTTTTGGGGAGGAAAAGAATGATCATAAAATATTGAATGCCGCCCTCTACCTCAAGCAGCATGAAAAAAACCGAAAGGTCATTCTGGTTTCCAAGGATATTAATCTCCGATTGAAAGCCAAATCTTTGGAGCTCCTTGCGGAAGATTATGAAACTGGGAAGATCAAGAATATCACTGAACTTGAGAATACAGGGAAGTATTACTTGGATAACATCGACCCTGATTCTATTAATAAACTGTATGAGCAAGGCTTTATTGAGGCAAAGGCCGTATTGGGGACAAGGAAAAGAAAGGCAAATGCTTATTATATATTAAAAAGTGATAAGAATTCTGTCTTGGCTTATTTCAACCCTGAGGAAAATATACTGGAAAGGGTTGATAAAAAGCTTGCCTACAATATTAAACCAAAAAATGCTGAGCAGACTTTTGCCCTCAATGCCATTACCAACCCAAGAATACGCTTGGTATCAATACAAGGTGTAGCAGGAACTGGGAAAACACTTTTGGCATTAGCTGGAGCGCTAGAACAACGCAGGGATTACAAGCAGATTTTCTTGGCAAGACCGATCGTGCCATTAAGCAATAAAGATATCGGTTACCTACCAGGGGATATTAAGTCCAAATTGAATCCGTACATGGAGCCACTTTGGGATAATCTGAAATTTATACAAAATCAATACAAAGAGACTGATAAAGAATTCCAGAAAATTACGGAGCTGGTCAACCAAGAGAAGCTCGTCATTCAGCCTTTGGCCTATATTCGAGGTAGATCGCTGTCGAATATCTTCTTTATCGTGGATGAAGCCCAGAATTTGACTCCGCATGAGATCAAGACGATTATCTCAAGAGCTGGTGAAAACACCAAAATCGTATTTACTGGGGATGTTCACCAGATCGATACGCCTTATTTGGACTCGCAATCCAATGGACTTTCGTATTTGATTGATCGAGTAAAAGATCATCCTCTTTATGCGCATATCAAGCTTGAAAAAGGAGAAAGATCTGAATTGGCAAACTTGGCCAATGAATTACTGTAGTATTTTATAAAAAGTTGAGGAAAAAAGAAAGGTAGGCTAGTTTTTCTAGCCTACCATAGAATTCAAAGGATAGGTAATTCTTGAATTGATTTTTTAAACTAGCCTAGTGTTTTTTCATCTCAAAGTTGGACACCAATGGCCAGCGAATTGATCCAATGATAGCTGGCTTTTTCATAGGTGTAAGAAAGAACTAAAGGTATCTTTATAGGTATAATATATCCTAATCTTAAACCAAAAACTTCTTGACCATGATCAGTAGTATTATACTGTAACACCTCCCCATTCCCGTCTATTTAAGTAGCCTCATTTCTTTCAAACCCTACCCGCCTATAGCGGAGTTGAGCCATAAAAGTATCTTTAGACTTGATTTGGATCGTTTTGGAAAGTCCGATCCCCATCCAATATCCATTTTGAAACCATTCTGAATAACATATTGAACAATCAAGCAATTTTTCATATCCAATTCCACCTAAGCCATCAAGTCCGATTTTTTTAACAATAGGAAATCGGTACTCAACTCCAAGCCCTACTCCGGCATCAGAAAATCCCCTTAATCTACTTTTTACTTGTTGATAGCTTAAGTTGACCTGAAATCGCTCTTAGTTGTAACCTGAAATTATAAGTCTATTTGTGAATATTTAGACTTCTATACTCCATGGAATAAATCAGTAAGGTTGTCATTTTACACCTTTTGAAGATCGATCCTAAAATTTAGCAACTCCTTTTATTTCCTAATTTCTGCTAATAAAAGGTTAAATCTTGCATTTGTCTGTAACCAAATTTTGTATTGTTTTTTGTCCGACCCTGACTTTTATGTGTACGGAAGTGGACAGGTGTAAACTGTGAAAAGTACCTCTAATGCGAAATCAGGCTGTTTTTTCAGTTTGGGTCACTTTTTGGCATATACCTATCACGAATTTAAACCAATTATTTACTGCCATGATAGCTACATACTTATCCCAAAAAAACATTTGTGCTGTACTTGGCTTACTAATGGCTTTCACCATTGTTTGGAAGGCCAAAACAGAAGCAAGTTCTTACACACAAGATCATACTGCCCGATTTGAAACTACTAAACCAACGAAGTCTATCGGACAAAGCGAAGGTGTATATCACCTTAATCAAAAAACAATAAAGCCTGAAATCTCAAGCGAAATGCTGGAACTCAGGCCTGTAAAATCTTAAAGATAATTACTCGTAAGGGTTAATTTGGTTGATTGTTTGGTTATTCAAAAGAGGTGGGTTTTGCCCACCTCTTTTGTTTTGATCAACTCTCTGTAATGGTGTTCAGTTTCGCTAAGAAACTGTTATAATATTGTCGACCTACTTGGACGATAGCCCCACCTTTGAGGGTGATTTCTTTGGTGGTGAAGTGTTCTATCTGTCCAAGATGGACAATGTAAGATTTCTGTACTCTTAGGAAAATATGGGATGGAAGGATTTCTTCGATTTCCTTCATGGACTTACGGATGCTATAATCCCGGTTTTTGGTATAAATAGTCACCATATTACCATTCGCTTCTACATAGTAAATGTCCTCATAAGGTACTTTCTCAAATGCATTGTCTGCCTTGATAAATACCGCGTCTGTTACTAGGTATGGGCTGTCAGTAGTGTTATTAACGACTGCTGTATCTGTACTTGGTTTTGTCCTTTTATTATAAAGAACAATCTCCACGATCGCATGGATATCATTGGTGTTGAATGGCTTCACAATGAACCCTGCTGGGTTTATTCTCTTAGCTCTCTCGATAATGGTAGGGTCGCTGTAAGAAGTAACATAAACTAATGGCGCATCTACCATTTGCTTCACAATCTCCCCGAGTTCAATTCCATCTTTATCTCCTTTGAGTTTGATATCCATGAAAATCAAATCCGGTCTGAATTTCTTGATTACTTTGATACACTGATTGGCCGAGTTGGCTATATCAATATTTGTGTACCCTAGGAGTTCAAGAATTTCCTGGATGTTTTCAGCGATGCTTAATTCATCTTCGACTATTAATATCCGCTCTTCTCTCATAAGTAGCTTTAGGCAATCATTAAAGGTTTGACAAGCTCCAGTTTAAATCTAGAACTTTAGTATACACTAATTACAGAATTTAATTCTGGAAATCAAATGCTTTTTAATGGATACGAAATATTTTAATCCTTAAAGACTCATCATTTCCTTAAATCTAGCAGCTTGTCTTCTGCTGACTTCTATCCTATCTCCACCTTTAAGAGTCACTACAAGACCACCATTAAACCAGGGTTCTATACCTTCAACCCAACCTAAATTGATAATGTGTTTTCTACTTGCTCTAAAGAATGATTTCTCGTCCAATCGCTCGTCCAAAGCATTTAAGGATTTATGGATCATAGGCTTAAAGTTGTCAAAATAAACCTTAATGTAATTACCATCAGATTCAAATAACCTCACATTAGAGAGCCTTACAAACCAGCAGCGATCCCCGTCTTTGACAAATACTTGATCTTGCAGGGTTAATTTTTTTTGATTGACAGGAAATTCTTCCTCTTCCTTTTTAGCAGACCCATCAATTTTGGCAGTGAGTTTTGTAATCGCCTCCTCTAATCTCTTTGGCTCAATTGGTTTTAATAAATAATCCAAAGCATTTACTTGGAATGCTTTTAGGGCGTATTCATCATAGGCTGTGGTGAAAATCACGTGAGGAACATTGTCCAGTTCTTCAAGTAATTCAAAACCTGTCTTTTCTGGCATTTGAATATCAAGGAATATGACATCCGGGCTTAGCTGATCAATTTTCTCTTTTGCATCGTCCACATTCACTGCTTCTCCTACAACTTCAACACTTTCCAATTGATTTAAAAGGGTGATTAGCTCCTTTCGAGCTAGTCTTTCATCATCTATTACAATCGCTCGCATTTTTATATATGGATTTTGTTATTCTAAGTTAACTCTGTTCTTAGGAATTTTTATTTCAGTGATCACATACTGTGTCCCAGAGTTAAAGATACGTAAAGTGCCTTTATCTCCATAAATAAGTTTTAACCTTTGTTGGGTGTTACTAAGGCCATGTCCTCCTTCACCTTTGGGCTGAAGGCTTGGTTGGGACAACAATCGACCACTGTTTTTGACTTGGATGTATAAATCATCATCTACTCCTTCTCTACATTTGATCTCTATGATTCCCCCTTTGAGGAGGTTAGAAATACCATGTTTGATGGCATTCTCGACAATTGTCTGAAGCATCATAGGAGGTATTTTATAACTATAGGCCTCATCTTCTATGATGTAAGAAACCTGTAGCCTTTCTTCAAAACGAATGGATTCTAGAGCAAGATAGTCTTTGACAGTATTCATCTCATCATTGAATTCAATGACCTGCTTTTTGTCCATCATTAAGGAAAAACGAAGAATATTAGAAACTCTGGTAATTGCAGATTTTGCTTTGGCAGGATCCTCATCTACTAGAGCACGAACGCTATTGAGCGCATTGAAAATAAAGTGAGGATTCAATTGACTTTTGAGGTGATTTAGCCTGATCTCGTTGATTTTAGCCTCGTATTTTAATGAAGTGTTATAGTTGTCCAGGAAATGAAATAGAAAATAAGACAGGAACCAGATGGCATAAAACAGGAAACTCAGGAATAAGTTGGCGAAAATCACCAAAAACTTAAAGTCTTCCTCCGGGTTCAATGTGCCAAAGGCAATATTAATAAAGACTTGGGCAATGGTATTGATAAGGCTGAGCGCCAAAAGGGCTATTAATGCCTGAAGAAGTAATTGGGGGATTTCTAATTTAAACCATCCATAGCTTTTGACTATAAATCTTAAGAAATGGGTGGAAATCAGGTAAAAAGCCGACAAGACCACAAATGCCCAAATCTGCACTGGAGATAGACCTCTGGAAAGCTCTGCAAAGAAAATATTGACAAAGGCAAAGAAGCCCCAACCCAATATTTGTAATATCCAATATAGACTGAATCTGTTCATTCAATGCCAAAGATAGCTATCAACAATAATTGATATTCTTTAATGTGATAAATGGAATAAAGCCTTGATTATGATACAGATCGTTAGTTTAACTCCAACCGAAGGAATTTGGCAGTATGGCTCTCTTGGTTCTTGGCTACTTTTTCTGGGCTGCCTTGATCGACAATATTTCCACCTTTATTTCCTCCTTCTAAGCCAAGGTCTACAATATAATCGGCCATTTTCACGACGTCCATGTTATGCTCAATGATCAGGACTGTATTGCCTTTGTCTACCAATCGATTCAATACCAACATCAATAAATCAATGTCCTGAAAGTGTAATCCGGTAGTAGGCTCATCAAGGATATAAAACGTCTTCCCAGTATCTTTTTTAGATAGCTCGGTTGCGAGTTTTACACGTTGAGCTTCTCCCCCTGAAAGTGTAGTGGCATGTTGACCTAAAGTGATATAACCAAGGCCAACGTCGTTTAAGGTTTTGATCTTCCTAAGAATCTTGGGTTGATTTTCAAAGAAATCTACCGCCTGCTCCACAGTCATATCCAATACATCTGCGATAGATTTACCTTTGAAGCGTACCTCCAAGGTTTCTCTGTTGTATCGTTTCCCTTTACAGGTTTCGCAAGGAATATGTACATCAGGCAAGAAGTCCATCTCGATCAATTTCATTCCCGCTCCCTCGCAATCCTCGCATCTTCCTCCTTTTACATTGAAAGAAAAGCGACCGGGTTTATATCCCCTGATTTTGGCTTCAGGAAGTTCTGTAAATAATGTTCTGATATCTGAAAAAACACCCGTATAGGTGGCAGGGTTAGATCTAGGGGTTCTGCCTATAGGAGATTGATCCACTTCGATTACTTTGTCCAATTCTTTCAGCCCATCGATACTCTTAAAAGGCATAGGTTCCTTTTTTGATCGATAAAATTCACGATTCAAGATGGGATAAAGGGTTTCGTGTATCAAGGTACTTTTACCGCTTCCTGACACTCCTGTGATACAAATCATAGTGCCCAGAGGTAATGTGAGGTTTACGTTTTTGAGGTTATTCCCCGAAGCCCCCTTAAGAACCAAGTTCTTTTCTTTGCCTTTTCTTCTAGTGCTTGGGACAGGCATACCTATTTCTCCACGCAAATAACTAGCAGTGGTGCCATTGGATTTCAAGATTTGCTCAGGTGTGCCAGCTGCCACCACATGACCTCCATGTCTACCTGCGCCAGGCCCCATGTCTAGCACATAGTCAGACTCTAACATCATATCTCGGTCATGTTCTACAACCAAGACAGAATTGCCCAAGTCTCTTAGGCTTTGCAAGGCTTTGATCAATTTCACATTATCTCGCTGGTGCAATCCAATGCTAGGCTCATCCAAAATATATAAAACCCCCACTAGTTGGGTCCCTATCTGTGTGGCAAGTCTGATTCTTTGGGCTTCTCCACCAGAAAGCGTTCGTAAGGGGCGGTTTAAGGTTAAATAGTCAAGGCCAATGTCCAAAAGGAAACCTATTCGCTTACGTATTTCCTTCAGCACTTCTGCGGCAATAATATTTTGTTTGTCAGTAAGTCGACTTTCTATCCCTTCAAACCATTCTCCTAAAGCTCTGATGTCCATCTGAGCCAACTGACCAATATGCTTATTGTCTATCAAAAAATGGAGAGATTCTTTTTTAAGACGATATCCGTCACAATCTGGGCAGACTTGCGTGGTTGTAAATTCACTTACCCATTCCTGAATTTTATCTGAACTACCTTCTTGATATTTAGTGAGGAAATTGATGATCCCTTCAAAAGTAGTGTGCCATTTAGTTCCCGGATGTTTGATCGAATCGACAGCAACCTCTATTTTATCTCCATGTAATAGTATATCAATTACTTCCTCAGGAAGGTTTTTAATAGGAGTGCTTATGGAGCACTTATAATGTTTGAGAATAGCCTCTATCTTTTTGAAGATCCAAATGTTTCTGTATTCTCCAAGTGGAGCAATTCCTCCTCGGGTAATACTTAACTCTGGATCAGGAATGATGCTTTCCCTAGTGATTTCTTCTGTGATTCCTAAGCCGTTGCAGGTTTGACAAGCACCATAAGGACTATTAAAAGAAAAGTTGTTTGGAGCAGGTTCATCGTAAGAAAGGCCAGTTTCTGGATCCATCAAGTATTTGGAAAAATGATGGATTTCACCTTCTTCATCTCTAATCATTATGACGCCTTTTCCATGCTGAAGAGCAGATTTTAAGGATTGTGTAATCCTAAAACGATCTGATTCGTCTGCGACAATCCTGTCTATGACGATTTCGATGTCGTGTATTTTGTATCGGTCCACCTGCATTTTAGGTACCATCTCCAGAACCACTCCATCCACTCTTACTTTTGAGAAGCCCATTTTTCGGATTTGCTCAAAAAGCTCCCGATAATGCCCCTTTCTACCTTTGACTACAGGAGCAAGTATGTAGAGTTTTTTATCCGAAAACTTGGCAAAAAGCTGATCAATGATCTGATCTTCTGTCTGCCTTATCATTTTAGCCCCTGTCATATAGGAAAATGCTTCACCGGCTCTTGCATACATCAAGCGCATGAAATCATAAATCTCGGTGACGGTTCCTACTGTTGATCTTGGGTTTTTGGAAGTCGTTTTTTGCTCAATCGCGATGACTGGAGAAAGTCCATTGATTTTATCAACGTCAGGTCGCTCCATTCCCCCCAAAAATGATCTTGCGTAGGCAGAAAAAGACTCCATGTAGCGTCTTTGGCCTTCCGCATAGATTGTATCAAAAGCGAGAGAACTCTTTCCACTCCCACTCAGGCCTGTCACTACCACAAGTTTATTTCGTGGTATTTTCAGGTCTAGGTTTTGAAGGTTATGCTCGCGCGCACCAAAAATTTCAATAAATTCTTCCTGATGAGAAGTAGGCTGACTCATAAATCATTAGGCAAATTCAATCGGCAAAGGTATGAAATTTAGAGGGTAAGAGGTAGGTGAATTCCAAAATGGATTCAATGTTTATTCAAAACCGAAAGAAATATGACAATTACCCTCTCATATTTTTCAATTTAGAATTTTTTCAATCCTAAAACCTTCTGAAAAACCATAGAACTCTTGAATTGTTCATGGATTCAAAGCACTTCCCAATTTATTGAGGAAGTACTATTTGGTATGACTTACCTCTTTTCACATTAAGGTCCCTATCTCTCAGCCAAGGATTGTATAATTTTAGCTCCTTATAGCTACTGCCATTTTGTTTTGCCCAAGCGGCCAGGTTTTTAATATCATCATCCACTTCTATGGTTTTAAGTGGAGGGTTTTGATAAAAATCACTCTCTTTCAGGTGAAAGCCAAAGGCTCCGGGATTTTCAAAAATGACTTTAAAAGCTAAAATCCGAAACATGTATCTGCTTGTTTCATCATTGAGGTATAAGTCGTAGTAATTGTCAATTAATTGCTCGGATTGTCTTCTGCTAAAACCAGTTTGACCCATATTGTAACTTGCTGCAACTGCAGTCCAGTCTCCGAATTTTGCATGAGATTTATTCAGGTATTTGGTAGCTGCCAAAGTAGCTTTCTGCAGGTGATACCTTTCATCGACGTCCTTGGAGACTTCTAACCCATATTCCTTTCCGGTAGAGGATAGAAATTGCCAAAAACCCTTTGCTCCTGCAGGAGAGGCAACATTCATTAAAGCAGACTCAGCCATAGCTAAGTATTTGAAATCATCAGGAACCCCATTTGCTTTCAGGATTTCCTCTATTTCTGGGATGAACTTTGACGAACGCTTCATAAGGAGAATCATATTGGATTGCCAATAGGCATTCACATATATTTCACGCTCCAGTCGCTCTTTGACATCCGCTATTTCTAACGGGACTTTTTCTCCTGCAAAAGTCAATTCTGCGGGTATATCAAATAACATGACCGAATCTCTCGAGGGTCTAGGCATGCTCTGAAGCATTTCCTCACCAGCCACTGGATTGGCTAATGGGGAACTTGTTGATGGAGATTTGAAAATCGCATAAGCGGACATCCCAATACTCAAAATCAAAAGAAAATAAATAAGATAAAAATGGGTGTTCTTCATTAGAAATTAGGGCTAAGCAAGTATTTGCTGTAGAATTCATCAATAACTTTTACGGCTTCTGTTGCATCTTCTACGATACAAAAAAGGTCTAAGTCTGTCTCACTAATATATTGGTGTTCCAAAAGCGTGTTTTTAATCCAATCCAGCAAACCTGTCCAATAATCTTTTCCTACTAAGACAATCGGGAATCGGCCAATTTTATTGGTTTGAATTAAGGTAAGTGCTTCAAAAAACTCATCCATGGTACCGAATCCTCCCGGGAGGACGACAAATCCCTGAGAATATTTCACAAACATCACCTTTCTCACAAAGAAGTAATCAAAGGTCATGAGTTTATCCCTGTCAATGTAAATATTGTTGAATTGTTCGAAAGGCAGCTCAATGTTTAATCCAACAGATTTACCACCTTCCGAATGAGCTCCTTTGTTACCGGCTTCCATGATTCCTGGTCCACCACCGGTGATGACCCCGTAGCCATGCCTAACTAGCTTGGCAGCAATTTCTTCAGCAGTTTTATAATGTTTATGATCTCTTGCAGTTCTTGCCGACCCAAAGATGGATACACAAGGACCAATTTTCGCTAGTTTTTCAAAACCATCAACAAATTCAGCCATCACTCTAAAAATCACCCAGGAATCTGAGCTTTTTATCTCATTCCAATCTCTTTCTTTAAAAGCCTGTCGGATTCTTTCTTCCTGTTTTTGTTCTTCCTTATTGCTCATATCATTCTTCATTTACTTAAAGAAAACGATCTCTATTGAAAAAAGGATAGTTTCAGTATAGATATCTGGCTTTTTGATAATCTAAACAGCTGAAATTCAGCTGGAAAAATATAAATGGCACTAAGAGAATCTTATGTGAATCCTTTGTCTACCTTCGCAGGAAATTTACATAGGGATGAATCTAGCTGATAAGTCTCAGGCCGTTCTGAATTTATTCGGAGACCTTGAGGAGGAATCAAAATTATTTACCTCCAAAAGTGGCTTAGGCTGTCTGAATGGATGTGGTGCGTGTTGTTCCAAGCCTGAAGTTTCGGCGAGCGCATTAGAATTTTTACCTCTTGCTTTTGATTTATATAAGAAGGGGTTGGCTGAGTCCAGCTTAGAATTGTTAGATAAAGAAGGGGAGGGTGCTAGTTGCTTAATGTATAAGTCCCATTCTTTGGATGGGAAAATGGGCTTTTGTGGCAACTATTCCAACAGAGGGATGATCTGCAGACTTTTTGGAGCTTCCTATCGGAAGAATAAATATGGTCAGAAAGATATAATCACCTGTAAAATCCTGAAGGAAAATAAAGAGGAAGCATTTTTAAAGGCCAGTATCTCGATAAATGATGAATTGCCAATACCAAATGCCACTAAATATTACATGCATTTAGAGGAGATAGATGAAGCCTTATGTAGGCAGGTTCCCATTAATCTTGCTATTGGTAGAGCTTTAGAACTTGTGCTTAGGTTTAAGTTTTATGAAGAAGAAGAAATAGAGGTGCTCACCTAATTTTTTTGGTCCTACGATTTGAAGTATATTGTGATTCAAATTTGAACCAAATTTTACTATATGTTAAATATTGGAGATATAGTTCAGACAGTCAAAGGAATTGTTGAGACTAAAATCGATATTGTTAAGCATGACATTCAAGAAGAGTTTCTAGGAATTATTTCCAGACTATTGCTGCTTTTCTTTATGGCAGCAATCTGTTTACTAGTGCTTTTGTTTTTCAGCTTTTCACTTGCTTTCTATCTCAGTCAATTTACCAACACGCCTTTCATGGGCTTCTTGTTAGTAGGTCTGATTTACTTGGCAATTTTAGGCTTTCTTTACGTTAGTAGATATTCTAAAAGTATTCAGAGAAATATTCAAAGTGGTATGAAGGTATTCATTTTCAATGCCCGGAAGATTAAGAATAATAAAGATGAGCAAGGAACTTGAAGACAAAGCTGAGGAGTTAGAGCAAACGCTTTCAAAGCAGCTTGACTTATTAAAGAAGGATTCTGAACAATGGGTGAAAATAGGCGCAGTGGCTCTTGCCGGTGGCTTGATAGCCTTTGCGATTACCAGTAGAAAGAGTCGTAAAAAGAACCGGGATACTGAAAAAGCAATTGCAGTTCTGGAAAAAGAAGGCCTTTTGACTGAAGAGCTTGAGCATAAATTAAAAAGCTCGAATAAATCTGGAGGGTTTTGGCCTAGCTTAAGCCAAAGGTTAATGATTCTGGGACTAGCCATGGCCAAAGAAAAGCTATTGCCAAATTTATTTAGTAACCCCTCAGAGGATGCTGAAGAAATCGAAAAAGGTAAGTAAACTCCTCAAGGATCTGCACCAGTCGAAAAGTAAAGGTTTGGCTTGGTTAATAGATCCTGATAAATGGCAGGGAACCGATCATTTTCTAAAAAATTTCTCTTGGGTTCAAGAGTCAGGTTTAGATCTGATATTGATTGGGGGAAGCCATTTAGAAAAGAATAATTTTGATAAGGTAGTTTCTACTATTCGGCAACATACTGGTAAGATTCCGATTGTTATTTTCCCAGGATCTCAAATGCAGCTTTCGGAGGCTGCAGACGCTATTTTATTTTTATCTCTAATCTCAGGTAGAAATCCAGAGTTTTTGATTGGTCAGCAGGTAGCGGCAGCTCCCCTTGTAAATTCTATGGGGTTGGAAGTGCTGCCAACAGGCTATTTACTTGTTAATGATGGTGAGATTCACAGTGTTCATGCAGTAAGTCAAACCTTGCCCATCCCTAATTCTAAATCGAAGCTGGTAAAGGCCACCGCTTTGGCAGGTTACTTTTTGGGAATGAGGTATTTCTTTTTAGATGCTGGAAGCGGTGCTCAAAAGCCTGTTTCAAGTCAAGTGATCGAAACCCTCTCAAAAGCCATTTCATGCCCTTTGATTATTGGTGGAGGTATTGATTCTCAGGAAAAAGTAAGAGAAGCCTATGAAGCGGGAGCTGACTTAGTTGTGCTTGGTAATAGCATAGAAAAAGACCCCGACTTTTTAGCCGAGGTCTTAAATTTTAAGGCTTGGTATAATTCTACGTTAAACGTTAATTAAGGATTCTCTCCTTCTCATTTTACCAGCTGGTACTCCGTACATCATTTTAAAACGTCTACAGAAGTAAGCGGTATCTTTATAACCAACCTCTTTCCCGATATCCCGGATTGATTTCTTGGTTGTTCTCAAAAGCTCAACTGCAGCCTCCATTCTTTGATATTCTATGTAATCCTGAGGATTAATACCTGTTAGCATCTTGAAATATTGACCTACGTAGTCCTCGGAAACATTGGCAACTTTGGCTAGAATCTTATTTGAAAGGTCTCCGCCAAGGTTGGTCTTGATGTAATTGAACAGGTCTATTAATCTAGGATCTTTGAAGTAGGTAGAATTGGTGGACAATTCCTCAAGAAATAATCTATTTTTGAGAATATGTCTCAATAATTCGATGACCAATAATTCAGTTTGTGATTTTAAAGCGCGTTCTTTTCCAACATTGCTTTGCTCCATTTCCTTCATCAAATCTTCTATGATCGTAGCCAAACGATCGTTGAACCTAATGATGAAAGGAGGGATATCAAGAGAGTTGAAGAAATTAACAACATCAAACACTTTAGATTCAAAGCTGACCATAGAAATACAGTCATCTTCAGTGTTCTTAATCTCTCTGAAACTTAAACTTTGAAGGTGCTTTCGCTTGGATTCCGTAAACTGATCTAAGCTCATTTCGCTTTTTTTGGCGCTTCCGCCAAAAGTCAGAACAGTTTTCTGGCCTCCAGGTAAGAAAAGTACTTCGCCTTCGTTAACTAATTCTTGGTCTTCACCAAATTTCAAAGAACCATGATGAAGCAGGACTAGCGTATTTTCAGGTTCCTCGTAGTTAACTATTGTTGCAGGCTTTTCCACCTGATAATTATTGCCCTTTAAAAAGCGGACATTAATCGATTCAATAACTTTATTGTAGTATTCCATTAATTTTTTGAAGAAAAACCAAAAATCAAAAATATGATTTTTCTTACTTAATTACTAAAAAATTTGATAAATGGTTATAAAAAATAAAAAAAGGCGTAATTTCTTGTAATTATACCTGTTCAATAAAGCTTGAAACTGGATTATCTTAATAAACTTCTGGATATTACTATTTTTTGTATCTCTGAAGTGCCCTCGTAGATCTGAGTGATCTTAGCATCTCTCATTAATCTTTCTACGTGATACTCTTTGACATAGCCATAGCCTCCATGAACCTGAATCGCTTCTACTGTGACATCCATCGCAACTTGAGAAGCATATAATTTTGCTATCGCCGAAGCTTGAGAGTAATCTTCGCCTTGATCTTTGGTCCAAGCGGCTTTGTAGACTAACAGACGAGCCGCTTCAATTTGGGTTGCCATATCTGCAAGTTTAAATTGAATGGCTTGATGTTTACTGATGGGTTTGCCAAAAGCTTCGCGTTCTTTTGAATAAGCCAAAGCCAATTCATAGGCTCCTGCAGCAATTCCAAGAGCTTGAGCAGCAATGCCAATTCTGCCTCCATTAAGTGTTTCCATGGCATAAGTAAAACCAAAGCCTTCTTCTCCAATTCTATTTTCTACAGGAACTTTGACATCGGTAAACATGAGTGAATGGGTGTCAGAGCCTCGAATTCCTAGCTTATCTTCTTTTTTACCTACGACAAATCCATCCCACTCTCTTTCTACAATAAATACAGAAATTCCTTTATGGCCTAATTCCGGATGAGTTTGGGCAATGACCAAGTATATACTGGCAGAATTGCCATTGGTAATCCAATTTTTCGTACCATTTAAAATGTAATGATCTCCATTAAGTTTGGCCTCTGTTCGCTGGGAGGTGGCATCCGAACCAGCTTCTGGCTCCGATAAACAAAAAGCTCCTAAAACTTCTCCTGATGCCAAGGGTCTTAAGTATTTTTCTTTTTGGGCTTCGGTCCCATATTTTTCAAGTCCCCAGCAGACCAAAGAGTTATTGACAGACATGGCTACTGAAGCAGAAGCATCAATTTTGGACAGTTCCTCCATGGCTATCACATAGGATAAAGTATCCATTCCGCCGCCATTATTTTCAGGCTTGACCATCATTCCCAAAAATCCCAGTTCCCCCATTTTTTTGACCTGTTCTTTTGGGAAAATCCCATGGGTATCTCTTTCAATTACACCTGGTAAAAGCTCAGTTTGGGCAAATTCTCTGGCCGCTTCTTTTACTGCAAGATGCTCTTCTGTCAATTGAAAATCCATAAAATACTTGGTTTATTGTAACTATATGGAAGATATGGCAAAAAAAGAAGAGGGACAAAAGCTTGCCCCTCTTCTCAATTCTTATTTGATCTGTATCAATCTCTTCCTCCGAAAAACACCATGATATAGTATGCTAAAGTGGTGATAGAGGCTAATGCCGCAACCACATAAGTCATGGCAGCCCATTTAAGAGCATCTTTAGACATCTCATACTCACTAGGCGTTACGATGTTTCGGGTTTTTACCCATGCCAAAGCCCGGCTACTTGCATCAAATTCCACAGGAAGCGTAACGATGGTAAATAGTGTGATGACACTATAGGAACCAACCACAATGTAGCCTATAAAAGGAATGGGGAGTCCCAAAGCAAAACCTCCAAATAGGGAAGCGATCAAGACAATATTTAAAATCTTGCCAGCACTATGCTGAATTGGAACTAGGGTAGACCTCAGGTTTAACCAAGTGTAAGAAGTTGCATGCTGCACCGCGTGCCCACACTCGTGCGATGCAACTGCTGCAGAAGCTGCATTTCTACCATAATAAACATCTGGGCTCAAGTTGACTGTTCTGTTTGCTGGGTTGTAATGGTCTGTTAATTGACCTTCCACACAAACTACCTGAACATCTGAGATGTTATTATCTGCCAACATTAATTTGGCGATTTCAGCCCCTGACAGGTTTGCCTGCAAAGGAGTCTGAGAATATTTTTTGAATTTGCTTTTTAGCCTTGAACTGACCGCGAAACCGGCGATGGCAAAAAGGATTACAATGACAAAAATCATAGCTTTATTGTTTGCTTGTTGATAACGTATTAATGACTTTCAGGTTGTTTATAGGTCGGTAATTTCATCATGGTTAACCAACTTATTAAACCTAATACAATAACCAGAATTAACTGTGTTCCATGGATGATGGCTGCGAAAATTTTACCATCCACTTCTGATACTCCAAATTGGATCAAAATAAAGGCCACAAGTGCGTGAAAGGTACCAATTCCCCCTTGAACAGGCGCTACCATGCCAATACTTCCCATAACCATGACTAAAAGGACTTCTCCACTGGACAAATTGGCAGTGCTACTTATACCCAAAGATACAAGATACATGGTCATGAAATAAATGATCCAAAGCACAATTGATCCTATCCAAAAGCCCCATGGATTATCCATCTGGCCAATTCTTTTTAATCCTCCACCAATTTCCCGAAAGAAGTGTTGGATTTTATTAATGATACCATGATCAGAAAACCTTTTGAAGATTAACCTGAGAATTAGGATTAGCACTAATAATCCTCCAAAAACAATGGGCAAATTGGATTGTAAGCTTGCTAAAAGTGAATCTATATTCACTAATTGGCCTGCTAGCTCAATAAATAATTCGTTTTGTAAGATGAATGCTAGAAAAATGGTAGCAATAAGGCAAAGCAAATCTACACTTCGCTCTAAGATGACGGTGCCTAATAAATGTCCTAAAGAAACCCCATTCGTTCGCGTTAACACCCCGCATTTTGCAACTTCACCTGCTCGAGGAATAAGTAAGTTTACCAAGTACCCAACCATGGTGGCATGATAACCTCGGTTGGGAGTGACTTTCTTTCCTTCCACCTCATGAATCAATAAAGTCCATCTCCAGCCTCTTAAATAATAGCCAAAAAAGGAGATAAATATAGAAGCTCCAATCCATAACCAATTACTGGTTTTAATTTGCTGAATCAGGCTTTCAATGGCAATATCTTTATATAAAAACCAAAAAATCCAGACGGCTATCCCTAAGGAAATGGCCACCTGGATCCATTGTTTAAGCTTTTGATTGTTCATCAAATGATTTTGTTATTATCGTCTGGGAAGATAACGATAGGTTTATGTTGCTTGGCTTCCGACTGCTCCATGCCTGCATAAGAAATAATGATGACTACATCCCCAACTTGTGCCTTTCTTGCGGCTGGGCCATTTAAGCATATCTGTCCGCTACCTCTCTCGCCAGTAATCACATAGGTTTCTAATCGTTCCCCATTATTGATATTGACAATTTGAACTTTTTCATTCTCGATCAAATTGGCTGCATCCATTAAGTCTTCATCAATAGTTACGGAACCTACATAATGTAGTTCTGCCTGGGTTATTTTAACTCGATGGATTTTAGATTTTAATACTTGGATTTGCATTGCTTGAAATTTGCCGCAAAATTAAGGAATTATTGGAAGGTTATCTATTAATCTGATATTTCCAATATAAGAAGCTACACAGATACTGGAAGCTTTTGACTGTGCAATGGATTCAATGACTTGAAAATTATCTGGGTTGATAAGCTCAAAATACTCTAAATTGGCCAGTGGCTCATCCTCAAATTTTTGCTGAATTTGGTTTCGAACTGCCAACCAATCTTTACCAGCTAAAAGTTCATTTTTAGCAAGATTTAAACTTTCTATCAGGATTAAAGATGCATCTCTTTCTTCTTTACTAAGTCTCAAGTTTCTGGAGGACAATGCTAAGCCGTCTTCTTCCCTGCGAGTGGGCACAGTGATAATTTCTGTCTGAAAGGAAAGGTCTTTAACCATTCTTTTGATTACAGCCACCTGCTGTAAATCTTTCTGACCAAAGAAAGCCTGATGAGGTCGGATAATATTAAAAAGTTTAGAAACGATAATGCCTACCCCACTGAAATGTCCCGGTCTAAAAGCGCCTTCTAAAACAGATTCCAAGTCACCAAAATGCATGCTTAGAACTGGTTTTTCAGGGTACATACTTTGGGGATCGGGAAGGTAAACTACGTCCACATTTTCTTTCTCCAAAAGGGCTAAATCCTCCTTGATTAGGGATGGATAATTGTCAAAATCCTCTTGATTATTGAACTGAATGGGGTTTACGAAGATAGAAACTACTGTAATATCATTTGATTTCTTGGAGTTTCTAATCAGATCTAAATGCCCTTCATGTAAGGCGCCCATTGTAGGTACGAAACCGATGATTTTCTGGCTTTGGAGCGATTGGAGCCATATTTTTTGCCATTCTGCTCCCGTTTTTAAAACCTGCACGGAATAGGGGTATTTAATAGGTAAATAGCAGCAAAACTAGATTAATATTTAGAAAAACAAGGCTTATAAGGCTTTTTTTATTATCTTTGTGCCGTTGTTTATCACCATAATAACGATAAAATCCAAAGAGCATGTCTAAACTACGTATCCTCTACGTTGCAAGTGAAATCAACCCTTTTCTCCAAACTTCCGAAGTAGCCAATTTCCTAAGATCTCTTCCTCAAGCGATGCAAGAGAAAGGAATGGAAATTCGAATTTTGGTGCCAAGATTTGGTTTGATCAATGAAAGAAAAAACAGACTTCACGAAGTAGTTCGTCTTTCAGGAATCAATATTGCAGTGGGAGAAGAAGAAAAACCTTTAGTAATCAAAGTGGCTTCCATTCCGAATGCGAAATTGCAGGTCTACTTCATAGATAACGAGGATTACTTCCAGCGTAAGAGCGTGTTCCATGACAAGCAGCAGAAATTTTACGAAGATAACGACGAAAGAGCGATCTTCTTCTGTAAGGGAGTTATAGAGACTGTTAAGAAATTGGGTTGGGCTCCTGATATCGTGCATTGTAATGACTGGATGACCAGTTTAATTCCAATGTATTTGAAAACGACCTACAAAAACGAACCTTTATTTAAAGATACTAAATCTGTTTTTGCTATTTATAACAACGGATTTTCTCATACCTTTGGCGACGATTTGTTAAACAAGGTTAAGATGGTAGACATAGATGATACTATTTTAGCACCTTTGAAAAGCAAAGACTTTGAAGGCTTTATCAGCATGGGAATGCAGTATGCAGACATGGTGGTGAAAGGCGGAGAAGTGTCAGATAAATTGAACCAACTAATAGAGGATTTCTCAAAAGACAAGAAGTTTGAAATCAGCATCGAAGCAGAAGAACAGGCTCATGAAGAGCTCTACGGCATTTACACAACACTCGCCGGCTAAATTGGCCCTATGGGCCCTCTTGTCCATCATTTTAACTAATTCTTGCAGCGACCCTGCTACGGTGGGTATCGAACTTGCTCCGGGAAACAACCAGATTGGTACGTTTTTCGAAGAGTTTGAATTACCTGCTGAGGTTGTGTTAATCGATTCATTCAATACCACCAAGAGAGGTAATCTCGTGGTGGGTATTGAGCAAGATGATTACTTTGGCCGTACTGAAGCAACAGGATACACTCGTTTACACGTGGATGTAAATAAAGAGCGACCAACTCCTGAGGCATTTTTGGACTCCATGTTTTTTGACGTGAGAGTGATCAGTGTGGATGGGGAAAATTTGGATGAAGGAAAAACCTTAAATATTTATCGCTTAACTGAGCCTATTTTAGATACGGCTTACTATAGCTTTGATAAGTTAATGTTTGAGGAAAATCCTATCGCCACAGGAGAATTTACTTTTGGTGAAGTGAAAGACACCATTATTTCCTTACCTCTAAATGAAGAATTTCGTGAAGATTTCTTTGGGAAAATGAAGCGTGGGCTTGAGTTTCAAGACCTGTTTTTATTTAGAGATTATTTTCCTGGTGTAGCTTTTAAAGGAAAAGAAGGGGATAATACCACTCTTGGTATTGCTCTAAATACCGATACCAAAATCGCTACTTATTATCATTACCCGGGAGATACAGCGTCAACTTTATATGAAGTAAGTACTGCGGTTTCTACTGCAGCCTCCTCAAGATATTTTACTGGAATTGAAAGTGATAGAACAGGTACTCCAACTGCCGTTGTCACAGAGCCATCAGAAAATTATTCAACAGGCCCCAAAGTAGGCTTAAAAGCTGGCCTTGGCATGATGATCAAATTGGATACTAGTCCAATAGATAGCTTTCTCGACACCTTGCCTGGAGTAACGTTCAATCAGGTAAATATTATGATTGGAGAAGTGGATGAATACCCAGAAGGACAAACAGCCCCACAGAAACTATCGTTATATTTTACTGATGACTCCAATCAGTTTATAGAAAGTGGAACGTCCGTTTATTTTACGGTTCAGGCCGATGGCCAATCTCAGGTCTTTACCAATGAGGATGGTGATGAAGTGCCCAACGTTTCTGCTCCAGCAGCAATTAATTTTGATTCGGAAAAAGGTTCTTATAACCAATTGATAACTTCTTACTTGAATGCGGTTTATCGGGGTCAATTACTTCGAAAAGATTGGCTAGTTTATGGTGGTTTTGTAAGTAGTCCCATTGCTTCGGGCCAAGACCCTTTTAGACAATCTTTACGACAGTTTATAGTAGATAAAAATAAAATTAAACTTCAGGTAATCTATTCTAAGGTTAGATAAAGCCAGATTTATAAAATCAGATTTAGCCCACTTATTAAATTTTAATAAGTGGGCTATTTTTTTTGGCATGAAACCTGTTTCTTTACGGAAGTTCTAAAAAAGAAACAGAATTTTTAATTATGTGTGGAATTGTCGCGTATGTGGGCCAGCAGGAAGCTTTGCCTATCATCTTAAAAGGACTCCGAAGATTGGAATATAGAGGGTATGATAGCGCTGGAGTCGCTTTATTAAACGAAAAGGGTTTAGGAGTATATAAAAAGAAGGGAAAAGTCTCTGAATTGGAGAATTTTTTGAGTTCCAATGAAGGCCTAACTTCCAAAATTGGAATTGGCCACACTCGGTGGGCGACTCATGGAGAACCAAATGATGTCAATGCACATCCTCATTATTCTTCTTCTGAAAAATTGGCAATTATTCACAATGGGATAATTGAAAATTATGAAGTACTAAAAAAAGACTTAGAGAAAAGAGGCTATCAATTCCAAAGTGATACTGACACAGAGGTTTTTGTCAAGTTTATTGAGGATATCTACGTCAACAATGACTGTAGTCTGGAAGAAGCCCTAAGACTTGCTTTACATAAAGTAGTAGGTGCATATGCGATTGTTTTGATCAACAAAGAAGAACCTGATACCTTAATTGCCGCTAGAAAAGGATCTCCTTTAGTGATAGGAGTTGGAGAAGATGAGTATTTTTTAGCTTCTGATGCTACACCGATTATTGAGTATACTAATAAAGTGGTATATCTAGATGATTATGAGATTGCAGTGATCAGAAATAATAGGCTGCAAGTCAAAACTATTGAAAATATTGAGACCAGTCCTTATATCAATCAGCTTGAACTAGAGCTAGAGGCCATAGAAAAAGGTGGGTATGAGCATTTTATGCTCAAAGAAATTTACGAACAGCCAAAATCAATAGCTGATTGTCTTCGAGGTAGGCTAGATGCTAAATCAGGAAGATTGGTCTTAGGTGGATTGAGGGATTACATGAATAAATTCCAAAATGCAGAAAGGATTATCATTACTGCCTGTGGAACTTCCTGGCATGCCGGATTAGTAGCAGAGTACCTTTTTGAAGAATTTGCTAGAGTTCCTGTGGAAGTAGAATATGCTTCGGAGTTTCGATATAGGAATCCAGTGATCAATGAAAAAGACTTTTTGATAGCAATTTCCCAATCTGGTGAAACTGCAGATACCTTGGCTGCCATAGAGCTGGCGAAATCTAAAGGAGCCACCATTTTTGGAGTTTGTAATGTGGTAGGTTCTTCTATTCCGAGGGCAACGCATGCGGGTTCTTATACTCATGCTGGGCCGGAAATAGGTGTGGCTTCAACCAAAGCATTTACTGCTCAAATATCCGTTTTGGCAATGATGGCCTTGAAATTAGGATATCAAAGAGGAACGTTGACAGAAAGTAAATACGTTCAATTGCTACATGAATTGGCTTCGGTACCATCTAAAGTGGAAGAGGCATTGACTAGTAATGAAGCAATTAAATACATTGCTGAAGAATATAAGGATGTTAGAAACGCGCTTTACTTGGGAAGAGGGTATAATTTCCCGGTGGCACTAGAAGGTGCATTGAAATTGAAAGAAATTTCTTATATCCATGCGGAAGGGTATCCGGCAGCAGAAATGAAGCATGGACCCATTGCTTTGATTGATGAGGAAATGCCGGTGATTTTCATTGCTACTCAAGACAGCTCTTATGAGAAAGTGGTCAGCAATATTCAAGAAGTAAAAGCAAGAAAAGGGAAAGTGATCGCTGTAGTGACTAAAGGGGATACACAGGTGAAAAATATGGCAGACCATGTGATTGAAATACCTGCAATCCATGAAGCATTCGTGCCGCTGGTAGCAGTGGTGCCTCTACAATTGCTTTCCTATCACATTGCCGTTATGAGAGGCTGTAATGTAGATCAGCCTAGGAATCTGGCAAAGTCTGTTACGGTAGAATAAAATCAATAAGGCCACTTCAATTTGAAGTGGCCTTATTGATTACAAGCTCCCTCTGTCCAAGAAAGGAGTCCAGAGGTTTCTGCTACGCATGAATTCCCATATGTTTGACCATCACAGCCGCAGACAGGTTGGTATTCCATGGTGCATCCATCATTGCTAATTTTTTCTGGATCGATGCAGGTTTTTATTGGTTCTTCTTTTTCACAACTGCTTGCAGCTATCCAAACCAAGAGAAAGGTTGCTGTTTTTATATAGTTCATGATCTATGGACGAGACTTCTATGGTAAGCGCTACTAGTCTATGGATTATTACCTCGGGCGGTGGGTCACAGACCGAAATCTAATTCCAATTTATAAAGAGTTCTGTATTCGAGTTTACTAGGTAAAGGGTTTAGCTGGCGTTGTTTCTGAGTTTCTCGATCATGGTTTGTTCCTGACTGTCCGAAAGCTGTTCTCCACATCTCGTTGTCCTGCTTCTCTAGAAGCAGGACTATCCATTGTTCACCTTCATCTTGCTGGCGAAATGTTCTCGCCTCCAAATGACGATCCCGGGCCAGCGCTGGGGGATTCAAGGTTTTTATTTACCTGGCATTTCAGCCTTCCTTCCTCAGGCTTTCATACCAGGCTATAAAGCTTTGACCCCGATGGGGTCTGTCGATTAATCCTCACTTGGACTATTTGCCATTGGGTATATGAGGTTTTTGGTGTGCCGTCTGGACCGTTAAAAAAAATCGGCTAGCTCGCGAGCTTCGATTGAGATCCGCCGATTTTTAGGTAAAGACAAGCTCCAAAAATCAAATCGGTCGAAAATCGATTTGTTTTCTCATAATAAAGACAGATTTGAAGCATAGACGCTGGCAAGAGGTTTTGCCTGCCTGCCGGAAGGCAGGGGTACTTTTGCCTTTCAAAAGTACCAAGAAGATATTCCTGTTTCTATCTTGCTGGCGAAATGTTCTCGCCTCCGAATGATGATCCCGGGCCAGCGCTGGGGAAAATACTGCATCTTATTACCTAGGGTTGAAACCCTGGGCTAGGCTAAAAGCTTTGATCCCGAAGGGCTTTTCCAACTAGACGTCACTTGAACTAGTCGTGATTGATTGTTGGAGATTTTTTTGGTTGATTCGTGAGACAGGAGTCAGAGCGATTGGAGAATGTGGAAGATAATCATGAGTCACAAAAAATTATTAAATCTATCTGCTTTTACCTTAAGAAGGGCTTGGTAGTCTTTGAATTTTTATCATTATATGGATTATTTCCGCCTTCTAAAAAATTGGTACTACTAGTACTGTTGGAATGGGACGATTTAATAATTGTATTGGGTTAAGCTACTACTTCTGATTTTCGAGTAATAATCCCTATTTTTGCATCGCAAAAGTTTAATTATGCTGGATAAATTACAGGCCCTAAAGGAACGTTTTGAGGAAGTTGGGCAACTGATCATCCTGCCGGATAGTATGGCAGATATGAGTAAGTACGCAAAGCTGACGAAGGAATATAAGGATCTTGAAAAAATCGTAAGTGCTTACGATGAGTATAGCTTGGTATTGCAAAATATCACAAGCTCTAAGGAAATGCTCGACAAAGAGAAGGATCCCGAGTTCAGAGAAATGGCCAAATTGGAAATAGATGAGCTTCGAAGTAGAAAGGATGAATTGGAAGAAGAGCTCAAGCAGCTATTAATTCCTAAAGATCCCAATGATTCCAAAGATTGTATCCTGGAAATACGTGGTGGATCCGGTGGAGATGAGGCATCTATTTTTGCAGGAGACTTATTCAGAATGTACGAGAGGTTTTGTGAAATGCAGGGCTGGAAACTGACAGTTCTGGATTTAACATTTGGATCAGCAGGTGGATATAAAGAGATCATTGCTACCGTTTCTGGAGCAGATGTTTATGGTATGCTGAAATATGAGTCGGGAGTACATCGAGTGCAGCGGGTTCCCGCTACTGAATCCCAAGGAAGAGTTCATACTTCTGCAGCTTCTGTGGCAGTTTTACCCGAAATGGATGAAGTAGAGGTTCATCTTGATATGAATGATGTCAGAAAAGACACTTATTGTTCCTCTGGTCCAGGTGGACAGTCTGTCAATACCACCTATTCTGCTGTTCGTTTGACTCACAATCCTACTGGATTGGTAGTTACTTGTCAGGATGAAAAGTCTCAAATTAAAAACTTCGAAAAAGCCCTGAAAGTACTTCGGTCCAGATTGTATGAAATCGAACTGGCAAAACATAATGAATCAGTAGGTGCCCAAAGGAAATCCATGGTTGGAAGTGGAGATCGTTCTGATAAAATCAGAACCTATAATTATTCCCAATCTAGGGTGACTGACCATAGAATCAATAAAACGGTTTATAACCTACCTGATGTCATGGATGGACACATTGAGGAATTTATCTCCGCATTGAGACTGGCTGAGAACCTAGAAAAAATGCAAAACAGTGGTTTAGCAGAATAGGCAAGCTATTTGTCTGAATTATTTTTCGCAATTTTATACATTCTGAAATAAGCCTATTATCTTAAGGGATTAACCAAAGGACTTTTATGATCATCGCAGGAGAAAGAGCAATTAGTTTAGTGACTTGGAATGAGTCGCATTTTCATCAACTCTATCCTCTCGCTAATAATCCAAAAATTGCCATGAATTTAAAGGATAGCTTTCCGCAGCCTTATACGATTCATGATGCACGTTATTGGATTGAACACAATCAAAAATTTAATCCGCCTCAAAATTTCGCAATTGAGTTTGAAGGAAAGCTTGCTGGAGCCATTGGTTCAGATAGAGGGAGCGATGAACTTCGAACTAATATGGAATTGGGGTTTTGGATAGGAGAACCCTATTGGGGGAAAGGTATTGCCTGTGAGGCCGTAAAGCTTTATACCAAGTTCATTTTTGAAAAATTCGATATTCAGCGGATTTTTGCTCAGGTATATGATTTTAATGGGCAATCCATGAATGTTTTGGAAAAAGCAGGTTACATACCTGAAGCAATCTTAAAGAGAGCCTTTATTAAAAATGGAGTGATTGGAGATATTTTCCAATATGTAATCGTAAGAGGAGAAGACGGAAACTAACTTTTTCCCTTACTTACTTAACGATCACTTTTCTAATTTGAATTCCTTTTTTACCTTTTAAAACAACCATCCAAAGACCTTTGGGCATTTCTGTGAAATTCACTTCTCTTTGCCCTTCAAGTATCGTCTTTTGCATGACTTCTTGACCTAGCGCATTGACTAGATTAATCTCTTGATAGTGGGATAAATTCTCAGAGGATATAGTTATCGAACCCTGGCTTGGATTTGGAAAGATTTTGAGATTAATATCCGCAGCTGGTTCCAGCCCGGTAATAATATTTACATTAACCGCTATCTCCCTTGATTCTCCATCATTACATTGGTTTTGGGGCGTTACACTGATAGAAAAATCCCCTTCTACCAGCCATTCCACCTGTATTTTGGAGTTCCCCTGACCAGAAATAATTCTTCCTCCTTCGCCAATTTCCCATTGATAATCTACCTCTGAAACTTCTTCTACTTCATAGAAATATTCTCCAATTCCTACTTGAGCTTCCCCTATAATTGGACTTGGCTGCATTGGAGGAGCATTTACCAAAACCGGCATCACAATTTCTGAGGACTGTCCACAGCTATTTGCCAAAATTACTGAAAGAGACGTTTCACCTTTTTCTGCCCAAAGTACCTCAATTTCAGCTGTACCTTGTCCAGAAATAATTTCTCCACCTTCTACTGACCAAGTATAGTCGGTAGCCATTTCACTTTCAATCGTGTATGTTGATTGCTGATCTATGCAAACCGAACCTTGACCATCGATTTCCAAGTCACTTGAAGGTATTTTGGATACTAGGACTTCCAAAGCCGAAGTTTCTCCATTTCCACAAAAATTCTGTCTACTGACAAAAACCCCTTGTCTTCCTTCCTTGGTCCAGTTGATCTGTATGCTATTGGTGCCTTGCCCGGAAATGATTTCTCCTCCATCCACTCTCCATACAATTTGAGACCCTTCGCTTGAATCGTCTATAATTGAATAAGTACTTTCTCCCAAACAAACATTTTCGTTTCCTGAAATCTCGCTTATTCCAGATGGGGGCACGCAGTCATATTTTAAAATGGTCCCATCATCACCCACTGTAAAAGCCACTAAGGAATTACCCATGCTCACACCATATAAATCGCGTGTCGTACCACTATTTAGTTTAAACCAGTTTTCCCCTCCATCTTTGGTGAGAATGATATGCCCTCCTTTTCCCACTGCCATTCCCAAAAACTCATTCCAGAAATCTACATCTAACAAATCCGTGTCAAATGGCGTATTGATGGCTTTCCAGGTTTGGGCTTTATCCTCAGATTTTAAAATAGCCCCTTTGTTTCCTACTATTACAGCCGTATTGGAGTCTAGTTTTGCTAATGCATTTAAATTGCTTTCCGTTAATTTTGGAAGGTTTTCCCAGGTATTTCCTCCATTGGTCCAGCTAATTTGTCCATTATCTCCCATGGCAAAACCTACCTGAAAATCGTAATATGTGACATCATCTAAGTTTTCATTGGTATTGGTGACAATATCCGAATCCCAAGTTCCTCCTGAATCAAAAGATCTTGCGATATAACCATTGGTTCCAGTGACATACAGCACTGATGGAGCAAAAAGATACATTCCTGTAATGGTCTCAGGAGTTTGAGCTGGCACAGAAACCCAGGCACTTCCTGCATTGCCTGTTCTGAAAATTTGTCCATTTGCTCCAGCGGCATAGCCAAAACTTGTGTTCCAAAAATCCATGCCTTTTATATCCATTTCTACCGGTAAGGATCTGTTGACCACTGTTCTTGCGCCATTTGTGGTGATATAAAAGCTTCCTTTTTCACCTCCAATAAAGCCTCTGGCATCTGATTTAAATTCAGCTTCTCTGAAATTTGATCTTATTCCAGCTAAAAGAGTACTCCAAGTACTCCCAGCATTATTGGATCTTATGAGATAACCATCTTTTCCTACAGCAAATACCACATTTTGGTTCGGGGAAAAATTTAAACCATAAACATCTCTTGAATTCCCGTTGCCCAAATTGGCTTTGCCAAAGCTACTTCCTGAATTGGTAGACCTTAAGGCAACTGCCTCCCTACCCACTACGGTAACCAGGGCAGGGTTGATTGGGCTAATAGCAATGGAAGTCAATTCCGAATTGACCGTAGAATTAAGAGCTGCCCAATTCTCACCCCCATCTTCCGTCTTAATAATGATTCCATTGGCTCCAACGGCATAACCTATCTCTTCTGAGCTAAAAGCCAAACTGTTAAGATGAGTCGATGTACCAGTACTTAGTTTCTCCCAGCTTGTCCCTTTATCCTCACTTTTTAATATGCTTCCATTGTCTCCAGCTATATAAATGAGTTGCTCGTTGAGTACTGAAATAGACCTTAGATCATTTGTTATTCCAGAAGATATTTGGGTCCAATTTCCCCCCTGATCCTTAGAATGAAGTATTTTCCCCCCTTCAGCTACTGTTAAAAGGCTGTTTTCACTTATGAATTTTAGGTCGTAATAAGTAGAGGGAACCAAATTGCCTAAGGCTTCCCAGCTTTTACCCCCATCATTGGTTTTTATTAAGGTGCCTTGATTTCCCAACGCGATCCCCTGATTTTCATCCCAAAAGTCAATAGCTTGTATCCTATTAAAGTCAGGGGTTTGAATTTCTTCCCAAGTTATTCCTCCATCTTGGGTTCTTATCAATAAATTTTCACCTGCAGCAATGCCAGTTTCAGAGTTAATCCAATGAATAGCATGAAGGTCTAGGCCCCAGCTTTGCATTCTTTCCCAGCTTTGAGCAAATAGGGAATTGCCTGAAAGGAAAAGTAGTAAAAAGAAGCAAAAAAGCTTTCGCATAGCTAAAGGCATTGTTCAAACAAAAATACGTGAATTCCTTACTTGACAAAGAGAAGTATAATTCAATAGTTTGCCTTTCTCAGTTTTTCAAGAGAAATAAAGGAATGATTCGTAATTTTAATTATAAAGAAAAAGCTATGGAAAGAATAAGCATATATGCCTGGGTGTTCACTTTGTTGGTCTTTTCCTGTGGACCTAGAGAGAGAATCCCAAAAGAGGCTTTTGAAGAAGTGAACAAGAATATGGAGATCAAGAGGATTTCTGAAGTAGAAATTTTGGAGAGTGCCATGGAATGGGGGGATTCATTGACGACCAAAGCGCAGAAAAATTTAATTGAGAATTTGCAACAGGCAATTGCTGATGGGGGCTTTGGAGAGGCAATCAAATTTTGCAAAACCAATGCAACAGAATTGGAGAATGAGCTATCCGGAAATGAAGAAATTCTTATCCGTAGAGTTTCTACCAAACACCGCAACCCCAGCAATGCTCCGACGGAAGAAGAAGCTATGATTTTGGAGGCCTATGCCTACAATTCTGAGCAAGGTTTAGAGAGTGATCCCAATATTCAAAAAATAGAAGGTGGAGAGGTGTTTTTGTACACCAAGGCAATCATATTTCCTGGTGGTTTGTGCAATAATTGTCATGGAAAACCTGAGGTGGATATTTCAAAGTCAACATTAGAGGTTATTAGTTCAAATTACCCGGAAGATATGGCAACGGGATTCAGAAAAGGAGATTTGAGAGGTATGTGGTCAGTCAGAATTCCGAAGAAAGAAGTGGTAAAACGACTATAATTCTGCTCAAAAAAAGGAAAAGCTAATTTTCATTCGAGAAAAATAATTTAAATAAAATATTATCAATATTTAGAAGGGAATATTAAGTAATTAATAATAAATGTTAGGGATTATTATTTAATCCAAAATGATCAAATGAATAAATTGATAGTTTGTTATAATTTTTCTTTAAATAATTCAATAAAACCAGATATTTTGCTAGTGCAATCGATTGAATTGAGCAAGATTCAGTCAGTAAATAAAATGATTCAGTAATAAATTGGTTAGATTTATCGAGAATATTGATTGTTAAATTTTATTAATGCAACCCAAACCAATAACCGCGTATGAAAAACTCTACTCGATTTAAGCTTTTTGGCTTAACATTTTTAATGTACTTGGGCTTGATGAGCTCAGTATTGGCTCAGACCCGGGAGGTGTCTGGTGTCGTAATTTCAGGAGAGGATAATTTGCCGCTCCCAGGGGTTTCCGTCTTAGTGAAAGGTACCACTGTAGGTACAGTCACGGATGTTGACGGGAAATTTGCAGTTAATGTAGATGGATCCGATGCTACATTAGTTTTATCATTTATCGGATTTACAACTCTTGAAGTTCCTGTTGGTGATCGAAGCACATTTGATCTTACTTTATTACCAGACACCAAATCTTTGGAAGAGGTAGTTGTCGTAGGTTATGGTGAGCAAAAGAAAGAAACCATTACAGGTTCGGTAGCAACCGTAAAAGGTAAAGACCTTGTAAAGTCTCCTGCAATGAACCTTTCCAACTCCCTTGCGGGACGTATGGCGGGTGTAGTTGCAGTAAACCGTAGTGGTGAGCCTGGTTACGATGGATCTGGTATTCGGATTAGAGGTAGTAACACCTTAGGTAATAATGATGCATTGGTAGTAATTGATGGGATCCCTGCAAGAGCGGGTGGTCTTCAGCGTTTGAATCCAAATGATATTGAGAACATCTCTGTATTGAAAGATGCATCTGCTGCTATTTATGGTTCTCGTGCTGCAAACGGTGTAATTTTGGTAACCACCAAAAGAGGATCTACAGGAGCACCTGAATTGACATTTCAAGTGAATCAAGGATGGGCTCAACCTACTGTAGTTCCAGATTTGGCAAATGCAGCACAGTATGCTGGTATGCTAAATGACTTAAGTGTTTATGAATTACCAACAGAAGAGTGGGCAGCAGCAAATGAAGCTTACAAGCAAAATGGTGAATATACTCGACCAAATGGACAAGTAAGATCTGCTCCTTACACTCCAGATGAGTTAGAACTTTATAGAAATGGTTCTGACCCATGGTATTATCCAAATACTGATTGGTATGGAGAGACTTTAAAAACTTGGTCTCCACAGAGTAGATATAATTTGCAATTAGTAGGTGGTAGTGAGAATGTGAAGTATTTGACTTCTCTTGGCTATCAAAATCAGGATGCCTACTATAAAGATGCCGCAACTGGTTATAAGCAGTATGATTTCAGAATCAACTTAGATGCAAATGTCAATAAGTACGTAAAAGTAGGATTGGGTATCTTGGCGAGAGAGGAATTTAGATTCTTCCCAACAAGAGGTGCCGGTGCTATTTTCCGTATGCAAATGAGAGGTAAGCCAAATCAGCCAGCATATTGGCCAAATGGATTACCAGGTCCTGATATCGAAAACGGTGAAAATCCTGTGGTAATTACTACCAACAAAACAGGATATGATCGTGACAAAAGGGATTACATCCAAACTACTGGTACATTGGAAATCAAGATTCCTGGAGTGGAAGGCTTGAAATTCACAGGTACTGCAGCGATTGATAAGTACATTCAATATCAAAAAAGATGGGAGATTCCATGGACTCTTTATGAACTAGGAAATGGTTTTGAAGCCGATGGTGTTACTCCTCAATTGGTAGGTACTCAAAGAGGTCCTGCAGAACCAAGATTGAGAGAAGCAAATGCGCAACAGTTAAATATCCTATTAGGAGGTGTAATTAACTATGACAAAACTTTCAACGAAGACCATACAGTTAACATTGTAGCAGGTGTAAACCGTGAAACTGTAGAAGGCAACAACTTTAATGCTTATAGAAGATTCTTTATCTCTACTGCAATCGACCAGATGTTTGCAGGTGGTGACTTGCAAAAAGATAATGGTGGAGGTGCCTTTAATAGAGCTCGTTTGAACTACTTCGGTAGAGTTGCCTATAACTACAAGGAGAAATACCTTGCAGAGTTTCTTTGGAGATATGATGGATCTTACATCTTCCCTGAGGACACACGGTTTGGTTTCTTCCCAGGTGTGATGTTGGGATGGGTAGTTTCGGATGAAGGTTTCTGGAAAAATTCTTTGGGATCTACATTTGATTTCTTCAAGATTAGAGGTTCATGGGGTCAGCTAGGTAATGACCAGATTGGTGAATACCAGTTCTTGTCTACTTATGGTTTTAGCTCTTATATTATTGGAGGTGCTCAGACGAAGACTCTTTATGAAACTAGAATTCCTAATAGAGATATTACGTGGGAGATTGCAAATAATTCCAACTTAGGATTTGAAGGTCAGTTCCTTCAAGGAAAAATATTCTTCGAATTTGATTTGTTCTATAATAAGCGTACTAACATCCTTTGGCAAAGAAATGCCTCTGTACCACAAACTACTGGTCTTTCTCTTCCAGCAGAAAACATCGGTGAAGTGGAAAACAAAGGTTTTGACTTGAACTTAGGAGTAAGAGGTGGAAAAGGAGAATTCCAATATTCTATCTCTGCAAATGGTGGATATGCTAAGAACCAAATCCTTTTCTGGGATGAGTCTCCTGGAGCTCCAGAATGGCAACAATCTACTGGTAGCCCAATGAACACTTTCTTGGTTTATCAGTATGACGGAGTATTCCCTGATCAGCAGTCAATTGATGCGGAAACTTTGGACTACACTGCGATCACGAATAATCTTCGTCCAGGTGATATGAAATACAAGGATTACGATGGCGATGGTGCAATTACTCCAGATGACAGAGTGCGTATGGATGAAAATAACATTCCAACCTTCCAAGGTGGTGTAAATATCTCTGCAAATTGGAAAGGATTTGATTTAGCAATCCTATTTCAAGGAGCAACAGGCGCAAGACAGTACGTAAGTGCTGGTGAGTCAGGAAACATTGGTAACTATTTCTTAGACATCTATGAAAACAGATGGACCATTGATAATCCAAGTAGCACTCACCCAAGAATTGCTAATAGAAATGATCAGTATTATTCTGGTGGAAACACTTACTGGTTCAGAGAAACAGACTACATAAGATTGAAAAACTTAGAGATTGGTTATAACCTTCCTGCAACAATTACAGAGAAAGTTGGTATCAGAAACGCAAGAATTTACGTAAATGGTTTAAACCTTCTTACTTGGGATAAGTTAGGAGTAATGGATCCAGAATCAAGTAATTCTACTGGACAGTATTACCCACAGGCTAGAGTAATCAATACTGGACTTTCTGTTTCATTCTAAAAAACCCGAAATAATGAAAAGAAATATAAAACACTTATTTGTCATGTTGGCAGCTTGCTTTACCATAGCAAGTTGTAATAGCGACTTTCTAAATACAGAACCATTGGGCGAGATTTCTGAATCTGCCGTATGGTCTGACCCAGCACTGGCGGAAGCCTTTGTTACTGGAATTTACCAGGGATTTGGTATGGGTGGATTTGATGAGCAAATGCTTGCTTCCCTTACTGATGAAGCGATATTTACACACCCTGGACGTGGTATTACGACCATTACTGAAGCTAGATCAAACCCAGCAGATATTGGATGGGTTAACTACTCTCACGAATGGGGTAATATGTATAGCTACATTAGAAGAGCAAACCTAGCGATTGAAAATTTATCCGAGCCACAGTTTGAAAATGATGGTGGGATCGTAGATCGATTGATGGGTGAAGCTAAATTCATGAGAGCTTTCTATTACCACCAGTTAGCAAGATATTACGGTGGTGTACCAATCGTAGATCGCCCATATGAGCTTGGTGAGGAGTCATATGATATCCCGAGAGGAACTTGGGAAGAAACAATTGATTTTATTGTCTCAGATTTGAATGATGCTGCATCTCTTTTAGAAGGGAAATCTCTTGCAGATGGAAGAGCTACAGAATTGGCAGCTTTGGCATTAAAATCTAGAGTTTTATTATATGCTGCAAGTGATCTGCATGATGCTGGTACTGCACAAGCAAATTCTTCCGTATTGGCTGGATATCCTAATATTGAGTTAGTAGCCTATACAGGAGGAAGTCAAATGGATAGATGGCAACAAGCACAAGCTGCTGCTAAAGCAGTGATTGACAAAGCTTCTGGTAACCTGTATGGACTTTCTGAGCCAGTTTCTCATGAAGAAGGTATTCAAAA
Source organism: Algoriphagus machipongonensis (assembly GCF_000166275.1). Classification (NCBI taxonomy): domain Bacteria; kingdom Pseudomonadati; phylum Bacteroidota; class Cytophagia; order Cytophagales; family Cyclobacteriaceae; genus Algoriphagus; species Algoriphagus machipongonensis. Next base: position 622,854 of record NZ_CM001023.1, read on the forward strand.
CTATATCAATAATTCGCTTTCCAGAAATGGTGGAGAGAATGAATTGATTATGGCTAGATACTTTATCAATGCTAATCAGGAAAATGGAGGTCGTCAAGGTCTTTACAATGGTCCAAACGGTTATAATAACTGGGCAGGAAATAGCCCGGTTCAATTGCTTGTTGATGACTATGAAATGATGGACGGAACCAAATTTGACTGGAACGATCCAGAGCAGGCAGCAAATCCATATGAAAATCGAGATGCAAGATTCTATGCTTCTATCCTATATGATGGATCTCAATGGAAGCCAAGATCTACTGCAAACCAAGCAAAAGATCCATTAGGTCAAATTCAAACTGGTACTTATGAGGTGATAGATGCTTCTGGTGCTGTAGTTCCTCACTTTGGTTTGGATACTAGAAACAGTTCTATTGAGGATTGGAATGGTAGTTATACAGGATATTATATCCGCAAGTTTATCGATCCAGATCCAGCAATTGTAGATCAAAATACTTGGCAAGAGGTTCCTTGGCCAATCTTAAGATATACCGAGGCAGTCTTGAATTATGTTGAGGCTTCTCTGGAATTAGGTCAGGAAGATGAAGCCAGAAATTGGTTGAATCAAATCAGATTTAGAGTTGGGCAGCCAGCTACCACAGCTTCTGGTGATGAATTGATGGAACTGTATAGAAATGAGAGAAGGATTGAAATGGCATATGAGGAGCAAAGATATTTTGATGCTCGTCGTTGGATGATCGCGGAGGAAACCCTTGGTCGTCAGGCAAATGTCATCAATATCACGGGTACTTTGAAGCCTGGAGCTTCTGTTTCCATCTATAGATATGATCCTGATTCTTATAATTATGTGTATAAGGTTCAGCCAATCGATCCAGGTAAGGAAAATAGACTTTGGTTAGATAAGATGTATTACATCCCAATTCACCGAAATGAAATAAATAGAAACGCTGCTTTGGTCCAGAATCCTGGATTCGAATAAGTTTCTTGAAATAAGTTTCTTAAATTTCCAAGCCACCCATTTTTTGGGTGGCTTGTATCTTTAATACCATTATGAAAAAACTAGTACCCAGCATAGCCCTAATTACCCTTACATTTTTTTCTTGTTCAGAAAATGGAGAAACACCTGAATCAAGTCAAACTACACCCCCTCCTCTTTTTAATTTAGTTAAGTCTCAAGAATCCGGTATCGATTTTCAAAATAAGCTAGACGAGTCCCTCAATCTAAATGTCCTGATGTATGAATACCTCTACAATGGAGGAGGTGTCGCTACAGGAGATTTAAATGGTGATGGATTAGAAGATATTTATTTTTCAGCTAATGTTTCCGGAAACAAACTCTATCTGAATAAAGGAGGTTTTAAATTTCAAGATATCACAGATCTTTCAGGAGCATTAGGAAAACCAGGGCCCTGGAAGACAGGAGTGACCATGGTAGATATCAATGGAGATAAAAAAATGGATATTTATCTTTGCTACTCGGGTAATCTTCCCCCAGAAAAACGTCAAAATCAACTTTTTATTAATCAAGGTAATAACGCTGAAGGTATTCCACAGTTTGAAGAAAAAGCTGCTGAATATGGAATTGCATCCGGATCCCCTAGTACCTCGGCTAGTTTTTTTGACTTTGATAAAGATGGGGATCTTGACCTGTTTCTTTTAAACCATAATACCAAGTCCACCCAGATTTTGGACGTTTCAGTGACTAAATCACTGATGAAAGAAAAGCATGAAGCTGGACCTCAGTTGTTCGAAAACGTGGATGGTAAATTCGTCGAAGTAACGCAGAAAGCAGGTATTTCTAGTTCCAGTCTCTCTTATGGGCTAGGTTTGGCGATATCAGATATTAATGGAGATGGCTGGCCAGATATTTATATTGGAAATGACTACACGATTCCAGACTATCTTTATATCAACCAAAAAGATGGCACATTCAAGGATCAAATTCTTGAGATGATGGACCATGTTTCCAATTTTTCTATGGGGAATGATATTGCTGATATCAATAATGATGGATTGGTAGATATCATGACTTTGGATATGATGCCAGAGGATAATACCCGTCAAAAACTGCTCTTGGCTCCTGACAATTACGAGGTATTTGACTTAAATGTCAAAAAAGGGTTTCATCATCAGTACATGAGAAATATGCTCCATGTGAATAATGGTGATGGGACATTTTATGAGATTGGGCAAGTTGCTGGAATCTCAAATACAGATTGGAGCTGGTCTAGTTTGTTTGCGGATTTTGATAATGATGGATGGAAAGACCTTTTTGTCAGCAATGGTTATTTGAGAGATTATAACAACATGGATTTTCTCAAATACATGGACAATTACGTCAAAACTGCCGGAGGTAAACTAAAGCGGGAAGATTTACTTAGCATGGTAAAAAACATGCCATCCTCCAACCTGACCAATTACATGTACAAAAATGATAACAACCTTACGTTTGAAAATGCTACAGAAAATTGGGGACTAAGTCAACCAGCAAACAGTAATGGTGTTGCTTATTCCGACTTAGACAATGATGGGGATTTAGATTTAGTAATCAACAATATAAATGCGGAAGCATTTGTCTATAAAAATCTTGCTGTCGAGCAAAAGAAAGGAAATTACCTCAAAGTTCATTTAAATGGTTCTGATAAAAATAGCATTGCTTTAGGTGCAGTTGTCAAGTTATATGCCAATGGATACACTCAACTTTTAGAGCAAAATATTTATAGAGGTTTTCAATCTTCTGTCAGTCCGGTTTTACATTTTGGACTTGGAGATGCTAACAAGGTGGATTCCCTTGTAGTTACTTGGCCTAATGGAAATCAATCCCGACAAGTAGATATTTCTGTCAATCAGGATTTAGTCTTGGATCAATCAGATGCCATTAGCCCTAAAAATTATAACACTGAGAATGAAAATGTATTGTTCACTTCAACTCAGGATTTACCTATTAGAGGTGAAAAAACCATCAATGATTTCAAGCGTCAACCTTTACTGACAAATGCAATTTCCGGGAATGGGAATGCAATGGTTGCTGCTGATTTCAACGGTGATGGAAGAAATGATCTATTTGTAGGTGCAGGACCGGGAGCAAGCGGTAGAGTATATTTTCAAAATTCCAATGGGGAATTTAGCTATTCTGATTCTACAGCATTTATGGCTGCAATGCAATCTGAGGATGCAGTAGCCTTGGCTTTTGATGCCAATGGTGATGGAGCAATGGATTTATATGTAGGAAGTGGAGGAGTTTATAGCTTCCCAGAAGGAGCACCTGTTTTTGCTGACCGACTTTACCTAAATGATGGCAAAGGAAGATTCTCTTTAAGCAATGGAAGTTTGCCAAGAGAATATTTTTCTTCTGGAGCAGTAGTAAGCTTGGATATCAATGGAGATAGTTTTCCTGATTTGGTGGTAGGAGGTCGTGTCGTTCCAGGGCAATACCCACTCTCTCCAGGTGCAAGAGTCTTGATCAATGATGGGAAGGCTTCATTTTCTGATCAAACTGATGAAATAGCTCCAGAGCTCAAAAATCTAGGTATGATTACAGATGCTCAGGTTGCCGACTTAGATCAAGATGGAACAGAAGAGCTTATAATAGCGGGAGAGGCAATGCCTATCCAAGTGTTCAAAATCATGAGTGGAAAATTGACTGAAGTGACTGATCAATATTTTTCTCAACTGGAGGTAGGCTTTTGGAATCATTTAGAAATTGATGATTTCAATGGAGATGGTCAATTGGATATTTTGGCTGGAAATTTGGGACTGAATTCTCAATTGAAAGTATCTGATGAGAGACCAGCAGAGCTACTCTACAAAGACTTTGATAATAATGGGTCTATAGATGCGATCTTGAGCTCCTACATTGGAGAAGAAAGATATCCTACTGTCAGTCGAGATGAGCTTTTAGGTCAGGTGAATTATTTGAAAAAAAGATACCTGGATTTTAAATCTTTTGCATCTGTCAAGACAGACGATATTTTCACCAGTGAAGAACGAGAGGGAGCTAAAAAAATCTACATAAATAGACTAAAATCTACCCTATTTGTAAGGAATGAAGAAGGTATGTTTGAGGAGCAAAAGATGCCAATTCAGTTGCAGTTTTCTCCGGTTTTTGCATCTCAGTTTTTAGATGTCAATGGAGATGGAATCAATGACATTGTTTTGGCAGGAAATATGAATCAAACCAAGCTCAGGTATGGTAAATATGATGCAAATCACTCCATGGTTTTCTTGGGTGATTCTACTGGTAGTTTCCGATACCTTTCTAAAACGAAATCTGGCATTTCAGTGAAAGGAGATGTAAGGAATATCCTTCAGGTTGACAATAAGCTTTTGTTTTTGGTCAAAGGAGAAGGAGTTAAGTCCTTTGCCTTCCGTTCATCAAAAGGCGAGCTTTAAAAATTTTAATTATTAGTATTTTAACCTTTCAAAGTTTTTACCGATTAACATGAAAAAAGCAATTGCGCCAATTATTCTAATTGGAATACTGGCCTTTTATAATTTACAAAAACCAGCTTTTGAAGCTTATACTCAAAATATTCCAGGGTCTCCGGTGTCTTTTGATATGACGCCAATTGAAGGAGGTACCTTTGATATGGGATCTGCCAATGGGAATGAAGATGAAAGCCCAGTACATGAAGTTTCCATAGAACCTTTTTGGATGGGAACTCATGAAGTTACCTGGGATGCGTTCGAAATGTTTCTAGATAAAAACTATGAGCTAGCCATTTCAGAAGGTCCTATTGGCGAGGTAGTGGATGGGTTGACAAGACCTAGTATTCCATACCTTGATATGACATTTAACATGGGGAAAGAAGGTAAGCCAGCCATTGGAATGACTCAGTATGGAGCAATTCAATTTTGTCATTGGCTATACCTAAAAACCGGGATATTTTACAGACTTCCCACAGAGGCAGAATGGGAATATGCTGCAAAAGCAGGAACAGAAACTCCCTATTTCTTTGGCTCTGATGTTTCACAAATGGATGAGTATGCATGGACTCAAGAGAATTCAGATGAGTTGACGCATATTGTTGGCAAGAAAAAGCCAAACCCTTGGGGGCTTTATGATATTTATGGAAATGTCTTAGAATGGACCTCTGACCAATATGATCCGGATTTTTATAGTAGTTCTCCAGCAGAAAATCCAAGCAACCCATCTACAGAGCTTTATCCTAGAGTAGTTAGGGGTGGGAGTTATGATACTCCTGCAGAAGAAATTACTTCTTCGAAAAGATTTGTAACAAAATCTGATTGGAAGAGGATTGACCCTCAAATTCCAAAAAGCCAATGGTGGTTTCCAGAAGCTCCATTTTTAGGGATGAGGCTGGTAAGACCACTCAATCCCCCAAGTCCAGAAGAAATTAAAGCGTATTATACCGCTGCACCTATAACTGATTATTAAACCTAAAAACAACCAAAATATGAAATTAGATAATACTAGAAGAGACTTCATCAAAGCTTCTGCCTTAGCCACTGGCGGATTGATGGCATCTTCATTTGTAGTACCTGGTGCTTATGCTGCACCAGTAAACGAATTAAAACTAGCACTGATCGGCTGTGGTGGCCGTGGAACAGGTGCTGCTTTTCAAGCTTTAAACACAGGGCATAATATTAAGTTGGTGGCTATGGCCGATGCTTTTAGAGATAGGCTTGATAACAGTCATAAACCACTTTTGGAAAAATATGGTGCTGACAAAATTACTGTAACTGAAGACAAGAAGTTTGTTGGTTTTGATGCGTACAAGCATGCTATTGCCGAAGCTGATGTGGTTATTTTAGCGACACCTCCTGGGTTTCGTCCTATGCATTTCGAAGAGGCTGTGAAGCAAGGAAAACAAGTTTTTATGGAGAAGCCAGTGGCTGTAGATGCCGCAGTATTCGAAAGTATTAAAGGCAGCTGAAGAAGCAAAAGCGAAAAAGCTAAATGTAGTAGTAGGTTTACAAAGACATTATCAAGCGAACTACGTGGAAACAATTAAGAGAATCCACGATGGTGAAATCGGAGATATTATCAATGGACAAGTTTATTGGAATGACGGTGGAGTTTGGGTAAGAGAACGCCAACCAGGCCAAACAGAAATGGAATACCAAATGAGAAACTGGTATTATTTCAACTGGCTATGTGGTGATCATATCAATGAGCAACACGTCCACAATATTGATGTCGCGAACTGGGTGAAGCAGGGACCACCTGTGAAAGCTGAAGGAACTGGTGGTAGATTGTTAAGAACCGGTAAAGAAAACGGTGAAATTTTTGATCACCACGTGCTTACCTTTACCTACGCTGATGGTTCGGTGATCCATAGTGAATGTCGTCATTTCCCTGGTGCACAAAACCGTGTAGATGAAAGCTTCCAAGGAACAAAAGGAACAGCCTACTTGAGTGCAGGTAACTATGGAACATTGAAAGATTGGAAAGGGAATGTATTATATGAGCATGATCGAAAAGATCAGCCAAACCCTTACCAGGTAGAGCACGATAGACTTTGGGAAGCGCTATTTAATGGTGATTATAAGTTTGCAGATGCTGAAAACGCGGCAAACAGTACTATGACTGCCATCATGGGTAGATATGCTACTTATTCTGGAAAGCCATTGACATTTGATGAGGCGATCAATGGAACTGTTGATTTGATGCCAGAAACTTTGGCTTGGGATGCTATGCCTAAAATAGTGCCAGGACCTGATGGATATTATCCACATGCTATTCCTGGAAAAACCAAAGTTATATAAGCTATGGAAAGAAGAGGATTTATTAAGAAAATTGGCTTAGGAAGCACCCTTTTAGGGGCTTCCGGTGCTATGAGTATTCCTTCGTTTGCAGCTCAAAAAGCGGAACCAACTTTCAATATGGACTTTGCTCCACATTTTGGGATGTTTAGAAATTCTGCTCCTGATGGAGTAGTAGATCAGTTGAAGTTTATGGCTGATCAAGGTTTCAGATCTTTGGAAGATAATGGAATGCTAGGCAGATCAGTGGAAGAGCAGACACTAATTGCTAAAACCATGGAGTCTTTGGAGATGAGAATGGGAGTATTTGTCATAGACGGAGGAGAAAACTGGAAGGTGTCTTTGACAAGTGGCAAACAGGAGTTTATGGATAACTTCTTAGCAACCTGTAGAAAGTCTGTTGAAGTGGCTAAACGGGTAAATGCAAAATGGATGACCGTTGTTCCAGGGTATTTTGAAAGAAACCTACCGATTGGCGTTCAAACGGGAAATGTCATTGAAGCATACAAGCGTGCAGCCGAGATATTTGAGCCACATGGTTTGGTTATGGTTATGGAACCATTAAGTGATAACCCTGATCTTTTTCTTAGACATGCCGACCAATCTTACATGATCTGTAAGGCTGTGGATAGCCCTGCTTGTAAGATTCTTTATGATATCTACCATATGCAGAGAAATGAAGGTAATTTGATTGCGACCATGGAAAAGACCTGGGAGGAAATTGCCTATATCCAAATAGGAGATAATCCTGGAAGGAAAGAACCTACTACCGGTGAAATCAATTATTCCAATGTTTTCAAGTATATCCATGATAAAGGGTTTACAGGAATTTGTGGAATGGAGCATGGAAATGCCAAGCCCGGAGTAGAAGGGGAAAAAGCTTTGATTGAAGCCTATAGAAAAGTAGATATATCTTAAATTCGCCCATGCGAAAAATCTTATACTTGTTGTCTCTTGGAATCTTATTTTCCTGTCAGACAACTGAAGAGAAAGCTCCTGAAAGCCCTCTGGGTTGGGAAGTTTTTGAAACTCCAGTGAAAGCCTCCCTTAGGGGGCTTTCGCCTGTTACAGCTGAAATTGCCTGGGCTGCCGGAAGTGGTGGTACTTGGTTGCGTACCATAGATGGAGGACAAAATTGGGATTATGGTGTTGTAGCTGAGCTAGATACCGTAGATTTCAGGTCTATTCATGCATTTGATGCCATGAAGGCAGTGGTAGTTTCTGCAGGCCAACCATCTGTAATTTATAAAACAGAAGATGGAGGGAAAACCTGGAAGCTAAAACATCAAGAATTAGACGAAGCAGCATTTCTTGATGGAATCACTTTTACAGATGAGGAAAATGGATTTGTCATTGGTGATCCATTAGATGGAAAGTGGACGATTTTGAAAACAGCTAATCAAGGGGACTCTTGGTATTCTTTATTGAATTTACCGGCTGCAGAAGATGGTGAAGCGGCTTTTGCTGCAAGCGCTACTTCTTTGATTGCAGATGGAATGGAACTTTGGCTAGGTACTGGAGGAGTGGTTTCTAAACTTTATTACTCTCCAGATCTCGGAGAAACTTGGGAAGAATGGAAATCTCCATTCATGCAAGGTGAGTCCACCAAAGGTATTTTTTCCCTAACTAGTTTAGGTAAAGGTGAAGTTTTTGCCGTGGGAGGAGATTATGTGGAAATGGCAGACACCACTTCCACTGCAGCCTCTTTTGTTTTAGAAAAAAAGGAGTGGGTATTACCAAAAAAATCGACCAAAGGTTATCGATCAGGAGTGGCTTACTTTTCAAAACTCCATTGGTTGGTGGCAGTGGGTCCTACAGGGTCTGACTATTCTAAAGATGGAGGCATGAGCTGGGAGAATTTTCCGAAGTGGGTTTCATTCGGTTAAAATAGGCCATACAGATGCGGCAATCTGGGCCTCAGGATCGGAAGGTCGAATCGCCAGGTTAATGTTTTAAAATTTAATCTTTTGAGATGAATTAATCCAGAAGAAAATTAAAGTATAAATCATTTTTGCCAATAGAGAAACTGTATTCTGTATTATCTTTAAGGAAAATTCGGTATACTAACCAATCAATTTTATTATATTCTATTCTATGTTTGAAGTTATTCCATCCATTTGGCTCATTAATGGGAAGTGCGTTCGCCTAAAAAGGGGGGATTTTGCTACTGAGGAGGCCATTTCTAATAACCCTTTGGAAATTGCCCAAGGGTTTGAATCTATTGGAATCAAAAGACTCCATTTGGTAGATTTGGATGGAGCCAGACGTGGGGAGCCAAAAAACTACCATATTTTAGAAGCAATTGCTGGGTATACCAATCTCCATGTTGATTTTACAGGTGGAGTTACGACTGATGGTGACGTGATTAAGTCTTTTGAGTTTGGCGCAAAAACAGTGACTATTTCATCTGCTGCGGCTAATTACCCAGAACGTTTCAGTCAATTTATCCTGTCTTATGGTAGAGAGAAAATCAATCTTGCTGCTGATACCAATCCAGCAGATAGGAAAATAAAGATTCGAGGATGGCTTAAAAAAACTGAAATAGACCTATATGATCATATTGAGTTTTTCTATGATAGAGGTTTGAAATATTTGAAATGTTCTGACGTGACAAGAGACGGAGTAATGGTCGGTCCTAATTTCGAACTTTATGCAGACTTGGTAAAAAAGTTTCCAAACTTAAATATTGCAGCGAGCGGTGGGGTGAGATCTATTGAAGATTTTAAAGAGCTAAAGAAACTTGGAGTAAATGCAGCTGTTTTTGGAAGGGCCTATTATGAAGGCATGCTTAAGTTGGAAGATTTAGCTGATTTTATTTCCGAAAAGTAAGGTTTGGGAATTTTTATAAGACATAAAAAAAGAGGCTATCAGCCTCTTTTTCTTTTTAGTATGTATTTGCCTTAATCGGCTTTAAATTTATCAACGATATAAAGGAAAATGTTGAAAGACAAAGTAGAAGGAGTTGCCTCTTCTTTCTTAGAATCTTTTTCTACTCCTCCGGCTGGAAGGTCTCTTTTTACAAGAGTTTTTTGTTGAGAGTTAGCTTCAGTCTTCGGAGTCAAAATTTTTGGAGATAAATTACTGGAATTTGGAGTTGAATCCTCCAAAATTGGTTTATCTACACGTTTTGCATTTTCCAAATCGACTCTTTCTTGCTCGCTTTGGCCAAAAGAATCTTCTGCATAAAAGCACATTGCCATTACTGCAATAGTACAAATGCCGAATTTTTTGAATGGAAAAGAAGATGTCATAAATTTCGCAGAATTATATTCTAACCTTATTAACCTTTTTTATTCCAAAAGGTTCCTAAAATTATAAAAAAATTTGTCTATGCAAACGATTGATCCAGAAGAATTCTACAAAATTGAATTAATAGTAGGGACAATAATACGTGCAGAAGTTTTTGAGAAAGCCCGTAAACCGGCCTATAAAATTTGGATTGATCTTGGTGCAGATCTTGGTATCAAAAAGTCTTCTGCACAAATCACTCAACATTACTCCACGGAAAATCTAATAGGAAAACAGGTCCTTTGTGTTTGTAATTTAAAGCCAAGACAAATAGCAGATTTTATGTCAGAAGTATTGGTGACTGGTTTTTCATCTTCAGATGGAGGGATAATACTTGCAGGAGTAGATGGACCTGTAGCCAATGGATCTAAACTTCATTAAGGTAAAATTATTTCCAATCCATTTTCCTTGAGTTCGGTCCTGTAGATTTCTAAATCTCCGCAAGACCCAGCTTTGACATCTCCCGTGTTTAAATCAAATCGGTAGTGATGAAGTGGGCATATTATTTCTCCCCGTTGGTTAAAGGTGCCTTCTAAAAGTGAAGCTCCTCGATGTGGGCAACTGGCTTGAAATGCATGGAAGTTATCTTCTATCCTTAAGAGGGCAATCTTATGTTCTCCCACCAATACTTTTTTAATCGATTGTTTAGGAATCATGTTAAGCACTTGTTCTTTAGAATTTCCTAAAGTGAATTTTTTCATCTCATCTACCGAATTAATTGAGTGCGTCGAAATTTCTTTCGCTCTTTGAATTGATCCTTGTGTATTGCCTTAGGACATGGCCTAGCTATCATGCAGCCTTCAATAAAATAAACAGCTCCTTAAATAGCAATAACCTTAAAAATGATTGGTTTTTTGGGAATTCTTAGTGAATTTCAGAAGAAAGAAATTTTTAACCCATCAAAACCATGAAAAAATTTGTACTAATACCTCTTTTGATGATTTTATCTTGGGGCTATGCACAGGATTTGGAAGGCTCTTGGAAACTAACACATCAAAATGGAGCAGAAGTGACCGATGAAGAATATATCAAAATCTACGAAGACGGTTATTTTTCATTCGGGGCAAAAAAAGTGGCTGACAATCATTTTATCAGTGCTGGAGGTGGTCCCTACGAATTTAAAGATGGCAACTATTATGAAACGCTTGATTTTTTTACCCTTGATCCATTTCAAGTTGGGACAACCAACAAGTATAAATTGGATTTGACCAATGGGAAAATGGTTATCAGCTCAGAAATTAATGGACGAATGCTTGTCGAAATCTGGGAGAGAATATCAGATGAGGACAACGCCTTAAGTGGAAACTGGGTGATTACAGGAAGGAAAAGGAATGGTGAGATATCCAGGTCTACGCCGGGAGCTAGAAGGACGATCAAAATCCTGGGCGGCGGAAGATTTCAATGGGTTGCATTTAATTCGGAAACCAAAGAATTTAGTGGAACAGGCGGAGGTGTCTATACTGCCGAAAATGGAAAGTATGTAGAGAATATTACATTTTTCTCTAGGGATGATAGTCGAGTGGGAGCAAGTCTAGGATTTGATTTTGAAGTGGTTGATGGTGAATGGCACCACAGTGGGCTCAGTTCCAAAGGAGATCCTATCTATGAAATTTGGACTCCGTATGCTATTGGCTATAAACCTGCTGAAAAAATGGCAGAAAAGGATTGATCAATTTTGAAATAACATGAAATAAAAAAGGAGCTTTTTAGCTCCTTTTTTTATACCTGCTGTTATGTGCAGCAAGTCTTCAGACTTATAACTATAAAGTCTTTTTTTATGCCTCTACTGTATATAATTCTTTCAATTTTGAGATGGTGTAATCGACTTCCTCAATGGTGTTATATCTGCTAAAGGAAAATCTTACAGCGTCCCTTTCAGGCTGATGGTTCAACGCTCTTAAGACATGTGAACCCACTGTAGCTCCTGAGCTGCATGCGGAGCCTCCAGACGCTGCGATGCCCTCAAGGTCAAGGTTGAATAGCAACATGCCTCTGTTAGGCTCAGAAGGCGGCATACTAGCATTCAGCACCGTGTATAAGCTTTGATCCATATCTCCGGATAGTCCATTGAATGAAACTCCCGGAATGGCTTCTTGAAGTCCCTTTATGAAATGCTTTTTAATGGAAGAAACATGATTATGATGATTCTCCATCTCAGAATATGCCAATTCTAAAGCTTTGGTAATCCCTATAATGCCAATGACATTTTCAGTACCACCCCGCATATTTCTCTCTTGTGCCCCTCCGTGAATAAACGGATGGATTTTTTTATCTTTTCTGACATATAAAAAACCAGAACCTTTAGGTCCATGGAATTTATGGCCTCCTGCTACAATAGCATCTACGGGAAGTGATTTCAAATCATGGACATAATGCCCCATGGTCTGAACCGTATCAGAATGGAAAAAAGCATTGTATTCTTGGCATAGAGAACCAATTTTATGAAGGTCATTAATGTTACCAATCTCATTGTTTGCATGCATAAGCGAAACAAGAGAATTTGGATTGTTTTTCAATAAGTCTTCGAGTTGGGCTAAGTCCAGTTCGCCTTTTTCATTTACATCCAGTTTACTCAACTGGATCATTCCTTTCTTCTCACAAATTTCAAGGGTGTGCAAAACTGCATGATGCTCCAAAGGGGAGGTGATGGCATGTTTGATGCCATGACTTTCAATTCCACATACCAAAGCGGTGTTGTCCGCCTCGGTGCCCCCTGAGGTAAAGAAAATCTCTGCTGGCGTGGCATTTAGTAATTCTGCTACTTTCTTTCTTGATTTTTCAATCGCAGTCCTTACCTCTCTTCCAGGACTGTGAACTGAAGAAGGATTGCCATAATGAGATTTCATAAATGGGATCATCGCTTCAATGACACGTTCATCCATGGCCGTAGTGGCAGCATTATCTAAATAAACTTTCATCTTGTGGTACTATTATACTTGGGGTTATATACTAGATAAGAGACTCGCTGACGATCTCTTTGATATCCTGCATGATTTTCTTTGCCAGATGTTCTGCAGTCGCTTCAGACTCAGACTCTGAGTATATCCTGATAATCGGCTCAGTGTTAGATTTTCGCAAATGTACCCATTCTTTTTCAAACTCGATTTTTACACCATCGATATCGTTAATGGGATGCTTCTCATATTTCCTCTTGATCTTATCTAAAATCCTGTCTACGTTGATTTCTGGAGTAAGCTCAATTTTGTTTTTGGAGATGTAGTAATTAGGATAGCTGGCTCTCAATCGGGAAATGGTCTTACCAAAATTTGCCAGGTGAGTCAAAAACAAGCCAATACCTACCAAAGCATCTCTTCCATAATGTGAGGTAGGGTAAATAATCCCACCGTTTCCTTCACCACCAATGATTGCATCTACTGCTTTCATTTGGTTTACAACATTTACTTCCCCAACTGCTGAAGCAGTGTAAACTCCCCCATGCTTTTCGGTTACATCTCTCAATGCCCTGGTCGAACTTAAATTGGAGACAGTATTCCCATTTGTTTTAGAAAGCACATAGTCTGCCACTGCCACTAAGGTGTACTCTTCTCCGAAAGCTGAGCCATCTTCATTGATAAAAGCCAGTCTATCTACATCAGGATCTACCACGATCCCGAGGTCAAAACTTCCTTTATCCAACTTCTGAGAGATGTCTCGAAGGTTTTCAGGTAATGGTTCAGGGTTATGAGGGAAATGCCCATCAGGCGTACAGTACATTTCTTCTACCTCAGTTACTCCTAAAGCCTTCAGTAATTTCGGTACAGCTATCCCTCCTGTGGAGTTGACAGCGTCTACCACTATTTTGAAGTTTCTGGCGGCAATGGCTTCCTTGTCCACTAACTCTAAATCCAGAACATGTTGGATATGACGGTCTATGTAGTCGTCAATCTGAGTGTATTCGCCTAATTTTTTTACTTCTGCAAAAGTGAAATCTTCTTTTTCGGCTTTCTCCAAAATGCTTTTTCCTTCAGCATCCGAGATAAATTCGCCTTTCGCATTTAAAAGTTTTAATGCGTTCCATTGAATTGGATTGTGGCTGGCAGTCAAGATGATGCCACCGCCGGCTTTTTCCAGTGGAACAGCAAATTCCACGGTTGGGGTAGTGCTCAATCCCAGATCTACAACATGAATCCCCATCCCTTGAAGGGTGGCGGAAACCAACTTTGAAATCATCTCACCAGAGATTCTCGCATCTCTTCCGATAATGATTTTTGGATTACCGGTGTTTTCCAGTACCCAAGAACCATATGCTGAAGTGAATTTTACGACATCTAAGGGAGTCAGACCTTCTCCTGCTTTACCTCCTATTGTACCTCTGATCCCAGAGATAGATTTGATTAACGACACGTACGGTAATTGATTTAGTTGATATTAGAAAAACTGATTCTTAGGCCAGAAAATTTATTTGAATTTAGCCATTACTTTATCCACCTCATTGTCTGGATTTCCGCAGCTACTATTTGCATCTACGGTTTTTCCACAATAACTGCAGGTTTCTCCATCTTTATTTAAATATGGGTTTTGCGAAGCACAAGTGCCTTTAAATTCTCCATTTTTAAGGAAAATCAGCCTTACTGACATCAAAATGAAGAATAATGCTACGAAACCAAGGGTTAGATATACTGTTGCCATAACGGATTAATTTGCGCAAATTTAAAGCTTTACTTCGAAAACGTCCATAAATCCAGCATAGTTTCCTTAAGCATGTCTAATTTGAGTACCAGAGCCGAAAAGCTTGAAGCATTTGACCGATTATTAACCATCATGGATGAGCTTCGTGCTCAATGCCCTTGGGATAAAAAGCAAACTACTGAAAGTCTGAGGCATTTGACAATCGAAGAAACCTTTGAATTATCCGATGCGATATTGGAAGGAAATCCGGAGGAAATTAAAAAAGAGCTGGGAGATATTCTCTTGCACATTGTCTTTTATGCCAAGATTGGTTCCGAAGAAGAGACCTTCGATATCAAAACGATGATCGATTCTCTTTGTGAAAAATTAATCAGGAGACATCCGCATATCTATGGTGACGAATCTGCAGAAAACGATACTGAGGTCAAACAGAATTGGGAAAAGATAAAACTGAAGGAAAAGGGCAATGTTTCTGTACTAGGAGGCGTTCCAAAATCACTTCCAGCTTTAATAAAAGCCATGAGAATTCAGGATAAAGCGCGGGGAGTAGGATTTGACTGGGAAGAGAAAAGTCAAGTTTGGGAGAAGGTCGAGGAGGAAATGCAGGAATTTAAAGAGGAGTTTAATGTAGCAGATAATGCTCCTATTGATAAAGCCAAGGCTTCGGGTGAGTTTGGTGATCTCCTATTTTCTTTGATCAATTATGCTCGCTTTATCGAGATTGATCCAGAAGAAGCCTTAGAAAGAACCAATCTCAAGTTTATCAAGCGATTTCAATATTTAGAAAGTGCTGCGAAAGAAGCAGGAAAAAATTTAGCTGATATGACTTTGTCCGAAATGGATGTGTTTTGGAATGAAGCAAAAGCAAAGTGAAAAGATTACCAATTTAGAATTAGAATAATACCCATGGCAAATCAGATTATTTACACAAAAGAAGCTCCTGCTCCTATCGGACCCTATTCTCAGGCCGTATTGGCAGGAAATACCCTTTATGTTTCAGGCCAAATCCCCTTGGACCCTGATACCGGTGAATTGATTAATGAAAACATTACCGAAGAGACACATGCGGTGATGAAAAATCTCGAGGCAGTGTTGAGGGCGGCAGGTTTTTCCTTTTCAGATGTGGTAAAATGCACGATTTTTATCAAAAGTATGGATGAGTTTGGTACGATCAATGACGCTTATGGGCAATACTTCAAAACAAACCCTCCGGCCAGAGAAACAGTTGAAGTAAGTAAGCTTCCAAAAAATGTAAATGTGGAAATATCCTGTATTGCAACTAAATAAATCGATTTGAACCTATTGCCCTACCATAGTGAAACACTAGTAAGTGCCCTTTCAAAACCTGAGGTCTTGGGGCATTTAATTCGGGTAACAGCCGAGGTTAATTACCTGGATGTAAGGACTCGTGGGGATCATACTATCTTATTTAATGGGATGGTGGGGCAAAAAGGCTTTAGAATTTCAAGAAAAGTAGATAAAGGAGATACCTTCCTTCCTTTGGTGCTGGGTCATGTGGAGGAAACCCCTAGAGGGAGCATCATTTTTTTGAAGTATAGATTGTTCCCCGGAGCCATCTTTTTTCTGGCTTTTTGGAGTTTGGTTTTATTGAGCTTCACTGGCTATTATTTTGGAGTGGATCAAAACTATTTCTATGGAGGTATTTGCTTATTGTTGGCCATTCTTAATTATGGATTGGCACTTTATTTTTTTAATAGGCAGTTGAAAGCTTCCCGAGCGATTTTTTACAAATTGATCAATTTCCAGTTAAAGGATTAATCTCCTGCTTTCAAGGAAAAAAGCCGCTAATAGCTTAATTTAGCGCCCGATAACCAATAAAAAATTCCTAAAATAATGAGCATACGTATCGAGAAAGACACGATGGGGCCTGTAGAGGTGCCTGCTGACAAATACTGGGGCGCCCAAACTCAGAGATCTATCAATAATTTCAAAATTGGTGGAGAAAAAAATCAAATGCCCATCGAAATTATTCGTGCTTTTGCAATATTGAAAAAAGCTGCTGCTTTTACCAATGCAGAGCTTGGCGTTTTAGATTCCACAAAAGCTGATGCAATTGCTTCAGTTTGTGATGAAATCCTGGAAGGTAAATTAGATGATCAGTTTCCACTAGTTGTTTGGCAAACTGGTTCTGGTACCCAGTCTAATATGAATACCAACGAAGTGATTGCTTATAGAGCTCACGTGAAATTGGGTGGTTCTCTTGAGGATGCCAAAAAGAAAATCCATCCCAACGATGATGTAAATAAATCTCAGTCTTCCAATGATACTTTTCCAACGGCCATGCATATCGCTGCCTACAAAATGGTTGTGGAAACCACATTGCCAGGAATGGAGAAGTTGAGAAACACGCTTCAGTCGAAAGTTGAATCTTTCCAAGAGGTGGTGAAGATTGGTAGAACGCACTTCATGGATGCTACACCTCTTACTCTAGGACAAGAATTTAGTGGTTATGTAGCTCAACTTGATCATGGAATCAGAGCGATCAAAAACACCTTATCACATCTTTCTGAGTTAGCTTTAGGAGGTACTGCAGTGGGAACTGGTTTGAATACACCCGCCGGGTACTCTGAATTAGTGGCTAAAAAGATTGCTGAAATTTCGGATCAGCCATTTGTTACAGCACCTAATAAATTTGAAGCACTAGCGGCTCATGATGCTATGGTAGAAACTCATGGTGCGCTAAAGCAAGTTGCTGTTAGCTTGATGAAAATTGCCAATGACATTAGAATGCTTTCTTCAGGACCTAGATCAGGAATCGGTGAGATCTTGATTCCTGAAAATGAGCCGGGTTCTTCTATCATGCCAGGAAAAGTAAATCCTACTCAGGTGGAAGCCTTGACCATGGTGGCAGCTCAAGTAATGGGAAATGATGTAGCGATTACTATTGGTGGAGCGACAGGACAATTTGAATTGAACGTATTTAAGCCATTGATCGCAGCAAACTTCTTACAGTCTGCAAGATTGATTGGAGATGCTTGCGTTTCCTTCAATGATAATTGTGCTGTGGGTATTAAGCCAAACATGCCGATGATCAAAAGACATCTTGAGAATTCCCTGATGCTTGTAACAGCATTGAATACTCATATCGGATATGAAAATGCAGCAGCTATTGCCAAGAAAGCGCACAAAGAAGGGACAAGTCTTAGAGAAGCAGCGATCGCATTAGACTTGTTAACCTCTGAGCAGTTTGATGAGTGGGTACGTCCAGAAGATATGACTGGAAGCTTGAAATAAGTGATTTCAATACACGAAAAAAGCCTGGTTCTGAATAGAGCCAGGCTTTCCTATTTTTTATACTAGTGTGGTCTATTGATTGGGGGTCAATGGATTAGACTTTCTGATTAATCCATCAGGAAGTTCTCCTTCTGTGCTTGCCACGATGGTACAAACCGTCGCATCTCCAGTAACATTTACGACCGTTCTAAACATATCCAATATTCTATCAGGAGCAATGATCAGGGCAATGCCAGCCGCTGGGACACCAATAGATTCAAGAACAATGATTAGCATAATCAATCCTGCTCCAGGCACACCTGCAGACCCAATGGAAGCTAAAGTGGCTGTTAATACGATCATCAATTGCTGTGTAAGGGTCAAGTCCATTCCTAATGCCTGAGCAATGAATACTGCTGCAACACCTTGATAGAGACTTGTACCGTCCATGTTGACGGTAGCTCCCAAGGGAAGCACGAAACTTGAAATCTCTTCAGAAACTCCAAGCTCTTCTTCTACCTGCTTCATGGTCACGGGTAATGTTGCAGAACTTGAACTTGTGGAAAACGCCAATAGTTGAGCTGGGCGAATTGCTTTGAAAAAATCCTTGTATTTCACTTTGGTGAAAGACATTAAAATGGAAGGATAAATTACCAATATCATGGTAAATAACCCTGCTACCACGACCAAGCTATATTTCAATAAAGCTAGAAGCAATTGAACTGCAGATTCTGGATTATCTCCAGCAATCTCCACTATTAGTGATGCCATCAAAGCAAAAACACCATAAGGGGCAATCAGCATGATGTAATTAACTATTTGTATGATCACATCATTCATTCCGTCGAAGAATGCTATGACGGGTTCTGCTTTGGATTTCTGAATCTTCAATAAGGAAACTCCGACGATAATTGCAAAGAAAACAACCTGAAGCATGGCTCCATTGTCTGTTGCTGCTTGGAAAACGTTTTGTGGTACAATATCTACCAAAGGCTGTAATGGACTTTGCTGTTGTAGTTCGGCTGCCTGTCCTACTCTAGAACCAGCATCCCCCTCATACAAAGTCATTAAGCTTTCCCTGGTTTCTGGAGGTAAGCTTTTACCTGGAGCAAAGATATTTACCAGAATTAGACCGATGGAAATAGCTACCACCGTAGTCAGTAAATAGGTTAATATCGTTTTACCACCAATTCGACTTAATTTTGAAATATCTCCTAAGTTGGAAACCCCTACAATCAGTGAGGCGAAAACCAAGGGAACAGCGATCATTTTCAGGGAGTTGATAAAGATCGTTCCTATAGGTTTTATGTAATCCAGAGTGAATGAATTAGGGATAGCAGTTTTGATCACCACTAATCCAAAGATTAAACCCAGGACTAGGCCTATGATGATTTGAGTGTGTAAGGGTATTTTTTTCAACATGTATTAGGCTTTTAAAAACTTACAGTTTATTGCTTTTTGCCAATAATATATAATCAGCTATTACCAAGGCCGCCATTGCTTCCACAATCGGTACCGCTCTTGGCACTACACAGGGATCATGTCGACCTTTACCCGAAACGGTTACAGATTCTCCAGACTCATTGACAGAGTCCTGATCTTTCATAATCGTTGCCACTGGTTTGAAAGCCACACGGAAATAAATATCTTCTCCGTTGGAAATTCCACCTTGGATTCCGCCAGAATGATTCGTCGCTGTTTTGATATGGTCACCCTCTTTGACAAAAGTGTCATTATGATCTGAGCCTCTCATTTTCACACCCTCAAAGCCACTGCCGTATTCAAAACCTTTTACTGCATTGATGCTAAGCATCGCTTTGCCTAGTTCGGCATGTAATCGATCAAAAACAGGCTCTCCAATCCCAGCAGGAGTATTTTGGATTACACAGGTAACGACACCGCCTATGGTGTCCCGATCAAGTCTTACCGAATCAATCAACTGGATCATTTTGTCTGCCATCTCAGGATCTGGGCATCTGATAATATTATCTTCTGCTGAAGCCAAGTTCATTTCCTGATAGGGTTTCTCTAGTTTGAGTTCGCCTACCTGAGTGACAAATGCTTGTAAATTGATGCCATAATGATCTAACAATTGCTTAGCTATTGCTCCAGCTGCTACTCTGGCTGCAGTTTCGCGAGCACTACTTCTTCCTCCACCACGGTAATCTCTAATCCCATACTTTTCAAAATAAGTGTAATCTGCATGGGAGGGACGAAATTTATCAGCAATATGAGAATAGTCTTTACTCTTTTGGTCTGCATTTCGGATGACAATCCCTATAGGTGTTCCAGTTGATTTTCCTTCAAAAACTCCAGAAAGCACCTCGATTTCATCCTCTTCTTTTCGTTGCGTAGTGATTTTGGATTGTCCAGGTTTTCTCCTTTGCATTTCCAGACGAATCTTCTCTTCATCAATAGGAAGTCCTGCCGGACAGCCTTCCAAAATTACTCCTAAAGCTACTCCATGAGATTCACCAAAAGTGGTGATCTTGAATAGCTTACCAAATGTATTACCCATTATTTCTTTCTTATGATCAAAATTGCCAATAAAATGACGGCTGCTAACAAAAGCATGTTGATCGCTGTGGTAAAATAGTATTTATATTGCTCGTTTAAAAACCGATTATCTTCAACATCGATTCGATCATATAGCCCTCCTAATCGTTGATTGGATAAGGCTTGGTTTACTTTACTTTCTCCTACAACCTTAATTGCAGCTTGGGGTCTCAGCGTATCATACACAGCTCTTGCTGGGTCAAAATAAATCCATTCAAAATGATCTGCCAAATTTACATCACCTGCTTCATTGATTGTGATGTAATAATTAAACTCCTTGATTCCAGAAACTCGCCCATATCCACGGTTGATTTGTTGGCGGACATTGGGGTCATAAGTATTTAAATTGGTGGTAGAAATCTTTCTGGGAGCTTGAATCGCATTGATATTCCCTACACCGCTGATTCCAAAGCTGTAGTCAAAACCCTGTCCAGTTTCCACTTCAATGTTTTTGATGTTTTCCCTGATTTGGTACTCACCAACGCTTACATCATTCTTAAGAGGATGTGGAGGTAGAGGTTTTACTTTGATTTTTTTAGCGCTGGAATAAAAGGTCTTGAAATCTTCCTGACGATTGGCACCAAAGAAGGTCGGGTTTTTAGCCACTTTGTACTTTATCATTTCCCAGGAAATCGGAGGAACTTCGATTTCACCTTCTGAAAATGGGAAAAATGTAGCTTCAAATACTTTGTATCGTACCCAGCGTTTTCCATTGATGGTTACCTGCTCAGGCTCGATATTGGTGATATTATAATTTTCCTCCCAAACTTCTTTTGGTTTTACTTTTTTGAGAATCTCATCCAATTGCCTGCCGGGCTCATAAAATTGAAATGGGGCTTGGTTCGTTTCAGACATATAAAATGCCAAAGTGAGGTTAAATCCTTCACCTACATAAACCTCCTCTTTATCTACTGCCAAAGAAAAGAAAGCATCGTCATCGACTTCTACATACTCAGGTTCCTCCACTGCAGACCTACCAAAGAAATCTGCAAAAGGATCCTGGGCTCTGCTTGCAGAAGACTGAGCATCTCCTACGGTAATGGTTTTCCCTTGAGATGAATAGGCTTGTCCATTTATTGTGACCTCAAATGAGGGTAAACTGAAGTTTCCTTTTCGAGTAGGTTTATAGTATTGGATAATACTGTTGGAACTACTCATTTGTCCATTGATCAGGTTCATGGAAGAAGATTGCGAAATCCCCTGCTTTTGAAAGCTTGGTATTTCAGGAAACTGATCGTAGGATTTTATTTTGTCATTTGATAAGGTTACTTTAATAGTAAATGTTTCATTCAATCCAATTTCATCGGGGCCCAGTTCGATTTGAACATCCTGGGCATGGGCTTTACTAAAAAATAGTAAAGTCATGCATACCAAAGTTGTTTGAAGAATCGTTTTTATCATGGTTGCGAAATTAGGAAATATTCTTTTTTAAGATGTCTTAATTAACGTAACAAACGGAGAAAACCATCCGTACTTCTAGATAATTTCAGTTAATAAACCCTAAACTCTTTAAACTATGATAGAATATGTGAAGACCATCCTACAAAAAGTCAGCTTTAGTACATATTTGTTTGAGCGTGAATTGAGGAAAGGCCTGAAGCTTATTTTACCTGATGAGCTAGAAGATTTTAGAAATTGGTGCTATGCTAAATTTGGTAATGTGCACCAAAGTACGCTCAATCGATGTTTTGTTCCAGCTTAAAAATGATAAAAGCCCCATTCCATTAAAGGTCCGGGGCTTTTCTTTGGTTGGTGGTTTGTGGTAGTATTATTTTTAATCTTTTGTTGAAAAGTCAGGATAAGCACTCATAGAGTGTTCATTGATATCCAATCCTTCGGTTTCTTCATTTTCAGGGACTCTAATTCCAATGGTCTTTTTCAAAGTGAAGAAAATGATCCAGCTAAAGGCTACACAAAATACTCCTACAGCTGCAACCCCGATTAATTGGGAAACAAATTGACTCATTCCTGCAAGGTCACCGAAGATGCCTACTGCTAAAGTTCCCCAGATACCTCCTACCAAGTGAACAGAGATGGCTCCTACTGGATCGTCAATTTTAACTTTGTCGAAGAAAACAACCGCGAAGACGATCAATGCTCCTCCAACGAATCCGATGATAGCAGATTCTCCTACGCCCATTTGATCAGCACCTGCTGTAATTCCTACAAGGCCTGCAAGAATACCATTAAGTACCATGGTGATATCATAGGTCTTAAACTTCAAATAAGAAATTATTAATGCTCCGAAAGCTCCTGCTGAAGCCGCGATACATGTGGTCACAAATACTTTAGAAACTAAGCCAGGGTCTGCACTTAATACAGATCCACCGTTGAATCCAAACCATCCAAACCAAAGCAAGAATACGCCTACTGTAGCCATTGGGATGTTATGTCCAGGGATAGCTTTCATTCCTCTTTCTGTGTATTTTTCAATTCTTGGACCTAATAAGGTAGCTCCAACCAATGCTCCCCAACCACCGACAGAGTGGACAATTGTGGAACCTGCAAAATCGTAGAATGGGGTAGAAAGCGCATCAAGGAACCCACCTCCCCATTTCCACATGCCCACGATAGGATAACAGATCGCTACATATAAAATGGAGAAAAAGATGAATGGGCCTAATTTTACACGTTCTGCTACCGCACCTGATACAATCGTAGCTGCAGTAGCCGCAAACATGGCCTGAAAGATAAAGTCTGTAAAGAAGGTGTAACCTTCATTATAATTGCTGGTGTCCCAACCTTCAGGAAGAGGAAGTCCAAATCCTGCAAATCCAAAGAAGGATCCTGCATAATCAGATCCTGGGTACATTAAATTAAACCCTACAAATGCGTAGGTTAAAAGTCCGATTGCTGGAATAATCGTGTTTTTAAATAGTATGTTAACCGTGTTTTTTTGCCTTGTCAAGCCAGCTTCCAAACTGGCAAATCCCAAGTGCATGATAAAGACCATCGTAGTGGCCACCATCATCCAGAGATTATTGACGGTAAATAATTCTTGCATAGGTTTGATTGTCTTTGAGTGAAAATGATAGAATTAAAGCGCTTGTTCGCCTTGGTCGTTATTTCGGATTCTATGAGCTTCCAAAACATCATAGACAAAGATTTTCCCATCACCAACCTCTCCAGTTTTACCTTCTGTTAGGATGCAGTTGATTACGGGTTCTACCAATTCGTCTACAGTGACTATTTCCAATTTGGTTCTTGGAATGTAGGTTGGTTCATAAGCAACACCTCTATAGGTTTGCTGCTTTGCATGCTCCAATCCCATCCCTTTCACTTCATAAAAGGTCAAGAACTTCACGCCCAATCCTGCCACGCAAGAATGGATCTGCTCAAATCGTGAAGTCCGAATGATTGCCTCGATTTTTTTCATTTTTCACAATGGGTTTAGTGGTTTATTGAAATATCGGCATGAAGGTAATAGAAAAATTAAATCTAAATCAATACCAAGTTATTTTTTTAACTGAGAAAATCAAAAGAAACATAATTCAGGAAATTTGTGGGTTAAAAAACTTAGTGATGAGCGTTTAGAAGTGATTTTTTTTAAAATTCAGGGTGTTTCAATAGCTGCAATTAATGAAAATGATGATTTTTTGAATTTGTGTCCCGTGAATAAAAAATTATTTTTGCCATCAGATTATTAATTAACTATGATTCAGAAACCAACACTTTTAGTACTTGCTGCCGGAATGGGGAGCAGATATGGAGGCGATAAGCAGATCGATGGCTTTGGACCTAATGGAGAAACTATTCTTGAGTATTCTATATACGATGCAATCAATGCAGGCTTTGGAAAAGTAGTTTTTATCGTCAGGAAGGAGATCCTTGAAGAAGCTAAGGAGATGTTTATCCCAAAAATGGCAGATAAGATTGAGCTTGATTTTGTCGTTCAGACACTGCAAAGTCATGTTCCAGAAAACTTATTACAAGCTGACAGGAAGAAACCGTTTGGGACAGCACATGCTGTTCTTTGTGCCAAGGATGCAATCAAAGAGCCTTTTGCAGTGATCAATGCAGATGATTTTTACGGGAAAGAAGCATTCCAAGAGATCGCTAAATTTTTGATGTCAGAGGTTAAGCCCGATCGCCATGCAATGGTTGGTTATGCTGTGCAAGATGTACTTTCTGAAAATGGGACTGTTAGCCGGGGAGTGTGTGAAACCAATGAAAAAGGCCAGCTAATTGGTATGGTAGAGCGAACATCCATCGCAAGAGAAGACGGAAAAATTCTAAGTAGAGGTGAAGGGGAAGTTTTTGAAATCCCTGAAAACACGCCTGTTAGTATGAATTTCTGGGGATTTCATCAGGATGTATTTTCTGATATTGAAAAGATGTGGAGTGAATTCCTACCTGCCAATATGGAGAATTTGAAATCTGAATTTTATATCCCTACCGTTGCCAACAACCTGATCCAATCAGGCGAGGCTGCTTTTGATATCCTCAAAGGTGGTAAAATATGGTTTGGAGTAACTTACTCAGATGATAAGCCAGTAGTGATTAAGGCATTAAAAGAGTTGCATGAACAAGGAGAATACCCTTCCAAACTTTGGTAGGAAATAATAAAGAGGCTTCGGCCTCTTTTTTTATTTAATCACATTCCCTTTTTCCAGTTCAAAGAAAAAAACTTCGCTATCCAATTGGGATAGTATTTTTTGTGAGCGTTCCGGTCGGGCATCTGTTAGGAATATCTGCCCAAATGTATGCTGGGAGATCAGTTGCATCATCTGCGCAATCCGAGTGTCATCTAACTTGTCAAAAATATCATCTAATAAAAGAAGTGGTTTTTCACCTTTAGCATTCTCGAAGATTTGAAATTGCGCCAACTTCAAGGAAATGATGAAAGACTTTTGCTGGCCTTGACTTCCAATCTTTCGAATGGGATGATCACCTATTAAAAAGCTATAATCATCTTTATGGATACCGGCATTGGAATTTTTGGTGATAAAATCCTTTTTTCTCAGACTGGAGAAGTAGTTAGAGAAATCTTCTCGCAAGGCTTCAGTTTCATAAACAATGGTCACTTTTTCCTGCCCTTGAGAGATTGCAGCATAATGGGACTGAAGCATAGGAGCCACTTCCTCTAATAATTCAGCACGTCTTGTTGCAATAGCTTTGCTCAAGATGATCATTTCCTCGTCATAGCTTCCTAGAAGCGTGAGATCTCTTCTTCCTGTTTCTGCAAATTTTTTCAATAGGGCATTTCTTTGCTTTAAGAAATGATGGTACCGGATCAGTTGATTTAAGTAATTTCGATCCAATTGGGATAATAAGCCATCAAAGAATTTTCTTCTTCCATCACTTCCTCCTCTAATCAAGTCGGTATCATCTGGAGCAATCAATACTAAGGGAAGGAGACCTACATGTTCGGAGGTCTTGTCAAGTGCTTTGCCATTTTGAAAGATCTGCTTTTTCTTGCCTAGCTCCACAGTACAGCGAACTTCTAAAGGCTTGCTTTCGATTTCAAAATGTCCTTTGATAGCAAAGAAATCTTTATCATGCAGCACATTTAAACTATCACTGGATTGCACTGCACTTTTTGTCAAAGACAAGTAATGTATACCGTCCAAAATATTGGTTTTACCACTGCCGTTGAGGCCTACGATGCAATTGATCTGGGGTGAAAACACCAGTTGGGTCTTCTCATGATTTTTAAATTGTAAGAGATCCAGAGACTTGAGGTGCATGAGATTGGGGAATTATTTCGGCGGCAGCCTGATTTTTAGGTCGGGATGATTATATTTGAGGCCTAAAATAGCATATTTTGATCATTACGATATGGCAAAGAAAACTGCAGCGACCAAGTCTAAAGTAAAATATTCGAAAGAAACCTATTCTTATTGGTATGAGAGCATGCTCTTAATGAGGAGGTTTGAAGAAAAAGCTGGACAACTTTATGGTCAACAAAAAATCAGAGGATTCTGTCATTTATATATTGGACAGGAAGCATGTGCATCCGGAGCGATCACCGCATTGGAAAAAGACGATAAGTGGATAACTGCTTACCGTTGTCATGCCCACCCATTAGGGTTGGGGACTGACCCAGGTGCTGTAATGGCTGAACTTTTCGGGAAGGCTACGGGTACCACCAAAGGTAAAGGAGGGTCCATGCACATTTTTGATAAAGAAAAAAACTTCATGGGAGGCCATGGGATCGTAGGTGCTCAGGTGCCAATGGGTCTCGGGATTGGTTTTGCTGAAAAATACAAAGGCTCCAAAAATCTATGTATTTGTTACATGGGGGATGGTGCTGTTCGTCAAGGAGCTTTTCATGAGGCAATGAACCTGGCGATGCTTTATAAAACTCCTGTGATCTTTGTGATTGAAAACAACGGTTACGCAATGGGTACTGCTGTGAAGCGTTCTTCTAATGTAGATGACCTTTCTACGCTAGGTGAATCTTATGATATGCCTTCTTTCGCAGTTGACGGAATGAATGTAGAAGCTGTTCATGAGGCAGTAGCAGAAGCAGCTGATCGAGCAAAAAGAGGTGACGGACCAACATTGCTTGAAATGAGAACCTACAGATACAAAGGACACTCTATGTCAGATCCTCAAAAATATAGAACCAAAGAGGAAGTAGAGGAGTACAAGCAGCGTGATCCAGTAGAACAGGTCTTGAAAACAATTCAGGATAACAAGATTCTTTCAGAAGATGAGATTAAAGAGATCGTAGATAAGGTTAAGAAAAAAGTAACCGATGCTGTGAAATTTGCTGAAGAATCTCCTTGGCCTGATGGACAAGATGCATTTAAAGATGTTTACGTTCAGGAGGATTATCCTTTCGTAATGGAATAGAGATATAGTTGAACTTCCAAAAAGCCATGAAGTAAGGCACTTCATGGCTTTTTTATTGGAAAAATTATAAAATCTATTATCATAAAAGTACATTGCTAACACCCTGTTCCACATAAAATCACCTTTTAGTAGTTAGTGAAGCACTAGGTTTTACTTGATAATGTGAAACTTAAGCATTTCTGAGGCCTTGATATGGGCTATCTCAAGATGAATGTTTTATTAATCTTTGTGGAATTCATAAAAAGCGTATATTTGCGGTCGAAATTTGAGTATCATGGCAACAAAACAATCCAAAAAAGCAGAACCTCATCATCAGTCTGATCTTCTGGAAAAACCAGAAGAGATCGCAGACAGATTGACCCAAGGGGAAGTTTTTTTAAAGAAAAACAGTAAGGTATTGGGAGGCGTATTGGTCGCCGCGATCATTTTGATCGGAGGGATTCTGTTTTTCCAGTACAATACAGCGAATAAAAACAAAGAAGCCCAAGCAGAAATGTTTCAGGCAGTGTACTTCTATGAGCAAGATTCAACAGATTTTGCTTTGAATGGAGACGGAATCAACCAAGGCTTTTTGTCTATTGTGGATGAGTATCCAAACACTGAGGCTGCTAACTTGGCTCACTTCTATATTGGATCGATCTATTTATCTGAAAAGAATTTCGATAATGCGATTAACCATTTAGAGCAGTTTTCTGCAGATGACTATTTAATCCAGGCTCAAGCATATGCCTTGACGGGTGATGCTTATTTGGAGCTGGGAAATACAGATAAGGCGATTTCCTTATTTAGTCAAGCAGCATCTTACGAACCAAATAAATATTTTACTCCAAGATATTTGACCAAGTTGGCTATTGCCTATGAAAAAGCTGGTCAAATTCAAGACGCGATTGATGCTTATGCTGAAATCGAGGAGAAGTATTTTGAATCTTACGAGTTTTCTGCAGCACGAAAACACAAGGCACGATTAGAAGGCCTTGCCGCTAAGTAATGCTGCTTATCAAAGCATACTATGAAGAGTAAGGCCAAAAGTCTTACTCTTTTTTTGTTTAAACCTCTTTAATAAAAGACCAATATGGCAACTTCCTTAAAAAGCCTCAGCGCCCATTCCTCAAAAAACGTAACCGACATGGGGTCCAAGACTTTTGGAATCATCGTTTCAGAGTGGAATGAAGAAGTAACAGAAGCTTTATATTCTGGCGCATTACAGACATTGCTTGAAAATGGAGCCAAGAAGGATAATATCATCCGTAAAAATGTTCCAGGCTCTTTTGAGCTTACTTTAGCAGCTCAGTGGTTGGCACAAGAGGAAAGCATTGACGCAGTGATTTGTTTAGGCTGTGTGATCCAAGGAGAGACGAAGCATTTTGATTTCATCTGTGATGCCGTAGCTCATGGGATTACCAATGTCTCATTGAAATATAATAAGCCTGTGATTTTTGGAGTGTTGACACCCAATACTCAGCAGCAGGCACTAGACCGTGCTGGTGGAAAGCATGGCAACAAAGGTGATGAAGCAGCGATCACTGCTGTGAAAATGCTTGGATTTTAATACGCTTACAAACCTATAGAATAAACCTATTATGAAAATCATGAAATTCGGTGGGACCTCCGTGGGTCGCCCCGAGCGAATGCATCAGGTAAAGGACCTGGTGACCATGGGAGATGAACCCAGAATTGTTGTCCTTTCTGCTCTTTCCGGTACGACCAATGCATTGGTTGGAATTGGTGAAGCTTTAGCAGCAGCTGATAAGGAATTAGCAAAACAGAGAATTGATGAGCTCAATGCTCATTACCTGGTTTTTTATAAGGAGCTTTTGAAATCTGATGAAGCGAGAGCTAAGGCTGAAGGGATTATCAAAGAGCACTTTGAGTTTTTGAATATTCTTTTGAAAATTTCTTTCAATGAAGCTATCAACAGAGATATTTTGGCTCAGGGAGAATTATTATCAACCAAGCTCTTCTACACACTTTTAGAAGAGCTTCAGATTCCTGCAGTTTTCCTTCCAGCTCTGGATTTTATGAGTATTGATGAAAACTCAGAGCCGGAGTTAGGAAAGATTTCTGAAAAATTGAAGAGTATTTTGGCGGATTATTCTGATGAAACTCTTTTTGTCACACAGGGATATATCTGTAAAAACCATAGAAATGAAGTGGATAACCTGAAGCGAGGAGGAAGTGATTATACAGCTTCTTTAATAGCTTCTGCAATTCAGGCTTCTGCATGTGAGATTTGGACGGATATCGATGGAATGCATAACAATGATCCACGAATTGTAGATAAAACTCGGCCAATTGCAGCACTGTCCTTCGATGAAGCAGCGGAGTTGGCTTATTTCGGCGCGAAAATTCTACACCCAGCTTCTATTTGGCCTGCTCAACTATACAATGTGCCGGTGAAGTTGTTGAATACCATGCAGCCTGAAGCTCAAGGAACCCTAATCAAAGCGGAGGTAGATGCGATTGGTGTCAAAGCTATTGCTGCTAAGGATGGAATCACAGCTATCAAAATCAAATCAAGCCGCATGTTATTGGCTTATGGATTCCTGAGAAGGGTTTTTGAAATATTTGAGAAATATAAGACTCCAATAGATATGATTACGACCTCAGAGGTCGCAGTATCTGTTACGATTGATGATTTAACTCATTTGGATCAAATCCTGGGCGAATTAGATGCTTTGGGGTCTGTAGAAGTAGATAAAAATCAAGCCATTGTTTGTATCGTGGGAAATGAGATTTCGGAAACGAAAGGTGTGATCAAGGCTGTAATGGATGCCTTAGAAGATATACCGGTAAGGATGGTGTCTTATGGTGGAAGTAGACACAATGTTTCTCTTCTGATCGATGCGAAGTACAAAAATGAAGCTTTACAGAAATTGAATACTGATTTATTTTCTTGGTAAAATAAAAAGCCGGCCTTGTGCCGGCTCTTTTATTTAGATTCATTCTATTACTTTTGCATATGCCAGAACCAAAAGACCGCAAAGGATTCTTAGAAAGACTTCAAGCCAAGTGGCAATTGAATAGTATTTTCCAAGTAGTATTGGTTTTGGTTGTTTTTGCTTGTACTGGATTTACCATACTTTTTATCAAAGCCCCGATATTGGATTTCTTTGGTGTGGAAAAAGGAGGTTTTTGGAATACCTTTCTTTATCTCTTATTGGTGCTGCCTCTTTATCAGATTTTTTTGCTGATTTATGGTTTTATTTTTGGGCAATTTAGCTTCTTCTGGGAGAAGGAAAAGGCAATTTTTAGAAGGATTGCAGGCTTGTTTTCGAAAAAGAAATAAAACTTGACCTGATATATTACCTATTAGATTTTAAATAAAGGTGAAACTCAATTTTTCAATTTCTATGAAATCCTACTCCAATTCACAGCTGTTTTCTTCTGCTGCTTTACCTGTCTAAGAACCGGAGCGTTTTCGGGTAAACTCAAACTTGCATCTTTTGCCAACAACTGCTGTGCTGCATCTCTAGCCAAAGTCAAAATTGGAGCATCTTTGCTCAGGTCTGCGATCAATAAATCTGTAATACCACTTTGTTGAGTTCCCATCAGATCTCCCGGTCCCCTAAGCCGTAAATCTACATCGGCAATCTCAAAACCATCATTGGTTCTAACCATGGTGTCAAGACGAATTCTACCTTCTTTAGAAAGCTCGTATTTGCTCATTAACACACAATAACTCTGTTCTGCCCCTCTACCTACTCTTCCTCTAAGCTGATGCAGTTGAGATAGGCCAAATCGCTCTGCATTTTCAATGATCATCACAGAAGCATTTGGCACATTGACCCCTACCTCAATCACAGTAGTAGCTACCATGATTTTGGTTTCCCCTTTCACAAAACGCTGCATTTCATAATCCTTATCTTCAGCCTTCATGTCACCATTGACGATGCTCAATGGATATTGAGGAAAGGCCCTAGCGATACTTTCGAAGCCATCCATGAGGTTTTTTAGGTCAAGTTTTGCTGACTCCTGAATCAATGGATAGACTATGTAAACTTGCCTTCCTTTTTTGATTTCTTCATTGATAAAGCCAAAGACTTTTAGCCGGTCCTTGTCATAGCGATGCACCGTTTGAATGGGTTTTCGCCCTGCTGGGAGCTCATCGATTACTGATACATCAAGGTCTCCATAGAGAGTCATGGCCAGTGTTCTCGGGATGGGTGTTGCAGTCATGACCAGGACATGTGGGATAAACTCTTTGTTTTTGCCCATAGTTTTGCTCTCTGAGCTACTCCAAACCTATGCTGCTCATCCACTATAGCTAGCCCCAAGTTTTGAAACTGAACAATATCTTCCAAAAGGGCATGCGTTCCAATCAATATTTTCAGTTCTCCAGAAAGAAGCTTTTCGTGAATGACTTTTCGCTTGGACTTTTTTACTGAACCGGTTAGAATATCAATTTCTAAACCCATCATATCTGCAAACTCTTTCAAGCCTTCATAATGCTGATTTGCCAGGATTTCAGTAGGAGCCATCAAGCATGCCTGAGCTCCGGATCCAATAGCAATCAGCATACAAATAAAGGCAACCATGGTTTTCCCACTGCCCACATCGCCTTGGATCAGTCGGTTCATCTGCTTACCAGACTTCAAATCAGCGAAAGCTTCCCGAATCACCCTTTTTTGAGCATTGGTAAGTTCGAAAGGAATGTGATTTTGATAGAATTCAGTCAGTAGTTCTGTATTACTCAGGACCTGTCCTTTGAACTTTTCGGTTCTTGTGACTTTCATCATCAGCAACCTCAGTTGGAGAAAAAAGAATTCCTCAAATTTCAACCGCTTTCTAGCTCTTTGCAGTAGATCAGGTTTTGTAGGAAAGTGGATTTGTCGAATGGCCTCTTGTTTACCGATCAACTGATATTGCTGGAGGATTTCTAATGGAAGTGTTTCATGGATTTGAGAGAAACAGGCATGCAAAAGCACCTCCATGATTTTAGAAATTCCTCTGGAATCCAGGAATCGAGCCCGGAGTTTATCTGTTGTGGAATAAACAGGCTGAAAATTATTTCGCTTCTCGTTAGCAGAGCTCAGGGGTTCCATTTCGGGATGGGCTATGCTCCATTTACTTCCAAATCTTGCCGGCTTCCCAAAAAAGATATAAACTGCCCCTGTGGGTAACTTTTTCTGAACCCATTGGATTCCTTTGAACCAGGTCATTTCCATCTCCCCAGTTTCGTCTCCCACATAAGCAACAAGCCTACGCTTATTGCCCATTCCAATTAATTCTACTCTTTTTATTTTGGCGACTATCTGAACGTTCTCAAGGTTGGGGGCAAGTTCCTTGATCTTAAAAAATTGCGTTCTGTCCTCGTAGCGAAAAGGGTAATGCTGAAGAAGCTCCCCATAGGTGAATATATTCAATTCCTTATTGATCAGAGCGGCTCTTTGAGGACCAACTCCTTTAAGAAACTCAATTTTAGTATCAAATATTCCAGGCAATGGGCTTGAGGTTAGTGAAGAGCAAAATAAAGCCTGCCAATTCAATTGCCAATAGAAAAGACAGGAAATGTCTCAATTCAGTTTTCCAGACCTGTGATTTTTTTCCAGATGGATTCTAGAGCTTCCGCTTGATTTTGCTGGCTCTCAAGAAATATCATTTGGTTTTTAGCTCGATGGAAATTTTGCTCTGGGTATTGAACCTTATAATACACATTGCCTTGAAGATGGTCGGTCAAAAATCGCAATCCCATGATACAGGTCATCACTTCGCCCGCGATCAATAATGATTTGGCTTCCTCTTCTGTTGCCATTTTGGAAACCCCTTCCCAATAGCCTTTTAGAAGTATTTCAAAAATTTCAGGTTTTAAAGATAAATTGTCCCAGTTTTGACTGGTCTCGGCCTCTGAACAAGCTACGGTCCTAACTAAGTCTCCAAAATCGAAAAGTAACAGTCCGCCCATCAAAGTGTCCAAATCAATGACTGCGGCAACTTCGTCTAAACTTTCTGAAAAGATCAAATTATTGATTTTGGTGTCATTATGGGTGATCCGGAGTGGGCAAGTCTGGGAGAAATGAAGGTATTTCTCTACCAAAGGCTTTTGTGACAGGTAGAAATTTAGAAGTTCCTGCTCTTCCTCATTTAAACCTGAACTATCCTTAGCCGCTTTCTCCAAGTTTTCAAATCTCCAGTCCAGATGATGGAATTTTGGAATTGACTCCTGTAGTTCTTCCGCTGGAATATTTTTCCCCCATTCTGCAAAAATCCCATAGGCTTTGGCCGCTATGAAGGCCTGATTAGGAGTATTAATTTCTTGAAGTGTTTCTCCTTTGACAAAGTCGAAAAGTCGGAATAGCTTATCTTCAATTTGGGTTAAAGAGTTTCCTGTTTTATTGAGTCTCGGGAGGGGAAGTGCAAAGGGAAGCGTGGAGGAATTACCTTGTTTACTTAAAATAAGGTGATTATGCGCTATCCTCTCTGGATACCAAAATACGGAATTGTTAAACTCTTGAAGGATATACTTTCCCTGTGTCGTTTCGATTAAAAAAGTGCCATGAATCAATCCAGACCCGAATATTTGAAATTCGAATTCTTGACCTTTTAAAAAATCGTATTGATTCAATATTGTAGAAATGTACTCCTTGTTCATCCTGCAAAGCTAATTTTTAAAGCAAGATTTATCCAAAACTTGTGAAAAAAATAGCTTTCTCATTCGCGTCATTCAAAAGGTTTTGAAGCATGGATGCTTTTCAAGAAGTCCATTCTTTGTTTCCTTAGAATAAACCTATAATGAAGTGAATATTTTTTCGTCGAAAAGAAAAATTATAAAAAATTAGCTTTAAACTACCTAGCCATTTGAAGATGAGGCTGTAAGCGACTGATAATCTTTGTAAAGAAAAGTCATTGCTTGAAGTTTCTTTCTTAGTATTTGGGTAATATTCGGAATTCCACCTTTTGAAATAGGTGAATTGTCCGGAAGTCAAAAGAATGATTTGGAGATGGAATTCTTGAGCTTTTATGCTTTATTCTGAATATTTTCCTCACAGTTAAAAAAAAATAAATACTTTAGTGAAAAATATTAATTAAGTTTCTTTCATTATTTAAAAAAATGAAGAAAATAAAGTTTAAAAACCCGACCCTATGAATGTAACGGCCTTAGACTGGGGCATCATTGCCGCTTTCTTTGTTATCTCACTGTTAATTGGACTTTTCACCGCCAAAACTGCAGGTAGTTCTGCAAAGGAATTCTTTTTA
Organism: Algoriphagus machipongonensis; assembly: GCF_000166275.1. Classification (NCBI taxonomy): domain Bacteria; kingdom Pseudomonadati; phylum Bacteroidota; class Cytophagia; order Cytophagales; family Cyclobacteriaceae; genus Algoriphagus; species Algoriphagus machipongonensis. The sequence continues at coordinate 657,279 of NZ_CM001023.1, forward strand.
TCTGGAAGAAATATGCCATGGTGGTTGCTAGGCGTATCCATGGTGGCAACAACATTTTCTGCAGATACACCAAACTTGGTGACTGATTTTGTAAGAAAAACCGGTGTAGCTGGAAACTGGGCATGGTGGGCGTTCTTGCTTACTGGTATGATGACGGTTTTCGTGTATGCAAAACTTTGGAGAAGATCAGAGGTAACCACAGATTTAGAGTTTTATGAATTAAGATACTCTGGAAAAGGAGCTGCATTCCTAAGAGCATTTAGAGCCATTTATTTGGGGGTGTTCTTTAATGTGGTCATAATGGCCTCTGTATCACTTGCTGCTATTAAGATCGGTGGAGTCATGCTGGGATTAAGCCCTGTGCAAACACTCTTGATCGCTTCCGTCGTGACAGTGATTTATAGTTCCTTGGGTGGATTGAAAGGGGTTCTTCTAACAGACTTTTTTCAATTTTTCATAGCAATGATCGGTTCTTTTGGAGCGGCTTATTTTATACTTGACTTACCTGAGATTGGATCTTTAAGTAATTTATTAGCTCATGAAAATGTGTCTGATAAATTGAATTTCCTTCCGGATTTCGAGGATCCTAACGTCTATATTCCATTATTCATCTTACCTATTGCCATCCAATGGTGGGCAACTTGGTACCCGGGTTCTGAGCCTGGAGGTGGCGGTTACATCGCTCAGCGTATGCTTTCTGCAAAAGATGAGAAAAATGCTATGGGCGCTACCTTATTTTATAATGTTGCTCATTATGCTTTAAGACCTTGGCCATGGATTATTATTGCCTTGTCATCTCTTGTACTTTATCCGAATATTTCAGATTTACAGGAGGCTTTCCCAAATATTCCTGTAGATAAATTGGGAGATGATTTAGCTTATTCAGCCATGTTGACCTATTTGCCAACAGGTTTGATAGGGATTGTTTTAGCTTCCTTGATTGCGGCAGTTATGTCCACGCTTTCTACTCACCTCAATTGGGGTTCATCTTATATTGTGAATGACTTTTACCTAAGGTTCATTAAGCCAGAGGCTACTGATAAACAATTGGTAGCAGTAGGTAGAATTTCCACGGTTGTCTTGATGACCTTATCAGCAATTTTGGCTTTGGCACTATCATCTGCCATTCACGCCTTTAATATTTTGCTTCAAATAGGTGCGGGAACAGGTTTGATATTTATTCTAAGATGGTTTTGGTGGAGAATTAATGCGTATACAGAAATTTCTGCAATGATCATTTCCTTTGCCGTTGCAATTTTCTTTGAAGTCATTAATCCTAATCTGGAGTTGATAGCCATTCCTGAAGAACAGTCTTATCTAAAGCTGATCTATAGTGTAAGTATTACTACAATCGGTTGGTTATTGGTGACCTTTTTCACACAGCCAGAAAAAGATGAGGTGCTTCTATCTTTCTATAGAAAAGTAAAGCCTGCTGCTTATGGATGGAAGAAAGTATTGGATAGATTCCCTGCCGAAAAGCAAGAAATTGGTCAGTTGCCAAAGGAAATTGGACTGATGTTGGTCGGTACAGTGATGATTTACTCAGCTTTATTCTCTACAGGATTCTTTATCTACAGCAACATGCTGGGAGGAATAATCGGGGCTGTAATCTCGATCATCTGTACGGTAATCATCGTTAGAGCCTGGAAAAATCTTAATTAATTTTGAAATTTGACGGAATTCATCAGGTGGGCTAAGTCCACCTTGATGTATTCTATCACAGGAGCAAGCGAATCATTTTTTACGGCTGTATTGAAGTATAAAGCTCCCCGAAGGAAATTATCCGTAGAATCAGTAACGAAAAACTGAAATTGACTGGGAACTTCGCCGGTAAGTTCTGCTACCACTCCAGAATACCCATTAGGAGTAATCGTCACAGCCTCTTGGATACCATAGGCCTTCACTTGATGTTTGGAAGTAAGCTTAAAGGCGTCTTCTGATAAGGCTCTAAAAGTTACATCTCCACCAATCTTTTTATAGGTCAAATGAACTTTGGCGCCGAAGTCAACATAGTGCAAGTTGATCCAATCTTCTTCAGCCAAGTTAAATGAATCAGCCTCTACCCGGCTGTATTTTGAATAATCAAGGGTGTATGGATATCCTTCCTGTAATTCATTAAAGTCATGTGGAGGAAGGTCAATTCTATTATATCCGGGAGGTTTTGGCAAGTAAGACTCTTGACAAGAAATCAGAATAAAGAAGATTGGAAGCAACAAATAAATTTTCCGCATGGCTTAAAATTAGGTATTAGGTTTGAAATGATCTGAGAATAGTTGAAATTTAACAGACAAATCAAACCCTAAAGTCGATGAAAAATATAATACGATTATTTTCAGGTGCTGCCTTTGCAACTTTTTTCTTAATGATGACACAAGTTGCTTCCGCTCAAACTACAGTGGAAGAATTTATGATGAAATGGGATAATAGCAAAAAGTATACATTAGATGTATTAGCAAAAATGCCTGATTCAGGAATGGATTATAAGACAGATCCAGAAGCAATGTCCTTTAAAGAGCAAATCCACCACATTGGTAATGCCATCGTAGGAATTTCACAAGGGTTTTTAGGAGGTGGAGATCCAGGTTTTACCATCAACCTAGAATCTGCAAGTAAGGCGGAACTAGCAGAATACGTAGGAAAATGCTACGATTATGGTAAAGGTGTCATGTCTGGACTGAGCCCAGAGCAAATGGCTGAAAAGAAAGATGTATTTGGAAATAACGTGTCTGGAAGACAAGTGATGGCTTTGTTAATGGATCACAGCACACATCATAGAGGTACTGCTATTGCTTATCTTCGTGTACAAGGAGTTGAGCCTCCAGCATTCGTAGGTTTCTAATTTTCAAGTAGTAAAAATTCAAAGGCCGGTCATTGACCGGCCTTTTTTGTTATTCAGTTATCCAAGCTACTTTTTCATCCATCGAATCTCTTTTGCCTGCTGGCCAATTCTCTATGGCGGGCTTTGCAACATAAAAGAAGCCCATTAACATATCTTCTCCTTCAAGTCCGAAATCTTCTTTTGCTTCAGGCCAGAACGTAGGTCCGCCTGTTCCCCAATACCCCGCTAATCCATGAGCAGATGCTGTCAGGTACATGTTTTGAACAGCCATCGCTACTGCCGAAATCTCCTCCATTAAAGGGATCCCTTCAGATCTCTTCATTAAAATCGCGATTACATGAGAGGCTTTCTGAGGATTGTTTAGAAACTTATCATAGGTAGCTTCAATAAATGGGGTTCCATTTTTTTCAGCTCTCTTTTTATATAGTTCTGCCTGGTATTTTCCAAAAGTCTTTAGGCCTTCTCCCTTGTAAACAATAAACCTCCAAGGTTGCGTAAGCTTATGAGTTGGTGCCCATCTGGCATTTTCTAACATTTCTTCAATGATCTGATCATCGATAGGGTCATTCTCCTTGAATTGTGCCACAAACATGGATCTACGCCCACGGATTATTTTATTGACTTCTTCAATATTGAAATCAGGTCTCTGCATGTCTATTATATTTATTCTTTACCTCAAATCGGTTTTTAGGGTATAAAAGTTCAGGGAAATGGAAAGATTTTTATGGGATTAACTTCGAAATAAATTCTCTGATATCTTTTGCTAAAGCATCAAAATCCTCCTGGTGGTTGTACATCATGTGACCTGCTTCATAATAAGTCATTTGAATCCTGTCTTGAGGGAAGTCATGCCTTGCAAAGGTGTACTCTGCATCAAAGAATGGAGTGATTAAATCATAGTATCCATTGGCAACCAAAACTTGCATGGCCGTATTTCTGTGCATGGCCTCACTTAATGATCTTGCCGTACTCACATAGCTTGGCTCCCAATAGGATCCATCAGGAACAGGTTTCCAATTCCAATTTCCACCCATTCCTACGGCTGAAGAATAATAAGGTCTATCCATTTCTACTCCGAGTTCGCTTCGGAGGTAATCATTCCAGACTGCTGTATAGGCAGCTCCAGTCATATAACTACTAGGATCTCCCAAGACAGGGCCTTCGGAAGATTGATCTGTCTCAGTAGCTAGGTAGCGTCCATCAAGAGTCCCGATTGCTTTTCCTTCTTCTCTAAGTAGCTCTTTTTTGAATCGATGCATTAAAATTTGATTGTCAGATCGGAGAATATAATCCTTATCAAGTCCTGTGAAATAGGCTAATTTATCGGCAATAGTAGATTTTTCAGCGGCAGTTTGTAATTCTCCTTTATATAGTGCGGTAAGGTAATCTCCATAAGCAAACTCACGCGCTTCAGCTACAAAGTCTTCCAGCTCTTTCCCTTCGCCTGCTTTATTATGATACCAAGCAGTGGCAGCCATGGAAGGCAAATAAGTGAAAAAGGAAGTCAAATTATCGGCCCATGAGGAGGAACCTGCATAGTCCAAAGCCTGCGAAATCAAAATGATGCCGTTCAATGCCATGGTTTGTCCACCACCTTCCAATACCTCTGCAATTTTTGCTGCACGGGTGGTGCCAAAACTTTCCCCTGCAATAAATTTTGGAGCCTGCCATCTACCATGTTTTGTGACCCAAATTCTCATAAACTGAGCAATAGATCTCGCATCTTCATTCAATCCCCAAAAATCCTCATTCTTACCAACTCCTTCTACCTGGCTAAAACCTGTTCCAATAGGATCAATAAAGACAAGATCGGTGATATCTAACAGTGCCTGTGGATTGTCTACAAATGTGTATGGTGCAGCTCCATCATCTATTTTGGCATCACTGTCAGTTTTTACCACTTTCGGCCCAAAGAACCCCATATGCAACCAAACGGAAGCTGAGCCTGGACCTCCATTGAAAATAAAGGTGACGGGGCGCTTGGAGGATTCCACTCCTGTTCGAATATAAGAAGTACTCCATAGCCCCGCAGTAACCTCTCCTTTGGAATTGCGAAGGAAAGTTTCCCCCATCACAGACTTATATTCTATATTTTGACCGTTGAATGTGCCTGAAAATGTTTTTTCAAATTGAATAGGTTCCCTGTTGACTTTTGGAACTTCAGACCCTTCCTCCTGTGCAAAGCAAGGGAGGGTGATAATAAATGCTAAAAGAAAATAGGTGAAAACTGATTTCATGTTGGCTGGCTTTAAATGAACTTAGAATTTACACTTAATAATTGAATGCTGCTTTGATTCCTCCATACCAATTGCTGGTAGGTGCAGGCTGGTAATACCTGCCTCCAAATGGATTTAAATCATTTCCTAAGGAGTAGCTTTCATTCAGTAAATTGTCCACTCCTCCGAAAACTTCCAGCTCCCATGATGTTCCAAGCCATTTGGCCCATCCAAACCTAAGATTCACCAAATTATAAGCGTCTTGATAAACCGTATTAGAATCATTTAATGGGATTTCATCTGTGAACTGGTGGGTGAAATTGAGATAAATCCCGGGTTTGGTTCTCAAATCCAGTCGAGTAATCAAGTTATTAGGAGGGACTCCCGTCAAATCATTTCCGGAATAGTCATTGTCATTATTCTGGTAGTCTTTGAATTTGAAATAATGCCCTGTAAATGCTGTGCCTATTTGCAGGTTGCTGAAGAAAGAATCCGAGTTTTGAATCAGTGTATAATCCAAAGCTAGTTCTATTCCTTTTTGATCCGTGGCTCCAGCATTTCGGAAGAGTACGACTCCCTGCTCATTAGTATAAGTTGTGATGGTCTGTTTGAGCTGAAAGTAAAAAACCGTAGCGTCGACATTGAGGCGATCCTTACCAAGTCGATAACCAAGCTCAGAATTTAATCCTTTTTCGGCCTCCAAGTCAAGGTTTAAACTTCCCTCATTTGTTCGTACTTCATCAATTGTTGGTGGTGAAAACCCTGAGCTTATGGAAGAATACAGGGAGGATGACTCATTGATGCGGTAGTTAAAAGCCAATCTAGGCACCAAAATAGGATCAAAAGTTCTTTTCTGTAGTCCAATTGGCCCTCCAGAGGCATCAATTTGTCGGTCTATTTCAAAACTTGAGAAATTTTCACTTAAGCCTAGTGTAATTAGTAATTCTTTGCTGCCTTGCCATTCCGCTTGTTGGAATAGGAAGCCTTGACTTGCTTTAAGTTTGTCAGCAAATCGGATGGTGTCTGCGACTCCACCCCGATTCCCGAAATTTTGGGCTTCCGTTCTGCTTGTTTGATATTCAGCACCAGCGATTAATCTTAAGTCTTTACCTCCTAGCTGGGTGTTGATTGTGAATTTGGTTCTACCACCATAACCATAGCTAAGCTCCTTTTTATAATCCAGGTTAAATGGATTTTCGAAGTCAGTAGTAGTAAGGTAAAGAGTGGTGTTATTAGATGTGGCATTAGAGAAGTGGTACAAATGTCCCAAAGAAGCATAAACTGATTGCTGGGCTATGGAGCTGTTTTGTTCTACAGACCCAGGTCTGGCCTGTGTAGGGTCTTCAGCTACCTGATCCGCATTGAGGCCTCCAGGGATTTGATAATTCAAATCTGAAATCAAAAGTTGGGTTCGGATTTCTTGCGCTTCAGATGCTTTAAATAATCCTCCCAACTGAAATACTTTTCTGTCCATGGCAGATTGCTCCCGGTACCCATCCGATTTTTGGCGAACATAAGAGGCCTCTATCCCTCCATTTCCAATGGGCTGATTCAGCGCTAATCTATAGCGGCTTAGGCCAAAACTACCCGTCATCAGGTCTGTGCTTATTTTTCCTCCTTGAGGCTCGGCTTGACTTCTCAAATCCACTACTCCGCCATTTCCTGCTCCATAAATACTTCCTGAAGGACCTTTGATGATTTCTGCCGCCCGAATATTACTAAGATCAAGAAGGTTCAATGGTGTGGTGCCATCTGGAGCGGTGAAAGGGACATCATTCCAATATACTTTCACATTTCTGACGCCGAAAGGAGCTCTCAGGGAGCTTCCTCGAATGGAAACCCGGTAAGAAGCTGGAGCTCTTTCCTCGATTCGTATTCCGGGTTTGGTATTAAAGGAATTGACAATGGAAGTTTCGTTGAATCGGTTAAAATCTCGCTCAGTGACGATTGCTATTGCTGAGGATTGCTCTAATAAGGGTCTTTCTGACTCAAAAGCAGAAACCGTGACAGAAGCTAGGTTAATGCTAATAGGGGTCAAGTGAACCTCATGATCACCGGGCTCAAAATTTCTTGACAAGGTCTCATAACCTTCTAAAGCAAAGATGATTTCTGTTGATTCAGTAAAGTCTAAAGTTATTTTACCTTCTGAATTTGAATTGACAATTGGAGAATTTCCTGCCTTTACACGCACGTTTTTCAGCGAGTTTCCGGTCTGTTGATCCACCACATGGATATTTATTTGAGCATGAACCTGAAAAGCCAGGAACAGGAAAACCAATGGTAAGAGTTGTTTCATAATGGAAAAATAAAAGGAATCTTGGAGAGTAAAGCCAGATTTTAAGACAAAGGTTTCATTCAGACTTCTTAAATAGGTTGTCAAGAGTGTAAATTGAAGCGGGATGAGACTAATTGTTTGGAAAATAGGGTGAAATAAGATACTTTCTATGGGTTTTTATACTGAGATAAAATTTATTGGTATAAAAACCTATTCGACCCAAAATATCCAGTTTGCCGATGAAATCTACCTTCCTATGTTTCTTAGGATTTACATTCTTATTTGCTTGCCAACCTAAAGAGCAAAAAGAATACGATCCAGATTCCTTCATAGACCCCGAACTTTTCAAAGATCATATCCGCGTTACGGATTATCAGACACCTGAAGAGGAAATGGCAGGATTTCATTTGCCCCCTGGATTTGAAATAAACCTCTATGCTTCCGAACCGGATATTACCAAGCCTATCAACATGGAATTTGATGACAAAGGAAGGCTTTGGGTGACCCATTCAATTGAATATCCTTATGAGGCTTCTACAGGTTCGGGGACGGATAAAATCACAATTTTAGAGGATACAGATGGTGATGGGAAAGCCGATAAATTCACGGATTTTGCCAGTGATTTAAACATCCCAATTGGCATCATGCCAGTGAAAGGTGGAGCAGTCGCATACAGTATTCCGAATATTTATTTTTTCGAAGACAAGGATGGAGATGATCGATACGATGAGAAAAAGGTGCTTTTGGGACCTTTTGGGCACGAAGACACCCATGGGATGATCAATAATTTTATGCGGGGAATCGATGGTTGGATCCATTCTTCCCACGGTTTTCGAAATACCTCTCATATCGCAGGAGCAGATGGGGATAGTATTCATATGACTTCAGGGAATACTTTTCGATTTAAGATTGATGGGAGCAGAGTTGAGCAAACTACCTATGGCAGGGTTAATCCCTTTGGCTATGCTGTAGATGATTTAGGATATATTTATTCAGCGGATTGCCATTCGATGCCGATTTACCAAATTATCAATCAAGGCGATTATCCTCATTTCGGCAAAAAATCTCCTGGACTTGGTTTTGGTCCGCAAATGATGGATTACCAAATTGGGTCTACGGCACTTTCAGGCTTGGAGTATTACACGGGGTTGGATTTTCCAGAGGAGTATCGCAATAGTTTCTTTTCTGGCGATGTGGTAGCATGTCGAGTGAGTAGAAACTCAGTAGAATACATTGGTTCTACACCTCAGGCGATCAAGGAGAAAGATTTTTTGGTCAGTGAGGATCCTTGGTTTAGACCTGTGGATATCAAAATTGGTCCTGACGGAGCCTTATATATCGCGGATTTTTATAACCGCATTATTGGGCATTACGAAGTGCCTTTAGACCATCCGGGAAGGGATAGAAAAAGCGGAAGAATCTGGAGAATCACTTACAAAGGTGAGTCGGGAGATAAAACGGATTGGTCTCAGGCAACCATAGATGAGTTGGTAGAAGGATTGGGAAGTGAGATTTTTCATCATCGAATGTTGGCTTCGAATCGTTTGGTAGATTATTCTGGCCAAGACGCCATTGCGCCGACGAAAGGAGTTTTGGCAGATTCAAAAACCAATTCCAAACAGAAAGTCCATGCACTTTGGGTGTTAAAAAGGTTGAATAATTTAAGTTTTGATGAGTTGAGAAAAGCAGCAGAAAGTCAAGATCAAGAGTTGAGAGTTCATGCTTTTCGGATTTTGGGTGAGTATCCTACCTTGGGAGAGGACTATAAAAAGCTGGCTTTAGCAGGACTTAAAAATTCAGATCCGCATACGCAACGTGCGGCGGCTGATGTGTTGGTCAAGCATCATGATCAGATGGATATTCAGCCATTGATAGAAGCAGTGGAAAAAACTCCGATGAGTGATACACACTTGAAGTACACCTTATTGATTGCCTTGCAGGAACATCTTAGGGAGAATGATATTTTGGATCAGACCGTTACTCAAAACTGGAGCACTGAAGATGCTTCGGTGTTGATGGATGCTATGACTGATGTGCCATCGTCAAAGGCTTCAGAGTTTATTTTCGCCAATCTGAAAACTCAAAATCCAAGTCATGATCGTACCGTGGCATATCTGGAGCATGTGGGAAGGTACATTCCAGAAGCACAGCTAAATCAAGCTATCTCTTTTATTCGGGAGAAATTTAAAAACGATCCTGCCGCTCAGTATTCATTATACCTAACCATTCAGTCAGGACTAGGGCAGCGTGGAGGAAATGCAGGCAATAATCAAATGAAAAATTGGGCAATATCTTTTGCAGGAGATTTTCTAAAAAATCTGGAAAATAAGCCTACAGCCATCAAAGATCAGCCTTCGGCACATGCAGATGAAGAATATGAATACTATGAGGAAATAGCGAGACAGCAGGAGTTTGCGACCCAGATTGCAAAAGAGAATAAGCTGGATTCCTACGAGCCTGGTCTTCGGGATTTATTAAATTCTTCCTGGGCAAAAAACCGTCCCAGGGCGATGGCTGCTCAAGCTCTTATGGAGTTGAATCCTTCAGGGAATGCGAGTTTGGTAGAAAGTAAACTTTTGGACAAGGATTCGGATCCTGCTTTCCGGGAAGAATTGGCCAAAGCGATTGGAGCTTCGTCTTATTCAGGAAGTTTAGCCATGCTAAATGAAGCCCTTCAAGAAGCCCCAAATGGCTTACAAGTAGCAATAGCTACGGTATTTGTCAACTCTAATCCGGGAAGAAATAGCTTGCTTCAAGCTGCACAGGAAGGGATGATTTCACCTAGAGTGCTTTTGGATCGACGCGTAAATGAGCAATTGCTTTCGGAAATGAACCCTGCTCAAATTCAATCCTATGAAGCTTTGACTGGAGGAATGGCTTCTGTTGTTGAAGAAAGACAAGAGCTGATTGATGCTCGTTTGGCTAGGTTTGTCCCTAAACCAGACATAGAAAAAGGAAAAGCGATTTTTATCAATACCTGCACGGTTTGTCATCAAATTGAAGGTCAGGGAGGCATTATTGGTCCGCAACTGGATGGAATTGGCAACTGGGGAAGAAGGGCGTTGACGGAAAAGATTTTGGATCCGAACAGAAATATTTCTCAGGCATTTAAAACCTATACCATTACCACAAAAGATGGCAAGGTGCTCAGCGGCTTGTTTAGAAGAGAGGAAGGTGAACAGGAGATTTATGCAAATGCTGGGGGGCAGGAGTTTTCAGTTGCCAAATCAAATATCAAAGAGAAGAAAGTATCTCAATACACTTTGATGCCTGATAATTTTAATGAGACCATTTCAGAAGAGGATTTTGACGCATTGATTGGGTTTTTATTGACTCAAAAATAAAGTGAACAGTAGGCAGTCTCAGTACCCAGTCAAAGTGTCATCTCAATTAAAAAACTATTGAATATCACGGACTCTTTACCCAAAAACCATGAGAAAAAATCAAGTTGTTTTCCTGATATGTTTAGGATTTGGTATAAGCCATTTCTGTGAAGCTCAATTGATGGCCGATCGAGATAAAAGTCAGGATATTCCTTTCAAAAAAACCATATTATTCTCTGATTTTGTATCCGAGGGAGTTGCTGTGGGAGATGTTAATAATGATGGGAAATTAGATGTGATGGCTGGGCCATTCTGGTTTGAAGCGCCCACTTGGGAAAAGCATGAGATTTATGAGCCGAAATTATTTGTGGCTGAAAAAGAATGGAGCAACTCGATGTTGAATTTCGATCTGGATGTAAATCTTGACGGTTGGGTTGATTTGATACGGGTGGACTTTCCTGGGAAAGCAGTGTATTGGCATGAAAATCCAAAGGGAATGGAGGGTCATTGGAAAGTTCACATGATCCACGAAACCGTCGGGAATGAGTCCCCGAATTTTGTGGATATAGATGGGGACGGAAGGAAGGATATTCTTTGTGGAGATGTGGCCAATAAACAAATGATTTGGCTGAAAGCTCCTACAAAACCAGGAGAAACAGAGTGGGAAAAATATACAATAAGTCAGCCGGGAACACCGGGAAGTGAGAATTTTTCACATGGTCTAGGTTATTCAGACATGAATGGAGATGAGAAACCTGATGTGGTTATCCGTGAAGGATGGTGGGAAAACCCAGGCGATCCAACTCAAAAGGATTGGAACTGGAACCTATCCAATTTGGGTGAGCCTGTTTCACACATGTATTCGTTTGACTTCAATCAAGACGGTTTCATGGATGTATTTGCCGCTTCTGCTCATGAGCGAGGAGTTTGGTGGTACGAAAATGTAGGGGATGGTTCCAATCAAAAATTTGATAGGCATTTGCTTACTGAGGAGATGTCTGAAACCCATGCTGTCGCCTTTGAAGATCTAAATGGTGATGGTCAAAAAGATTTCATTACAGGCAAACGATTTTATGCCCATATGAGGGAAGGAACCGGGGCTTTGGAGCCAGCTTATTTGTATTGGTTTGAGTATGAACTTGGGGCAAACCCGAGGTGGGTAGCCCACCAAATTGATGATGATTCAGGTGTGGGGCTGAATGTGGTGGCGCAAGACATCAATGAAGATGGATTGCTGGATGTGGTGATTGCCAATAAAAAAGGAATCTTTGTTTTTGAACAAATGGGGAACTCATCAAAATAATAGGGCAGGTAAAATCGTATTCTCAAAGATAAAGAAAGTGCAAAAACTGAAAAACTAATTTCTTTTATTATTTTTTCGAAAAACTATCTCGCTCTTCTTATATTTTTTTCTTTATTTTCTAAGGTATTTTAGGTAGTATGCTCCCTCAAAATCAGAATTCATGAAAAAGTATGTCTGGCCATTTTTGGCATTGGTATTAAGTTATTGTCAAGAAAAAGGCACTCCCCCAGCACCTGTTGAACCCACTCCAGCACCTCGTCAAATTGCATGGCAAGAACTGGAATATTACGGGTTCCTACATTTCAATATGAATACTTTCTCTGATCGGGAATGGGGTTTTGGGGATGAAAAACCGGAACAGTTTAACCCTACTGAGCTAGATGCCAGACAATGGGCAAAAGTAGCCAGTGAAGCAGGTATGAAAGGCTTAATTATCACGGCAAAGCACCATGATGGTTTTGTGCTTTGGCCTTCAGCATACACAGAACACTCTGTGAAAAACAGCCCATGGAAAGATGGAAAGGGAGATTTGATCAAGGATTTATCGGAAGCTTGTAAGGAATACGGGTTGAAATTTGGGATTTATTATTCCCCATGGGACAGAAATCACCCCGATTACGGGAAGCCAGAATACATTACTTACATGAGAAATCAGTTGACCGAGTTGCTGACGAATTATGGAGAAATATTTGAAGTCTGGTTTGATGGAGCCAATGGAGGTGATGGGTATTATGGTGGAGCCAATGAAACCAGAAAAGTGGATAAACTGACCTATTATAACTGGCCGGAAGTCTATGAACTAGTAAGAGAATTACAGCCAAATGCTGTGATGTTCAGTGATGGTGGTCCAGATGTAAGATGGGTTGGTAATGAGCATGGAGAGGCCTTTGAAACGAACTGGGCTAATTTGATGCGAGATTCTGTCTATGCAGGGATGCCTGATTACCCTCAGAAATATGCACCTGGTCAGGAAAATGGGACGCATTGGGTGCCTGCTGAGACCAACGTTTCGATTCGTCCGGGATGGTATTACCATACTTATGAAGATCATAAGGTCAGAAGCTTGGCCAACTTGGTCGATATTTACTACAATAGTATTGGGCGAAACACTTCTTTGCTAATCAATTTCCCGGTCGATACTCGTGGGTTGATTCATGAAAATGATGAGGAAGCTATTTTGAAATTGGGAGAAAAGATAAAAGAAGATTTTGCTGTGAATTTGGTCTCCCAGGCAGTTGTCACTGCTTCAGTTGAAAGAGGATCAGATTATCAGGCAGAAAATGTTCAAGATGAGGCTTATGAAACTTATTGGTCTGTTCCAGATGGTCAGACTTCCGGAGCAATTGAAATAGATTTTGGTAAACCAACTGTTTTCAACAGGCTTCTGATTCAGGAATATGTTGTTTTAGGACAGCGCATCAAGGCTTTTTCTTTAGAAAAAGAAGTAAATGGAAACTGGGAGAAAATTACAGAAGCCACAACAGTAGGGCATAAGCGGATTTTGAGATTTCCAGATGTGGAGGCTCAAAAAGTCAGAGTTAATTTCTTAGATGCAAAGGATGTCCCTGTAATTGCTGAGGTTGGGATTTACCATGCGCCAAAATTGTTACTCCCTCCCACGACTAAGCGTTCAACCTCCGGTGAAGTGACTTTGACTGCTCCCGATACTGATTTGGAATTGTATTACACCTTAGATGGCAGCACTCCAACCAAAGAAAGTCAAGCCTACAGTTCCCCAATTCCTGTAAATCAAGCTACCACTTTGCTGGCAAGTTCTTATGATCCTGCCACGGAGAAAATGAGTGACCCAGTTCGTTTGGATTTGGATTTGCCAAAAGCAGGCTGGAAGGCAATAGGAACAGCTGATATGAAGGCCATTGATGAAAACTCCAACAGCTATTTCACAAGTGAAAATGGCATGCTGACGATTGATTTGGGGCAGACTATAGAAATCCAAGGCTTTAGTTATATGCCGATGCAGGCGCGTTATCCAAGTGGTATCATAACCAATTTCCAGTTCCAAGTGAGTCAAAACGGAAGCAATTGGGAGACCATGGCTTCTGGTGAATTCTCTAATATCGTGAATAGTCCTATCGAGCAATTGGTAAGATTTGACCCAGTAAATACCCGGTATATTCGGTTGAAGGCGACCAAAACAGCAGATGGAAACGGGGCGACTTTCGGTGAGCTTGGAGTTTTGACGAAATAATTTTTCTTGGTGAGGAAGGCGAATTTTACCTTAAGTCATAAATGAATAGAATTATTATGGCTTTTTGGTTACATTATTTGCCCGAAAATACCTCACCCAAAATAATAGAATTATGAACAGAAGAATTGCGCTCAGGCATTTGGCGTTAATCTCAGGAGGCTTAGCTTTTATCCCTTCCTGCGATTTTAGCTCGGATGATATCCTGGCTGCCTATAAAAATTTGCAAGTTACCCAGTCTCAAAAGCAGTTATTGGGGGAAATCTCAAATACCATTATCCCAGCAGGTGAAATCAAAGGTGCTTTGGATATAGAAGTTCCTGATTTTATTTTGGTCATGGTCAATGACTGCATGAATTCAGAACAGCAAAAGCAATTTACCGAAGGCTTAAAAAATTTCCCTTCCTATGTGAAAAGCGCTCAGGGAAACAATTTCACATCCCTTGCCACAAAAGAAAAAGAAAGCGTAGTCCTTTCAGGGCAAGCCTTAGAAGGAGATGAAACTGAAGAGGGGCTAAAAAACAAGGCAATCTCTTATTTCCTGAATACCACCAAGCGATTTACCATTCAAGGCTACATGGCCTCAGAATACATTCAATCCGAAGTAATACCCTATTCTTTAATTCCAGGTGCCTACAATGGTTCTGTGTTGATTTCGGATATTCAAAAACCAAGAATCAATGGCTAATTTAAATATCAAAGATAAACAGGAACGTACTTACGAAGCCATTGTGATTGGTTCAGGAATCAGTGGTAGCTGGGCAGCAAAAGAACTCTGCGACCTTGGGGTGAAAACCCTGATGCTGGAGCGAGGTAGAAATGTCGAGCACAACAAAGATTACCCGACAACCAATATGCTTCCTTATGAATTTGAACACCGTGGGCAAATTACCCAAGCGGAAAAAGAAGCAAATCCAGTAGTCAGTAAGTGTTATGCCTTTCGTGAAGATGCCAAACATTTCTTTGTCAAAGATGCCGAGCATCCTTATGTGCAAGAAAAACCATTTGACTGGATCCGAGGCTATCAGGTAGGAGGAAAGTCTTTGCTTTGGGCCAGACAGGTTCAGCGCTGGTCAGATTTTGATTTTGAAGGACCGGCAAGGGATGGGTTTGCAGTGGATTGGCCGATTCGATACAAGGATATTGCTTCTTGGTATAGCCATGTGGAAAAATTCGCAGGAGTTTCAGGTAACAAAGACGGATTACCGAATTTGCCTGATGGGGAATTTCTTCCGGGATATGATCTAAATATAGTTGAGAAGCATTTTCAGGAGCAGTTGAAAAAAACTTATGGTAACGACCGTCATTTGATTTCTTCTCGATGTGCCCATATTCATGAGGCTAGACCAGAATTTACAGCGCAAGGCAGAGCTTTTTGTCAAAACAGAAACTTGTGTCAAAGAGGATGTCCATTTGGAGGTTATTTCAGTTCCAATTCATCTACCATTCCATGGGCTCTGAAAACAGGGAATCTGACATTGAGACCCGATGCGGTGGTTCATTCCATTATTTATGATGAGCAAGCAGGAAAAGCAACCGGAGTAAGAATCATCGATGCGCATACCAAGGAAATGGAAGAGTTTTATGCACCGGTGATTTTCTTGAATGCGGCCGCTTTGAATTCCAACCTGATTTTGATGAATTCCACTTCCAATCGTTTTCCAAACGGTTTAGGAAATGACAATGGATTGCTTGGCAAATACGTGGCATTCCATAATTACCGTGCTCAAGTTTCTGGTCAATATGAAGGGTACCAAGAATACACGACTTCCGGAGGAAGACCAACCAGTGGATATTTTCCAAGATTCCGAAATGTGTACAAACAGGAAACGGATTTCTTGCGGGGTTATGCCGCTGGTTTCTCAGCAAGCCGAGGCGTTAGACCAAATACGGAAGGCGTCGGAATGGATCTGAAAAACAACTTACTGAACCCAGATCAATATGGGCCTTGGTATGTGGGGTCGCATATGATGGGAGAGACTATTCCTAAGGAAAGTAATTATGTGGCTTTGGATCCTGACCTAAAAGACCCTTACGGTATGCCACAGCTAAAAATTAGCGTGGATTATGATGACAATGACGAAAAGATGATCAAGGATTATCAGGAGCAGATGTCAGAGATGTTTGAGAAAGCAGGATTTACGAATATCCGTGTGAATGACGATCATCGTCAGCCGGGATTGGATATCCATGAGATGGGCGGCGTAAGAATGGGAAAAGACCCGAAAACTTCCTTGTTAAATGGGAATCATCAGCTTCATGCGGTCCCAAATGTCTATGTGACAGATGGAGCAAGTATGACTTCCACTTCTACGCAAAACCCTTCTTTGACTTATATGGCTTTTGCAGCGAGAGCAGCCCATCATGCGGTTGCGGAAAGCAAAAAGTAAAGTCAGAATTCTAAAGTATGAAATCTGAAAATGGGCCCAAGTCGAGAGATTTGGGCTTTTTTGTTAATTTAAACTATGATTTATAAATACAGAACTGTAGAAGTTGGGCTGAAAATTCTCAAGAATCAATCCATAAGATTTTCTTCTCCTAGCGAATTTCCAGATACAATGGATGTTGCACCTTTATTGATAGATTTTCAGTTCAGGTTGAATGATAAAATTGGGGATGAACAAAAAAAGGATTTGGAGATTCTTTTTGAAAAATGGCCCGCCTTGAAAATAAGAAGCATAAATAATGAAAGATTAATAAGTGATGCTTATCAAGACATGCTACTTAAAAAAAATAAAATTTTAAAGATTTGTTCTTTTTCGACAAACGGAAATTCCAATCAATTATGGAAAAATTATGGTGATTCTGAAAAAGGGATTGTTTTAGGTTTTGAGCCAGATTTGCAAAAAAAATTTCTTATAGAGTCCCCCGAGTTCTTTTTTGGAGGACTAGTAGAATATGTTGATGAGTATCCAACTATAAAGTACCAGGAATCTCCCAAGGAAGAAATTTATTCTTCTTGGGTAAGAACTAAGCTCAAAAAGGAGTTTGATTGGGAAGAAGAATATCGAATTGGATTTTTTAAAAATGATTTGTCCCTTTTAAATGAGAGAAACATTGAAGTAAAATTTGATCCTACTTCACTCCTAGAAATTAGATTTGGGAAATTGATAAGTAATGGTGATAAACACCAGATTTTATTTCTATTGGAAAAAAAGGGCTGGAGCCATATTAAATTGATTGGATGACCATTTTCAAAACGGCAACTTCCCTAAATCTACATTTCCACCAGAAAGGATAATCCCCACTTTTTTTCCAGCAAATCGATCCTGATTCGCTAATAAAGCTGCCAAAGGTACGGCGCAAGAAGGTTCGATTATCTGCTCTTCGGGATTTGTAATCCCGAAGTTCTTTCCGAAGATTTTTAATCTTCGATTCGAAATCAGCTTGACCCTGAACATCCTATTAGCTATAAAAAAAGGGATTAATTTACTTATTTAGGAAAAGCTAGAGCGCATTTGAAATCCTATGATCTCAAGTTCAGGATTGCATCCTCGATATAAATCGGGACCTGAACAGCTAGAAGACTCTATCGGACAATTAAATAGAGAGTTTAAATATGGAAATAAAGGGACAAAGTGTAATTAGAACAATTCTATTTTCAGTCTTTATTTTATGTTCAAAAGCATTATTAGCACAGGAACTTCCAAACCCAAGAATTATCAATGAGGAGAACTTCATTAAGTCAATGCGAGTAAATACCCCTCGGATTTTTGCGATGAGTCCTCTCGGTAATATAGATAGTGTAAAGTATGAAGGCTACTATGCAGTTTTAAAGATAAATAATAGAAAAGTCAGCGAAATAGTTTACCCAACTGATATAGAGCCTTTAATTTCCAGAATGAGCGATTTTGCAAAAAAAGATATCAACGAAAGGATTGGCTTAGGAGAATTTAAGTTTTTGAATATTGATCAGATCATAGTTCCTGCAATAGTTGAATATATTCACTTTGAAACTGAAGACCTCCGTTTGGATGTGGTATTGGAAAAAATACTCCCTAAAATAGGTTTTACACCAAATACTTATGTTTTATCTCCTGTCTTTATGCAGGTTGGAAACCCAAAACGATAGCAGTTTTTAAAAAATACAGAATCAATAGAACACCGATGAAAATACTTCTAAAAGTTAACCTTGCATTTAGTGTTTTATTTGGTTTAATGGCATGCTCCAGTCAAAAAGATGTTCAAAGTAAAAGCGACGAATATGACTTGATCAATTATTTAATAGAGCAGGATGATAATTATAAAGTAAGTCAAGATTTTCTAAGTTGGGAAGAAAATAGCTATTCGACTTATCATGATTTTAATCCTTCCGAACTTGAAGAAGTTGACTTTTTGGCAATCAATAAAGAGCTTGATTTAGACACCTTACTTACATCTGATGAATTAGATCAATTGAAAAGTAAGATTGCTTCAGTAAAGCCTAAAAAGCTTAAAAAAAGTGGAGTTGTAGCATCATCAAAATTAGTTAATAATAAAATGGATGTTATTTACCCCGCTTCCATAATGGGAGTTGCTTATCCTTTAATTATTCATGTGAATGGTGGTGAAACTTTTGGGTTTATTTTATCTGTTTTCAGTGAGAAGGGTACCTATTATTCTATTTATAAAAAGGAGGTTAGTGGTGATTGGGAAATAATCCATAAAGCAATGATTTCAATTCAATAAAAGAATTATCCCAATTGTTTTGAGTTCAGCTCTTCGGGCTTGCTGAAAGTAAGTTGTGACGGATGAAGTCTAAAGCCTGCCTACCGGAGGTAGGTGAAAAGTCAAAAAAATAGAAAACCCTCCTGGAAGAGATTCTGGGAGGGTTTTGTGTTATAGGCTCTTGGGTACTTAGAATCAAAAATCCCCGAGAATTTCGGGGATTTTTGGGTATTTAATTTAAAACCTTCGGGGAGATCTCTCCTCTTGTCGAGATGACACCCCAAAGGTTGGATCGTTTATAGCAATTCTACGCTTCTTTTTACAAAGGCAGTCAGGTCTTTACCAGTTAGTAAGCCTTGGGAAAGTAGCGCTAGATCAAATGATTGCTTCGCTAAGCTGATTTTTTCCTCTTCAGACTCCGCTTTCAATACCTTATCTACCACAGGGTGGTTTCCATTGATCGCTACTTTATAGGCATCTGGAAGCTGGCCATAGAAGCCCATTCCTCCGCCACCAGTGGCAGCCATGTCCTTCATTCTACGCATAAATTCTTCCATGGTGATCGTCACAGGAAGTTCCTCTGGGCTCAATCCTTCTACTTCCACTGAGTAAGTTTTATTATTAATCGCTTTTTCGAAGATTTCCTTCACCTCTTTACTTTGATCTTCAGTAAGTAGGTTGTCATAAGTATCTTCCTTTTGGATCAATTTTTCTGCTACGTCCGCATCCACACGCTTCAGTTGGGTTTTCTCC
This sequence comes from Algoriphagus machipongonensis, assembly GCF_000166275.1. NCBI lineage: Bacteria > Pseudomonadati > Bacteroidota > Cytophagia > Cytophagales > Cyclobacteriaceae > Algoriphagus > Algoriphagus machipongonensis. The sequence continues at coordinate 676,841 of NZ_CM001023.1, forward strand.
AGCTTAGATTCCAAGTTTTGGATAAAATGGCTGTCGATTGGAGAATCCATTACCAAAACATCATAATCCTTTTTATTGGCAGACTGGATAAAGGAGTCTTGTTTTTCTAAGTCAGTAGCATATAGAATGACAGTTTGCTCATTCTTATCTGTCTGATTAGGCTTTACTTTCGCTTGATATTCTTCTAGCGTAAAGTATTCTCCATTGGTGTTTTTAAGTAAAGCGAAGTCTTTTCCCTTTTCGTAGAATTTATCTTCAGAGATCATTCCGTATTTCACGAATAGCCCGATGTCATCCCACTTCGCTTCATAACTTGTTCTGTCCTTCTTGAATAGTTCGGCAAGTTTATCCGCCACCTTTTTGGTGATGTAAGAGTTGATTTTCTTTACATTTCCATCTGCCTGTAAGAAGCTTCTGGATACATTCAAAGGAATATCTGGAGAATCAATCACACCATGAAGCAACATCAAGAACTCAGGAACAATGTCTTTTACCTCATCGGTAATAAATACCTGACGAGAGAATAACTTAATCTTGTTTCTCTGAAGTTCGAATTCGTTCTTCACCTTTGGGAAGTAAAGCACACCAGTCAAATTGAATGGGTAGTCTACATTTAGGTGAATCCAGAAAAGTGGATCCTCAGACATAGGATAAAGCTCCTTGTAGAAATTTAGGTAATCCTCATCTTTCAAATCACTGGGTGACTTAGTCCAGATGGGCTCTGTGGTATTGATGAAGTTTTCGACCTCAACAGATTTCCATTTCTTTTCACCTTTGTCATCCACTCCATCTTCTACAGATTCGGTTTTGGTTCCGAATTTAATTGGCACTGGAAGGAATTTGGCGTATTTGTCAAGGATACCCTGAAGCTTAAATTTATCTACAAACTCTTCTGAATCTTTGTTGATGTGTAAGATTACATCTGTTCCGCGTTCTTTTCTTGAACCTTCAGAAATTTCAAAAGAAGTGGAACCGTCACAAGTCCATTTGGCTGGTTCAGCACCTTCCTGGTAAGAAAGTGTATTGATCTCGACCTTGTCTGCCACCATAAATGCCGAGTAGAAACCTAATCCGAACTTACCAATGATTTCATTGGCATCTTTGGCGTCTTTGAATTTCTCTACGAATTCTTCTGCGCCAGAGAAAGCAACTTGGTTGATGTACTTTTTGATCTCCTCTGCAGTCATTCCAAGACCTTTGTCAGAGATGGTGATCGTTTTTTTCTTTTCGTCAAAGCTTACTTCTACCGTAGTGTCACCAAGCTCACCAGTATACTGACCTAATGTCGCCAGTCTTTTGATTTTTTGCGTCGCATCGACAGCATTTGATACAAGTTCTCTGAGAAAAATCTCATTGTCAGAATAGAGGAACTTCTTGATAATCGGGAAAATGTTCTCGGTATGGATCGAGATCGTGCCTTTTTCCTGCATGGCTATAATTTAATTTAGTTAAACACAATTTGATGAAATGAGGATTGCAACTGTTGTTCCAAAGCGGAATTGGTGTCATTTTGGCAGGAACACAAGTCAGAAATCAAAAGTGATAAATCTAAAAATTCTCGATAGATCTCAGCTTGAAATCGTAACTATATTTGTCAGTTCTAGCAAATTCAAATATCCTTTGACTTTGCTACCAAAGACAGATTGATTTAATGGCACGATATGCGGGTCAGTCCGAGCACTTGAGAGACGGGAGTCTCGAAATCGAGGACCCTTCGACTTCGCTCAGGCTGACAACCTTGCATTCCACGAATGCTTTAATTTTTCAATTTTTCAAGCTTATAATTTTCTAATCCATCTATCTTTGTCTGATGCTAAAGGAAATCTCAGTCCTCATTCAGAAAGAGCTTACCCTCGAGTGGCGCCAAAAATATGCGCTCAATGGGATTTTACTTTATGTGGTTTCTGCAGTTTTTATTACTTATCTCAGTGTAGGTGCAAGACAGGGGAATATTTCAGCTCCCACCTGGAATGCGCTATATTGGATAATTATTCTTTTTTCTGCTGTGAATGCTGTGGCCAAGAGTTTTGTTCAAGAGCATCAGGGGCGACAACTTTATTATTACATGATTGCATCCCCAGAAGCAATTATTTTATCCAAAATCATATACAATACCGGACTTACGCTTGTTTTAGCATTATTAGGGTATGGAGTTTTTTCGGTGATTTTGGGTAACCCCGTAGAGGATCAAGGCTTGTTTATCCTTAATTTGATTTTAGGGGCTATGGGCTTTTCTGCCAGTTTGACCATGGTCAGTGGGATAGCTTCCAAAGCTGGAAATAATGCCACACTCATGGCAATTTTAAGTTTTCCGGTGATTATCCCTATACTATTGATGGCGATTCGTATTTCTAAAAATGCCATGGATGGTCTGGACTGGAGTGTCAGTGCGGATAAAATCATCTCACTTCTTGCGATCAATGCGATTGTTGCGGCCGCGGGATATATCTTGTTCCCTTATTTGTGGAGGTCGTAGGCTTGAAATTGGAAGATTATGATCTCCAATTGATATACCCTCAATAAGGATTACTGACTATTGTGGACCCAGAGTTCAAAAGACTTTAGAAAAAGCAGCGAAATCAGGAACTTATGCCTTATTTTTGCGCTTGAATTAGCAAAAATACCCTATGCGCCAAAGCTGGTGGAAAATCCTTGCCATCGCCCTGCTGCTGTATACCTTAACTGCAGGTTTGCTGATGGATGTTCCTCGACTTCCGATCTTAAATGAAACGATACGAGCACTTCATTTCCATGTCACCATGTGGTTTGGAATGATTCTGATGCTGGTGGTTTCTGTATATTACAGTATTCGGTATTTAAGAACCAACGACATCAAGAATGATGACATGGCTATTGAATTTGCTGGAGCAGCGATTCTTTTTGGGGTCCTGGGCATCGTGACAGGAATGCTTTGGGCAAAATTTACCTGGGGAGAATATTGGAGTTCGGATCCAAAACAGAATGCAGCTGCCATAGGAATCTTAATGTATTTCGCCTATTTGATTTTGCGGAATTCTTTGACGGATACTCAGCAAAGAGCAAGGATAGGTGCTATTTATAACATCTTTGCTTTTGCCGCATTTATCCCTTTAATATTTGTCTTACCAAGATTGACGGATAGCCTTCACCCAGGTAATGGTGGAAATCCAGGCTTCAATGCCTATGACCTTGACTCTAAATTGAGGATGGTTTTTTACCCGGCAATTATTGGATGGACACTTTTAGGCAGTTGGATTGCAACTGTGCGCGTCAGAATGCGTAGGGTGGAAAGAGTATTAGAAGAACGAATGATTAATTCCTGATCGATGAAAAAACTAGTGTTGATTGCATTGATGATTTTCTCCTTGAGTGCTGTGGCGCAAGAGAAGATCCCTGTAACAGAATCTGACTACTCCAATAATTCTGTGGAGATGGCAGATGTAATGAGATCCAATGGCAAAATTTACGTATTAGTAGGTGTGATCGTATTGATCTTTGCAGGAATAACCGTATACCTAATTAGTACGGATAGGAAAATCAGTAAACTGGAACAAAACATTCAATCCTAAATTTCGAAAACGATGAAAAAAGGACATATCATAGGAATAGGAATTATTGCTGTAGCAATTGTCATCATCATGACTTCCATTGGTGATGCAAGTAGCTATGAAAGCTTCAGTACTGCACTTGAGATGAAACAAGAAGGGGATGATCAACCGATACACGTTGTTGGACAGCTGAAGAAAAATCAAGCAGGAGAAGTGACCGGATTGAATGTCAGAGACGATAAAACCTCTTTTACATTTGTGTTAGTGGACAATGATGGCACTGAACAAGAAGTGTTTTATAATGAGCCTGTACCTGCGGATTTCACCCGATCCGAATCTGTGGTGGTGATAGGGCAATACAAGACAGAAGAAATTTTCATCGCAGACAAAATCCTGATGAAGTGCCCCTCTAAATATCAGGAAACCGACGTGCAGGCGGCTGGAATGTGAGTTTGACTAGTTAGAACAAAAAATCCATGATCAATACCTTTATCGGTAATTTTGGCCACTTAATGACCATAGTGGCCTTTGTCAGTTCATTGGTGACTGCCTACGCCTACTATCAGTATTTTCGTGCCAACGAATTAGAAAAAGCGAGTTGGAGAAAATTTAGTCGCTTCAGTTTCTATATCCATAGTGTTTCAGCCACTTTGATAGCGGTTTCACTTTTTGAGATTATTTACAATCATCGCTATGAGTATTTTTATGCCTATTCGCATAGCTCAAAAGCATTGCCTGTACATTACATGATATCCAGTTTCTGGGAAGGACAGGAAGGAGCCTTTATCCTGTGGATCTTCTGGAACGTAGTTTTGGGGATTACCGTCATCAACACCAACAAGTTCTGGGAAGGACCGGTAATGATCGTATTCTCACTGGTTCAGGCTTTTTTGGTTTCCATGATTCTAGGAGTCGTTATTGGAGATTTAAAAATTGGTAGCTCACCATTTATTCTTCTAAGAGATGCTACGCAGGCTCCTATATTTCAGATGAACCCTGACTTTGTACCTGAAGACGGAACAGGGCTTAACCCGCTATTACAAAATATTTGGATGGTGATCCATCCCCCGACCTTGTTTTTGGGATATGCATCGACTTTAGTGCCATTTGCTTTCTTAATGGGAGGCTTAATGATGAAAAGGTACTCTGAGTGGATCAGACCTGCTTTGCCATGGGCGATTTTCTCTGCCATGATCCTTGGAATGGGAATTATCATGGGAGCTTATTGGGCTTATGTGACATTGAACTTTGGCGGCTATTGGAACTGGGATCCGGTGGAAAATGCCGTATATGTTCCTTGGTTGGTCTTGGTAGCAGCCATTCATACCATGATTACCTTTAAGAAAAGTGCGACTGCACTCAAGACTTCGATTGTTTTGGTGATTATGACCTTTATTTTGGTGCTTTACGCGACTTTCCTTGTTAGATCCGGGGTATTAGGTGATGCTTCGGTACACTCTTTTACAGATTTAGGGCTTTCTGGTCAATTGCTGATATACATGCTATTCTTCTTGGTAGTAGCAGTCTTTTTGGCAGCAAGAGCATGGAAGCATATTCCTTCATCCGAAAAGGAGGCTTCCGTTTACTCTCGGGAGTTTTGGGTGTTTATCGGAGCGACTACCTTAGGTTTGATGGCTTTTCAAGTTATTCTTCCCACTTCCATACCGGTTTGGAATACTTTGGTAGAAAGTTTTGGTGGGATTTCTAATATGGCTCCACCAGCAGATCAGATTGAATTCTATACAAAATTCCAATTATGGTTCGCTGTAGTTTTGGCCTTATTAACTGCCGTAGGCCAGTTTTTCTGGTGGCAGAAAATGGACAAGCAAACCTTGAAAAACACGCTGGTCACACCTTATATAGTTTCTGTATTGATTTCGGCAGGCATTATTGTTTTAGCAAAAGTTTACGATTGGAAATATATCATTATCGTATTGGCAGCAACTTTCACAATTGTTGCCAACTCTGTAATTCTCGCTAAAATCCTGAAAAAGTCAACATTCAAACTTGCTGGAGGATCACTGGCGCATATAGGTTTAGGAATGGCCTTAATAGGCATTATGTTCAGCTCAGGTTATTCTGATGTCATTTCTATCAATATGTCAGGATTGACCTATAGCAATAGCTGGGAGGATGAACTTAATAAAGAGCATGTCCTTCTTTGGATCAATAAACCTACTCAAATGAAAGACTACACGGTGACTTACCGTGGTAGACAGAAAAAGGTGGTAGGAGTTCCAGAATATGTGCCTGCCAAACTATTGGAATCGACGGGAAATGTCAATGAGGCCATTGCTTTGGAAGATTATAAAAATTACTTCCAGCATGGAGACACCTTGGACTTGGTTTTAGAAGAAAATGACTATTTCAAAATCGACTATTACCAAAATGAAAAGCTTCAGTTTTCTTTGAACCCGATGTCTCAGTTTAATTCTAGCATGGGAGGTTTGATTTCTTCGCCAGATTCAAAAATCTATTTGGACAAGGATCTTTATACCTATGTCGCGGCTATGAACGACTATGAAGACCCAGATTGGAAAGAAGAAGAAATCTACGAAGCAGCTCCTGGAGAGCAATTCCATGTTGCAGATTTTGTCACCTATTTTGATGGTGCTGATGTGATGGAGGAAATTGATGGCTACGTGCTACAAGAAGGGGATGTTGCTGTAAAAGCAAAACTGAGAATTTTGGATTACGATGTAGAAAAAGTATTAGAGCCTACCTTTATCATCAGAAATAATCAAGTGGGTAAAATCCCAGTAATAGACTCAGAATTGGGGATCAAAATCACCTTAGATAATATCCTTCCAATGGAGAATAAATTTGTCTTTAAAGTCAATCAATACCAAAAGGATTATGTAGTGATGAAAGCCATTGTGAAACCTTACATCAATGTACTTTGGATTGGGACAATCATCATGCTGACCGGCTTTACAGTCGCAATCTTTAGAAGGTTTGATGAGTTCAAAAAAATGAGAGACAAGGGTCTTGAATAAGATCAACTTGCTATAAAAACAGAAAAGCCCGATTTCAATCGGGCTTTTCTGTTTTAAAGATGTTTTTATCTATAATATCGGCCTAAACTGCTTTAGGAACCGGACATCGTTTTCTGTAAATAATCGAAGATCTTTGATCTGGTATTTCAACATGGCGATTCTTTCTATTCCCATTCCGAAAGCAAATCCAGTGTATTTTTTGGAATCGATACCACAGTTTTCCAAAACATTTGGATCTACCATTCCAGAACCACCAATTTCTACCCATCCTGTACCTTTACAGACGTTGCAGCCTTTTCCGCCACAAATCATACAGGTGATATCAATCTCTGCGCTAGGCTCAGTAAATGGGAAATAGGAAGGTCTGAATCTGACCTTGGTTCCTTTCCCAAACATCTCTTTTGCAAAGTGGTATAGGGTATTCTTTAAATCGGCAAACCCAACGTTTTCATCTACATATAAACCTTCCACTTGGTGGAAAATACAATGTGCGCGAGCAGAAATTGCCTCATTTCTATACACTCTTCCCGGAGAAAGTGTTCTGATCGGAGGTTTTTGATTTTCCATCACACGAACCTGCACCGAAGAGGTATGCGTACGCAAGGCGATATCAGGATTTTTTTCAATGAAGAAGGTGTCCTGCATCTCACGGGCTGGGTGGTTTTCAGGGAAGTTTAAGGCAGTAAAATTATGCCAATCATCTTCTATTTCTGGTCCTTCAGATAAGTTGAAACCGATTCTCTCGAAAATCTCAATAATTCTCTGTCTGGTTGCTGTTAGAGGATGAATACCACCAATTTCATGATTGGAGGGCGGTAAAGTCAAATCAATATCAGCAGATTTTGACTTTTTATTGGCTTGATTAACTTTCTCGATTAATTCCTGAAATTTTTCTTCAGCAATTTGCTTCACTCCATTTACCAATTGTCCAAAAGCTCGTTTTTCCTCATTTGGGATTTTCCCCATTTCGGCAAAAAGTCCACCCACTACGGATTTCTTAGAAATAAATTCCATTCGGAAAGACTCTAATTCTTCGGGTGTATTTGCGTCTGCCTTCGCAATAGCAGCTTTTATTGCTTCAATTTTCTCCTGATACATGCTTTACCAATTAATCAAGCCACAAAGCTAAGGGTTTTAGGCTTTTTAAGACAAAAAAATGAAAAGGGATTCGCATCCTTTGCCAGCCAAAAAAGGAGAGTTCTTACAATTCTTTCAAATCTCCCTCAATCCAACCCATCCATATGCTTCGTAATTCACTTCAAATAGGAAATAAAAAATCATCAAAACTTACAACATTATGAAAATTCAAAATCTTTTAAAATTCGCCATGTCGGCATTTATTTTCTTGTCTGCAAATATTGCTTTTGCTCAAATGGAGAATACCGTGATGGTGGGAGGAGCAGAAATGTATCCTTCTAAAAATATTGTGGAGAATGCAGTAAATTCTGCAGATCACACGACATTGGTTGCCGCAGTAAAAGCTGCTGGTTTGGTTGAGACATTACAAGGTGCAGGACCATTTACCGTATTTGCTCCGGAAAACTCGGCTTTCGAGAAACTTCCTGAAGGTACTGTAGAGACTCTTTTGAAGCCAGAGAACAAAGCGCAATTACAAGCGGTTCTTACTTACCATGTAGTAGCAGGTAAAATGGGCTCTAAGGAGATTGCTGCTGCAATTAAAAAAGGGAAAGGAAAAGCGGTTCTTACTACTGTGCAAGGAGGTAAATTAACTGCTTGGATGAAAGGTAAAGACCTTTATATCACAGATGAAAACGGGGGTCAATCTAAAGTGACTATCGCAGATGTTTGGCAGAAAAATGGAGTGATTCACTCTGTGGATACCGTAGTTCTTCCAAAAATGTAATAGTAATTTGTTACCCAATCGAAGGCCGGCTCTAGTATTAGAGTCGGTTTTTTTTGTTTATAAAAGCTCCTTCGGGATCTGAAAAACAGCAATGCCTGGATCTTCCCCAGTGGTCAAGGCATAGATTTCATTGGCCTGTTCGTTGATTGAAATATAAGAAACTGACCTATCCAATAACAGTCGCCATTTTGGTTTTCCCTTTAAAGTGAATACCCTGATTTCTTTGGCTGTCAACCCTGATTTTGCATAGTCGTTATAAGAAAATCCGGAGTAGAGTGCAAAAATGAATTTTTCACTTACAGCCACCTCTTGATATTTCTTTGGATAGTTAGGGGGAAAACTCATCATTCCTCCGAATTTACTGTCTATGTACTCAAATTCAGGTACCTTCAGGTCGGGCCCGATCACGGAAATAAAATCTTTAGTTTTATAATTGAATATTTCCAGCTTATCTCGATACATACTCGTTAAGACATAAACCTCATTTTCCTGATTTCCACCAAACCTACCTTTGTTTAGAAGGCTTATTTGATTTATTGGTAAATCTGGCATTTCAGCAATTTTTTCTAAGTCACCATAATGTCCAATTAGTTTTCCTTCTCGATCAAATTCCAAAATTTTGCTTTCGCTTTCACTTGCCATTCCCAGATAGTTTCCATTAGGAATTAAAATCAGATCCAAACGTCCCAGACTTGGATCAGGAATATTGTGATCCTTACTAGCCAATAAAGAGGTGTCATTCATCGAAAATGAAGAGATCTTTCTGTTATTGTAGTCATTTACCCAAAAATTGTCTTTGTCCTGTGATTCTATAAAAGAGGGTACATTATTTTCTAATGGACCTTGGCCAACTTTACCTTTGGGTTTATCATAAGTCCAGTCTACCGTATTGATGATATGAAAGCGAGGATATTCATCTGGAACATTATGGTATTCACCAATCAGTATTTTATCCCCTTGATGCATAAAACTTGAAGGATTTATTATCTCTTCAAAAAAGTGTAATTCAGAACTGATTTCGATCTCTTTAAAATCATCGAGTTCTATTGATATTATCGAGTTCTTCTCGGATTCTGATGTACAGGAAAAGAAAAAGATGGATAGAGCAAGGTGGTATAAATATCTCATATAAATAACAATTTAGTTATCATTACTAATATTTAGTAGAAGGGTAAATAAAAAAACCGACTGAAAATTTCCAGTCGGCTTAAAATCGTATGATCTCGTAATCTTAAATCCTATTTGGTAATTCTTTTTACCAAGTTCTACCGCCTCGTCTTGGTCCTCCCCAAGGTCTATCTCCACCATTATTTTCAGGTTGTTTAAAATTACCTATGATGTAAGTGAAGGTCAGCAATCCATATCTTGTCAAAACATTGGTATAAACATCCGTAACAGCCACATCAGAAATTGTTCTCTGAATGCTGTTATTCTGATTTAACAAATCGAAGATGACGACTTTCAATTCAGCTTTATTGTTTTTGGCAAAGCGGTAACCTGCTTCAATATTCCATAACCAAACGGATTGATCAAACCCTTCAGAAAGTCCACTATACAGGGAGTTGTTGATGTTATTACCCACAAATAACTTCCCATCATTTGGAGAATAGTAAAGGCGTAGATTTGATTCTTGGATATAATAGTTTTGATCTAAATTTTCCTGAAGACTTGAGTTGACAATGGTGTAAGTACCCGTTGTGCTAATGGTGAAATCAAAGTCCTTACTGATATTACTTGTCAGGGTAAGTCCTTGGCTTAAATCGATGTTGTCATTTAAGTTTCTCTCTCCATTAATCAAACCTGGATTACGAGTAAAACCAAGCCTAGTATTGAAGTTGATTTTTGACTTGATTTTTTGAATCGGTGTGCCATAACTCATAAACAAGCGCGTGTTGAAATTTCCATCCAAATTCACTGGCATCCTGATTTGTCCACCTTTTCTCAGTAATACATCCCCATTGATCAAAGTATCTTGTTCCGCTATAAAAGTGCTACTACCGATGTAATTATTGGTGCTAGAATAGTTGAGGAACATAAAGAAAGAACGATTCTTCTCCATGTTGAATTTACCGATGTTGGCAAAGATGCTATTCTGAAAACTTTGGCTCAAAGTAGGGTTACCAACACTAAGGTTTAGAGGGTTTTGGTTGTTTACCACATTCTGTAATTGGCTTACAGAAGGTTCATCTGTATTGGTACGGTAGCGAATTCGGAAATTCATTCCTGTTTCACGGTTTCTGAAACTCACATGAGCACTTGGTAGGATGTTATTAAAGTCTCTATTAAAAACACCTGGGTTTGGGAAAGTAGCCTCATTGTCCAATCTGGCGTTTTGATAATCCAAGTTGACGTTAAAGTTCCAACCTTCGTTATTATAAGCGTATCCGGTACGAAGTCTTTGAGTGATAAATTTGTTTTCAAAAACATTACTTAATGCAGTGTCCAAGACGGGTTGCATTTCTTCGTTAAATACTCGTGTTCTCTGGTCAGAATCAGTTTTGTTATTTCCAATTTGGTAACCTACCGTACCAATAGATTTTTCTCCCAAAGGTTCTGTCCACGTCATGTTGACACGATAATTAAAGCCTTTTGATAACACGTCGGTTTCTTGCAAGGTTGTGTCTACTGCGTTTCTATCATAGTCTACACTTGCTGCCAACAGTTCGGAATATTGGTCATTATTATTCCAATTGGTAAAGATGTCCGTAGAAAATGTTCTTCCCTTTTTGTCAAACTTATATCGGTAAGTGATGTTGTTTGAGATATTGTATGAATTGTTTTCTGCATCCGTAATTGATCTTAGTGCAGATAGGGAATCGCCTGCATTATTAGAGGTGAAGGCATCTCGATCACTAAAGGTCTTCCGGGTAGAGAAAGAAATATTTGGGGTGATGATCAGAGAGTTTTTATCATTTAAGTCTGCTTCAATTCTCGCATTTGCTCTGTGGTTGTAATTTTCCACGGTATTGACCAAGTTCTCTTGATAATACTGAGTCAGACTTTCGTTGATGACAGTTTCACGATTGGTGATTTGTCTCAAGGAGTTATTGGAGTTATTGAAGAAATAACTTCCGGTTAAATTTACTTTGGAACCCAGCTTGTCACTATAGTTCAAACCAATCGCGTTGGTGGTAATCGTTCCAATATCATTGCCACCGTAGAAGCTTCCGCCTCCACCTCCCCAGCCGCCACGACCACGTCCTCTTCCTCCAGAAGCGTTGGCATTTACACCTGCTAGGTCTTCGCTTGAAAAGTTTTGCTGATTGACATTATTGAATAGACCTAAAATAGAAACTCTTCGGTCTCCATTAAATAGGTTCACACTTCCTCCAGCCGAATATCTATCGTCTGTTCCATATCCTCCGTAGACTCTACCAAACTTTCCGTTTTTACGGTCTTCTCTCAGGATGATATTAATGGTTTTGGTATAGGTTCCATCATCAAAACCCGTTAATCGGCTTTGGTCAGACTTCTGATCAAGAACTTCTACACGGTCAATCGCATCTGCGGGGAGATTTCGAAGAGCGATATTCGGATCCGAACCGAAAAATTCTCTTCCATCTACTAATATCTTTTGAACGGCTTCGCCTTGGGCTTGAACTTCTCCATTAGCGATGGTTACTCCCGGTAATTTTCTTACCAGGTCTTCAGCCATTCCATTTTCTTTTGTTTTAAAAGCTGAGGCATTGAAAGAGGTAGTATCTCCTCTCATTTCTCCTACCGGAGATTGGCCTTCAATAATCACTTCTCCTAAAGTCTGGGTATCTTCTTTTAACACTAAGGTTCCCAAATCAGATGGGTCTCTTAGGTTGTGAGTTTTGGTAATCGTTTCATAACCGATGAATTTAATCTCAATCTTTACTTGTGGAATGTCAGGTCGGTTTACTTCAAATTTTCCTTGAGCGTCAGTCACTCCTCCTACCAACAAAGAATCGGTCACGGTTTTAATTAGGATGTTTGCACCATTCATTGGCGTTTGAGTACTGCCATCCATGACAGTTCCGCGAAGCTTGATCTGGTTTTGTCCCTGAGTACGTTGCCCATACGCTTCAAAAACTAGAAACAGGCATGAAACAATAAAAATGGTCTTGTATAGGTTTCTCATAATTGCGTAAATCTATCTCTTTGACCTAGATACTTGGTCAATGGTTTACTGCAGATGAGAAGAAAAATTAGAGTGGAAAAACAAAGGGATAAAAGGCAAAAAAATCATTTAAACTTCCATGCTATTTTAAGTGCTCCATGATCTCGGAATAAGAAATTCCATAATGGCTGTTGTCATAAACAGCTTTTCCATTTTTAACCAAAATGACTTGAGGAGATTCATGAGGAATTCCAAAATCAATACTCACCTGATCTGAAAGTTGACGATTGGCAATTAAATCCAAAAAGTAAGGTGCTACTTGTTGATTATCTTCATCCTTCCAATTCCGCTGAAGCCTATTTAAAGACATGCTGCTCAAGGAACAGCGGGTACTATGTTTATAAATTAACACAGGGGTTTCTTCGCTCAATTGCTTGATCGCATCTATTTGACCTTCTTCTGTAAGTTTATTCCAATTCATTGATCACAATTTATAACTGGGCAATATTTTTGGGGAGAATAAAGTTCCCTGATTTAATATGAATTTTATCGCATGAAAATACAATCCAAAAAGCTTCCATACCAAATTCTTCAATTTATGTTTTTAGGAGGATTGCTTCTTTCTTCCTGTAAGTCTTTCAATCCTCATCAAATTCCAGATTCTCCGCTTCCCCCTCCGGCATATTCCAGTGTTAATGTGCCTGTATCCATACCTCAACAATCTCTCAATAAAATCTTAAACCAAGTCATCCCTGCAGTTATCATTGATGATGAAAATCTGGATATGGGAAATTTAGAGGGAGAGTTAAAGTTGAACAGAAATGGAATGGCTTCTTATACAACGTTAGATAGCCAGAGGATGCAACTTACCCTTCCCCTGAAAATCGAAGGAGAGTTAGGTTTAAAGAAAAAAGGCTTAGGTAACTTGATTCAAACTCGAATTCCTCTGGATGAAACTGTTTCTCCTGTATTTATTATCAACCCAACCATCAATCCTGATTGGTCAATCTCTGTCCAGGATTTTGAACTTGTGGATCTTGGAGGGGAGCTTTCCCTGGATGTCTTTGGGATGAAAGTAGATTTATCGGGCTTATTAGAGAAAGAAATAAATAAATGGGGAGAGGAAAACCTAAATTCAAACTCTTCCATATTTTCTTTAAAGTCATTTATAGACCTCGCTTGGAATCAAGTAGGAAGACCATTTACCATCAATTGGGAAGAAGAAAAATCAGCATTTTCTATTCAGCCGGATTCCCTGAAACTCAAAGAATACTTTGGAGCCAATCAGGATTTGAATTTATGGCTTGGGCTAAATGGTAAAGTCAATACCCACCCAGGAGACGCTGCGCCAAGCAGGGCATTTCCATTGCCTGAATTGTCCGAAAACAGTGATTCTGAAAATCACCTGGAAATTACTCTGCCTTGGACGATTTCTTATGAACAACTAGATGAACTTCTGGGTGAAAATTTTAATGGAAAGCAGATCAGAGTTGATAAGAAAACCATGATGACGCCAAGTAACCTGAAGAGTTATGCCTACGGAGAATTTCTAGGCATCTCAATGGATTTCTTTGCTACCCAGACCAATGGGAAAAGTTTGGAGGGTAAGATCTATGTGATCGGAAAACCTGCTTATGATGCAGTGAATGAGACTCTTTATTTTGAGGACATTAATTTCAAAATGGAAAGCGGAAACTTTGGAGCTCAAACAAGCGTGGGTTTGAAGAAGCGAAAAATCATCAAAAACATAGAAAAAAGGGCTGTTTTTCCTATTGGTGAAACCTTAGTGGAAAGTCTTGTGACAATTGAGGATAGGCTGTCACTGAAAACAGGAATTGCCAACTTAGAAATAGAGGGTCTGGAAGTAAGTCCAGAGGATTTCTTCCCTTCCAAAAATGGATTGACAGTTCATATGAAGGCCAAAGGGAATGTAACAATTGACTGGAAATAATTAATATCCTTCGGAAGTGAGGTAGTTATTTTCTAAGGGTACCCCAGTTCATGATCCCTTTTTTTTGAGCAGCTTTTAATAATTTTAGCAACAGGTTCGCCGTAAGAAATGCATCACCTCCTGCGGTATGCCTGTCATCCGTTTTGATGTCATATCGCTGACAAAGGCTGTCAAGAGAATAGTCTTTAAAATCAATATAATTCCGGTCAGCCATGAGACCATGGTCTAGTCGAATCGCTAAGCTCATGGTATCAATACATTTGTTTTGAATTTTATCCAGCCCAAAAGGCTTCAAGGCCTTTTCCAACATCTCTAAATCAAATCCCAAGTGGTGCCCCACCAGGATATTGTTTTCAAAGTATTCCAGTACCCGCTTAGCAAACTGTTCTAGCGGAACTGCTTCTTCATTTCCGATGAGCCCATGAACAGGAATTGTTTTAAAATCTTTTTTTGAGGACTTTAAATACCACTCTACACCCGTAGAAATTTGGATCATTTGATCTTCAATTTTTACAGCTCCAAAAGATAAGATATGATCTACTGATGGGTTTAGACCTGTAGTCTCTGTGTCCAAGACCACAAATGACAGCTGGTCCAAACTTCGGATTTCAGGGATGCTGACATTGACCTTTGTAAGGTAATCCTTGACGAAGGGTTGCTGATTTGGGGTCTTATTGTCAAAGGGCCACCAACTCATTTTGAAAAGTAATCTAGTTGAAATCTGATTTTCACTAACTCCTGAAGCTCAGAAAGGGGGGAGAAGGTGGTTTTTAATATTTGTTTTTGGAGCTTCCCGAGCTTTTCCGGGTCGATAAAGCGCCCATTATTTTCATTTTGAAAACCTTCCAAAGCCCTCATTCTCATTAATATCTCATAAGCTTTTCCTGCCTGAATAAAAAGTTCTCTGTTGTTAGGTTCCAATTCGGCGAGTTTCTCAAATCGCTTAAAAGTATTGTTGATTTTCACGACTCCATGGCCTAAAATTAACAGTCTTGCCAAATCAGCTAAAGGCATCATTGCCCGACCTTTGATGTCAAATTGGTTTCTGTGTTCCCCGGATTTTTCAACCATAAATCCTTTAAAGAATCCCAAAGGTGCTGGATTTAAGTAGGCGTTTTTTGCCAGAAAGTTTAGGAAAAAATGCTTCTTTTCAACTTCCTCGTAAATATGATCTGTCAGTTTTTCAGCCAGTAACTTCGTCCCTGTGATAGGTCGAAAATCAAAGAAGATAGCAGACTTTAATAGCGCCTCTTCATTAGGTCTTAAGATCCATTCTGAGAATAATTTCTTCCACTCGGTCAAGGGTTGAACCCATAAAGGATTTGTTGCCATGATTTTTCCAGGACAGGGGGAAAAACCAGCATTCAGTAAAACCTCTACTATCTCAGTTCCGATTTTCAAGAAGTACTCCGATGCTTTCTTTTCCAATTCAAGGGGTACATCCTCATACAGTAAGGCATTATCCTGATCTGTTCTAAGTAATTGCTCCTCTCTTCCTTCACTTCCTAATGCCAATATGCAGTACTTGGTATCTTTAAATTCTGGATAAAGGGCTGCATATTTTTTTTCGGCTATGACCCTTGCTTGCCCAATGATTACATCATTGATCTCAGTCACAACCGAAGCGATAAAATCCATAGCCACTTCATTTTCCAAATAGTACCGAAGCATTTGTTCAGCTCTATCTCTGATGTGTCTAATCTCTTTTAAATCTAGGGTATTTAGCAAACCATGAATTAACACAGCGGGGCTATTTCCCATAGATAACAGCACATCGTGGTCAGAAATAATTCCTGATACTGGACTGTTGACGCTTCCATCTTCTGTTAGAATCAGATGATGTAGGCGATTTTTGATCATAGATAGGTACAAATCCGCAAATGCTTCTCCACGCTTTTTTACGATCAAGGAATTGCTCATGATTTCACTGGCTTTTGAGCTGAGAGGCAAAGCTTCGGTAACGACTTTTTTACGCAGATCTTTATCCGTTATAATTCCAAGCGGATGCTTTTGCGTATCTACAATAACGATACTGCTCACATCTGCTTTAGTCATTGCAGATGCTACTTCTTGTATGGTCAGATTTTTATGCCCAGTCAGTACATTTTCAGAAATGCTTATAACTGAAGGGTCTGAAAAAATCAATAGGGAGTGATCTTGGGGATTGCCCCGAAATATTCCTCGGGCCTTCTGAGTTTGGGAGAGATCCTGCCGGACGACCACTTGTCCACTAGCGAATCCCGCAGCAAAAAACAGAGCTACGCGGCTATTTTGCTCCATTATCGATTCAAAGATCGACACCGGAATATAGTAGAGAAGGCTGTCTTCTCCAGCTCGGGCATTTAGCACATAGGGTCTTTTTCCCAATAAAGCCAATACACCAAAGACATCTCCCTGATCACAATATTCAACGATTTCTTCTCCTGATTCACCGTTTTCGGTTAGTTCAATGGCACCGTCTTTGACAATAAAGAAATGTGGCTGAGCCGGATCTCCTTGATGAAATAAGGTCTCTCCTTTTTCTAAAAATTGGATGCTGACATTCCTTGCTACGGTTTCTAGATCTTCTATTCCTAAGAATGAAAATGGAGGGAAACTCCTTAAAAATTCCGCAACTCGGTGGATGATAACATTGGCCATATTCGAAATATACTAATTCAAATCACTGATTTTTAAGAGTCTGCCAAAATGGCAATAAAAATTTGTGGTACGGAAATTGGCAAAATAAAATTTTAGTGATCTGTAAAATGAGAATAATTCATCAGGTAGTTAGGTATTTTCGAAGGTTAACTTGGGCCTTGATTGTGGCTTTTATGGTTGGAGTTCATAATTTCTACAAACAAGAAATGGACTCTCCAGACACTATCAAAACATCGATAGAAGTTGATGCCACTGAAGAGGATTCTAGACCAAAAGTTTAATCAGAGGTTGTCCTGAAAATCCCCAATAAGTAAAATGAGCGTCCTTCGTTAGAAAGACGCTCATTTGAAGTAAAGCCCAATTCAATTGATTATTAAACGGGCTTATATTCTTATAGCTTCCTTAATTATTTTCTGCCATCAATAATTTTCTCCACTACATCTGGGTCCAGTAGGGTACTGGTATCACCCATATTATCTAGGTTGTTTTCAGCTACTTTTCTTAATATTCTACGCATGATTTTACCCGATCTTGTTTTTGGTAAACCAGGAACGAGCTGGATTTTATCAGGCTTAGCAATAGGGCCAATAATTTTAGAAACCATTTCCTTGATTTCATTTACCAGATTATCCTCAGTTCTATTGGTTAAATCACAGATGACATAGGCATAAATTCCTTGTCCTTTGACATCATGAGGGTAGCCGACCACGGCAGATTCAATGACTTTTGGATGTTCGTTGATTGCATTTTCTACTTCCGCAGTTCCCATTCTATGCCCAGAGACATTGATTACATCATCTACTCTTCCGAGGATTCTATAATATCCATCATGATCTCTCTTGACTCCATCTCCTGTAAAGTACATTCCTTTGTAAGTGGAGAAATAGGTCTGCTTACATCTATCATGATCCCCATAAGTGGTTCTGATCATAGATGGCCAAGGAAACTTGATACATAGGTTTCCTTCTACAGAGTTTCCGGTTAGTTCATTTCCTTCTGGGTCTACAATGCAAAGTTGAACGCCAGGCAAGGGAAGTGTTGCATAGGCAGGCTTCGTTGGTGTGATTCCAGCAATAGGAGAGACCATGATTCCCCCTGTTTCTGTTTGCCACCAAGTATCCACTATTGGGCATTTATTTTTACCTATGTGAGTATGATACCAATGCCAAGCTTCTTCATTGATTGGCTCACCAACGGAACCGAGTACCTTCAAGGAGCTTAAATCATACTTTTCAATTTCTACTGTTCCATATGCTTGCAATGCTCTAATTGCAGTCGGAGCAGTATAAAATTGGTTCACTTTATATTTTTCTACGATAGCCCAAAACCTCCCGCAATCCGGGAAAGTGGGAACACCCTCAAACATTATTGTTGTAGCTCCTGCCAATAATGGACCATAAACGATGTAGGAGTGACCCGTGATCCAGCCCACATCCGCTGTACACCAATACACATCTCCAGGAGAGTATTGAAATACATTTTCGAAGGAGTATTTGGAATAAACCATATATCCTCCTGTGGTGTGTACTACTCCTTTTGGTTTTCCTGTAGAGCCTGAGGTATATAGAATAAATAGCATGTCTTCGCTATCCATTTCTTCTGCTGGGCAGTCCTTTGATTCATCTGCCACGACATCGTGCCACCAATAATCTCTTCCATCCTGCATGGTGACATCTTGATGAGTCCTTTGGTAAACGATGACAGTTTCCACAGAGCTTTTTGTCAAAGCTTCATCAACTACGGCTTTGACTGCTATTTTTTTGCTGCCTCTGAAGTTTCCATCGGAAGTTAAAACTGCCTTTGCTTCGCAATCATTGATTCGATCTGCCAAGGCATTACTTGAAAATCCTGCAAAGACTACTGAATGGATGGCGCCAATTCTCGCACATGCCAACATAGCTACAGCTGCCTCCGGCACCATAGGCATGTAAATAATGACCTTGTCACCTTTGCCGATTCCTTTGCTTTTTAGGGCGTTGGAAAATCGAGAGACTTCCTCAAATAATTCACGATAGGTCAATGTCCTACCAGCTTCATTTGGATCATTAGGCTCCCAGATAATGGCAGGCCGGTCTCCAATAGTAAAAAGATATCTCTCAAAAATATTTTCGGTGATATTCAATTTTCCATTTAAGAACCATTTGACATCTGGTCCTTCAAAATTCCACTTTAACGTTTTGTCCCACCGTTTTCGCCAATGGAATGAATCAGCAATTCTTGCCCAAAATTCTTCTGGCTGCGCGACACTTTTTTGGTACTCGTGTAGGTACCCGCTAAGGGTATGTATTCTATCACTCATGATACTGTTGGGTTATCGATAATCTAATTTTTACTGTTGCACTAAGTTACAATTAATGATCTACTGCTTTTCCTGCTCCTCTTGGAATTCGAATTTCTTGAATCATATCCTGAACGTCCTGTGGAGGTGCTGGTGTTACTCTTGAAACGAGCACACAGACCACGAAGTTGATCAACATCCCGATGGAGCCAATCCCTTCTGGAGAAACCCCAAACCACCAATGGTCACTCGTATTAAATTCGGGAGAGATGAATTTAAAATAAATGATGTAAGCAAGGGTGAATATTAATCCCGAAAGCATTCCTGCGATTGCCCCCTCTTTATTTATTCTGGAAGAGAAAATTCCCATGATAATTACCGGGAAGAAAGAGGCTGCTGCCAGCCCAAAAGCGAAAGCCACTACCTGAGCGACAAATCCTGGAGGGTTGACACCAAAATATCCTGCTAATACAACTGCTCCAGCAGCAGCGATTCTTGCTATTCTTAGTTCTTTTTTCTCTGAAATTTCTGGTCGGAAGGTTTTAAATAAGTCTCTGGATACTGAAGTAGAAATAACCAAGAGTAAACCCGCTGCCGTGGAAAGTGCAGCAGCCATCGCACCTGCAGCAACAAGTCCTACCACCCAATTGGGTAACTCGGCAATCTCTGGACTCGCCAAAACCATGATATCACGATCGATGCTTAGCTCATTGGCATCAGAATCTGCTACATATTGGACTTTTCCGTCTCCATTTTTATCGTCTACTGAAATCAAGTTGGTTTTTTGCCAGGTAGAAACCCATGCAGGGAGTTCTGATATGTTTTTTTCTGAGGTGCTTTCTATCGTGTTGAATATCCCAAAGGCTGCAATGGCAGGAGCCGTAGTATAGAGGATGGCAATAAAAACCAAAGCATAGCCTGCTGATAATCTTGCATCTTTAACTCTGGGTACGGTGAAAAATCTCACAATCACATGGGGTAAACCGGCAGTTCCAACCATTAAGGCCAAAGTGATCATAAACATGTCAGTAATGCTTTTTCTACCGGAGGTATAAGCCGCGAATCCAAGTTCGGTCAATACTCCATCTAATTTGTCCAAAAGCGGTGTTCCATCAGCAACAGCCCCTCCTAAACCTAATTGAGGGATTGGATTACCCGTTAGCTGCATGGAAACGAAGATTGCCGGAACCATGTAAGCAAAAATCAATACACAATACTGCGCTACTTGGGTATAAGTAATTCCTTTCATGCCTCCTAAAACCGCATAGAAAAACACGATACACATTCCTATCACCACTCCCCATTCGATAGGAACTTCCAAGTATCTAGAAAATACGATGCCGACACCACGCATTTGCCCTGCCACATAAGTGAATGAGATAAATAAGGCACAAATGACAGCCACCACCTTTGCAGTTTTGGAGTAGTATCTATCTCCGACGAAATCAGGGACGGTAAATTTCCCGAATTTTCTTAGGTAAGGAGCCAAAAGGAGTGCAAGGAGTACATATCCTCCAGTCCATCCCATCAAGTAAACTGAGCCATCATAACCTGCGAAGGAAATGATCCCGGCCATGGAGATAAAAGAGGCTGCAGACATCCAGTCAGCAGCGGTAGCCATTCCATTGGCAAGAGGGGAAACTCCGCCCCCTGCAACATAAAATTCTTTGGTGGAGCCTGCTCTTGACCAGATAGCTATACCTATATATAGGGCAAAAGATAATCCTACGAGAAGATAAGTCCAGGTTAAAATTTCCATTAATTCAGGTGATTTTGGGTGATTGATTTATTCCTCGTCGACGTCAAATTCTTTATCTAGCTTATTCATGCGATAGACATAAATAAAAATTAAAACAACAAAAGCATAGATAGAGCCCTGTTGGGCAAACCAGAAACCTAACTTGTACCCTCCTAATCTGATCGTATTGAGTTCTTCAACCAATAATATTCCAAAACCAAAGGAAACAACAAACCATACTAACAGTAAAAAAAACAGAGTTTTGAGATTCTTTTTCCAGTAGGCTTTCATTTTGCCCGGATCCTGCGCCATGCTATTTGGGGTTTGTTTATTAATCAGTACTAAAAGTAATGGGAGATAATGCCTAAAAGCAACTCCTTTTCCATGAATTAATAAAAAATTAAGGTAATTACAGCACATTACCTGATATTATTCCGAATGCTTAAAAAATCCCCAAATATTTCCGAGCCTGTATCTGGGAAATCGAACGCTTTAGAAGAAAAATTCTGATAATATAGCCAAGCCTGCAGCAAGAAAGCTGACGATTAATTTGTTCCAATTAAATTTATGGTGTGGGCTGCTTTCAAAGAAGATCGTAGTGGAGATATGCAAGAAGCCTCCTGCCACTAAACCAAATAACATTCCGGCACCTTGGGTTTCCAAGAAACCATTTTGGAATAAATAGGCACTGGAAAACATTCCTAATGGGGATGCCAAAGCAAAAAGAGTCAGCAAGATCAAGGACCATTTCTTGGATAAAGTACTGCTCAATACTGCTGCCAATGCAAATGCAGCTGGACCTTTATGCATGATGACACCAAAAAGTACGGTTTTGCTATTATGTACATGGCCTAAAGCTTCAGAGCTGTTACCAATCAAGCTGCCATGAGATAAAAGAGTGCCTTCCAAGAATGCATGAATAAACAATCCAAGCATAATAGTAAACACTCCAGTCGAAGACTCTTTGTGGTGATGATGGATATGCCCATGCTCTACACCGCTGGATAAAACTCAAGTAATTGCTGAAGTAGAAATCCTATTAAGATAAAAAGACCCATTTTACCTCCCTCAAATCCACTATGGAAAAGCTCAGGTAAAATGTGTAAAATGGTAATTGAAAACAGGTAAGATCCTGCAAAAACGAGCACCAGTTTAAAGTACTTATCCCGAAATTTAGGAGCTACAAAAACCAAAGAACCAGCGCCTAAGGCAGTAAGGAATAAAAGAAGGAAATTTAAGGCCATGAATTAATTTGGATCCCCTTTAAATGGAAACTCGTTGTATAACCGTGGCAAAGGTAATAAAATTCAATAATGTTGCATTTATGTTTTGAAACTCTAGCAAAATCTTGATTGTAAAGGCTTTATTCTTGAACAAAAGAAAGGTAAGGCTTTAGCTCCTCACTCGCATAAGTTTTATAATCCCCCTTCTCATCGCTATAAATTAGGAAAACCTTAATTTCATCCAAAGCGGAGTCCAAAGCAATCGCTTTATCTGTTCCCATAACCATTAAAGCAGTAGCATAGGCATCTGCCGTCATGCAGTCATTTGCCACCACAGTCGCGCTTAATAAGTTCTGGGCCACAGGGTACCCTGTCTTTGGGTTGATGGTATGAGAAATTTTCACTGAATCTCTCACATAAAAGTTCCTGTAATTTCCTGAAGTTGCCATTCCCTGATCCTGCAGTGCGATGATACTATAAAGATCCGCAGAGTTTGCAGATTCTTCGGGTCTATTGACTCCCACTTTCCATAATTCACCACTTTCATTAAGCCCTCTAGCAACAAGCTCTCCACCGATTTCAATCAAGTAATTGTCAATTCCTTTTTGTTTCAAAAGATCTGAAACTACATCTACTCCATAACCTTTGGCAATCGAACTAAAATCCAGATAAATCCCCTGAACTTTTTTTCTAACCTGGTTGGCATCAAAATCTATTTTTTCAAAACCCACAAGCTTCAATAAGTTTTGAATATCTACGCTGTCTTTGAGTTCAGGTCCAGTGGGGCCAAATCCCCAGATATTGACAAGTGGACCTACAGTTGGATCAAAAGCTCCTGAAGTTTTGGTGAAAATATCTTTACTGGCATTCAAGACTTCAGGAAAATAAGGAAGTTCAAAGTCTAAAGTGTCTGAATTATTAAATCGAGATAATTCAGAATCTTCTATATAAGTGGATAAGCTTTGGTTAAAAACGACCAAAACAGAATCAATTGAAGGTTGGAAATCCCTACCTTCTTCATCTAAATAGGTAATGTTATAAGTCGTGCCCATCGTTTTTCCGGATAGGGTAATCTTTCCGGAGGACTGAGGTTCTCTACTTTCTTCAGTCTCACTATTATTTTGATTCCTCCAAGTATAGACCAGGAGTACCATCGCCAGTAAGACAAGAGAATAAATAATGTTTTTTCGAGTATTTTGACGCATACCAATCTGAATTTCGCTGCGAAGTTAAGAGTTATTTCCTAGTTTCAGGAGTTTTACTGATGGATCAAAATTCCCAATTCCCGCATGGGTATTTTTTTATCTTTGTAGGTGTAAGCAATTGGTATGAGAGAAGATTATCTAAAAGGGGACGATGAACACCTGAGTTCGAAAGACAAAGAATACGAAAAGGCATTGCGTCCTTTGAGTTTCGAAGACTTTACAGGACAGTTTAAAATCATCGAGAATTTACGAGTTTTTGTGCTCGCTGCTAAGAAACGAAGTGAGCCATTGGATCATGTATTACTTCATGGACCTCCCGGACTAGGTAAAACTACCCTAAGCCATATTATTGCAAACGAACTTCAATCCGGTATCAAAATTACTTCGGGTCCCGTCCTTGACAAACCTTCTGATTTGGCTGGTTTGCTTACAAATTTAGAAGAAGGTGATGTTCTTTTTATTGATGAGATTCACAGACTAAATCCTATCGTGGAGGAATATCTTTATTCTGCCATGGAGGATTTTAGGATCGATATCATGCTTGATTCCGGTCCCAATGCCCGTTCCGTTCAGATTTCTCTTAGTCCATTTACTTTGATTGGAGCTACCACACGGTCTGGACTTTTGACTTCTCCACTTCGTGCAAGGTTTGGGATCAATTCCAGGTTGGAATATTATGATGCTAAATTATTAACAGATATCGTATGCCGATCGGCTGGGATTTTACAAACACCCATTGAGGAGGTAGCGGCTTATGAAATAGCGAGAAGAAGTAGGGGGACACCTAGAATTTCCAATATGCTACTTCGAAGAACCCGTGATTTTGCTGAGGTCAAAGGCGATGGAACTGTCACCTTGGCTATTGCAAAAATGGCTCTGGATGCCTTGGATGTGGATGAACATGGGCTTGATGAAATGGATAATAGAATTCTATTGACCATTATAGATAAATTTAAAGGAGGCCCTGTTGGGCTGAGCACAATTGCCACCGCCTGTGGGGAAGAAGCAGAAACAATAGAAGAGGTCTACGAGCCATTTTTAATTCAGGAAGGTTACCTGAAAAGAACGGCAAGAGGTAGAATGGCTACAGAAATGGCTTACAAGCATTTGAATATCAAGCCTGCCCAAGGTTTGGGTGGATTATTCGATAATATGTAAAAAGTGAAAAGCTTTATTAAATAAAAATGCCCGATGATCATCGGGCATTTTTGTTTTTATATCAACCGAGTTTCTCGGCAGCATCTTCATCCAGGTACCAGGTTAAGTTTTCAGAACTTGGCTGGACCAGATGGGCTGGGTATTTGGCAAAATCGCCTTCTTCCATTACAATCTCCCGCACTTTTTCCGCTTTATTTACTCCAGTCACCAAGAAAGCTACTTCTTTGGCATTGTTTACGATTTTTCCTGTAATAGTCACTCGCTTTTGCCCCGAATCAGGATGAGTTGCCACAACGCAGTTTTCTTCAGCATCCCAAAGCTCAATTGAATTTGGGAAAATAGAAACTGTGTGACCATCATCTCCCATACCTAACATGACTAAGTCAAATTGAGGGATTCCATTTACTTGTGGCAGTTCCTTATCAAGGACATTTCCATAGCGAATGGCTTCCAGACTGGGATCTTCTTCTCCTAAAACCCGAAAGATATTAGACTCAGGAATATCCACTTTTGAAATCAAGTGATCTACCGTCATTTTATAATTGCTTTCAGAGTCAGTTGGGGGTACGCACCTTTCATCTCCCCAGTAGAAATAGATATTCTGCCAAAGAATCTCATTTCCAAGGTATTCAGCCATGTAATCAAAAATCACTTTGGGAGTGCTTCCCCCTGAAAGGGCA
The DNA here is from genome assembly GCF_000166275.1 of Algoriphagus machipongonensis. Lineage (NCBI taxonomy): Bacteria > Pseudomonadati > Bacteroidota > Cytophagia > Cytophagales > Cyclobacteriaceae > Algoriphagus > Algoriphagus machipongonensis. Next base: position 702,185 of record NZ_CM001023.1, read on the forward strand.
ACATGAACTTTTTCTCCCTTGTCAGCTAGCTCCTTTAGATAATAAGAAAACTCTTCCGCTAATGCCGTTTTGGAGCTTGAAATCGTGATATTCATCGTGTAGTTTTTGCTTGTTTGGATAAGATTTTATCAAAGGATACAGAAGCCAGTTTCGTCTGTTAGAAGTTTGCCTGGATTCCTCCATCCGAAATGCCCGTCGAACATTTCATCTGAGTTTCTTGGCCCCCAGGTTCCTGCCGCATATCCATAAGTAGGAACATCCTCATTGCTCCAATATTCCAAAATAGGATCCACAAATTTCCAGGCAGCTTCCACTTCATCCGCTCTGGCATAAAGCGTCGCATCTCCCTGCATAGCGTCCAGCAATAATCTTTCGTATGCGTCCATCACTTGGGCAGAGTCCAAATCTGAGTAATAGAAATCAAGATTGGCTTGCTCTACATTGAAACCAAGCCCAGGGACTTTTACTCCAAATTTGATTAAAATTCCTTCGTCTGGCTGGATACGAATAATCAATTTGTTGTCTTTACGATAGGCATCCTGACTTTTAAATACCTCATGGGCCGGAGATTTGAAGTGGATAACTACTTCTGTCACTTTGGTGGGCATGTATTTAGCCGTTCTTACATAAAACGGCACGTCCTTCCATCTCCAGTTGTCAACAAAGAATTTTACGGCAGCAAATGTTTCAGTCTTAGAATCAGGATCAACACCCTCTTCTTCTCTATATCCTTTTACTTTTTTTCCTTTGATGGTGGAAGCCACATATTGACCTTTCATCGTATGAGTAGCCAAAACATCTGGGTCAGTCATCAAACGAAGAGATTTTAGAGCTTTTACTTTCTCATCCCGGATTTCCTCTGCGCTGGCGTTGATTGGAGGCTCCATCACTATTAATGAAAGAATTTGAAGTAAATGACTCTGGAACATGTCTCTTAGCGCTCCAGACTTATCATAGTATCCACCTCGTTTTTCCACCCCAACGGTTTCCGCATTCGTGATTTCCACATGATGAATGTATCTACGGTTCCATGTCGGTTCAAAAATGGAGTTGGAGAATCTTGTAACCAATAAGTTTTGTACGGTCTCTTTTCCTAAGTAATGATCGATTCGGTATACCTGAGATTCGTGGAAATATTTATGCAAACCATCATTTAGTTCTTTGGCAGATGCCAAACTATAACCAAAAGGTTTTTCTACGATAATTCTTTTCCATCCATTCTCCTCTTTAGTTAAGCCAGCTTCACTGAGGTTTTTAGCGATTGCTTCATAAAGGCTAGGTGGAGTAGAGAGGTAAAAAATGTAATTTTCATCACAGCCATTTTCTCTATTCAGTTGTTCGATTCTTTTAGTAAGAGTGGAGTAATCGCCATCATATTTATCTCCTAAATCCTGGTAATAAAGTTTGTCTGCAAAATTTTTGATGAATGCAGCATCTTCTTTACCGATCTCCTCTTGTAAGAATTCACTTTCCTGGACTACTTTCTCTCGAAATTTTTCATCCGTCATATTACTACGACTGGCTCCTAAAACAACAAAGCTGTCAGGTAAATGCTTTCCTTTATATAGGTTAAAAAGGGCTGGAACCAGTTTTCTAGCTGTCAAGTCTCCAGAAGCTCCAAAAATGATGAGCATCTGGTTCAATGTTTTTTTCATGCGCTTGAGTATAGGTTTGAGACCTTATTTTACTTTTTTTGTGATTACTTATGCCAAAAATGAGATAAAGGTCATCGGTATAATTAATTTTGGGTAGCGGACGTAAAATTAAACCTTATTTACGATTCAGCTAAATGAACGGAGAAATTGCTTCGAAAATCTATTGAAAAACAAAAATTGAAGATGGACAATCCTGTATATGATTTTGGTTTGGTCGGCCTGGGCGTGATGGGCCGTAATTTTATTTTAAATGTTGCCGATAATAATTTTAAGGCATTTGGATACGATCTGGATGCAGAAAAAGTAGAGGCACTAAAACAAGAAGGAGGTAATTTAGATCGAGTGAATGCCTCTACTGACATTAAGACTTTTGTAGACTCATTGACGCTTCCAAGAAAGGTGATGTTGTTGGTTCCTGCAGGTAAGATTGTAGATCAGGCAATAGAAAGCCTCCTGCCTTATTTGGATAAAGATGACATTATCATTGATGGAGGAAATTCATTTTTTACAGATACCGATCGTAGAGAGACTTATCTTAAGGAAAAAGGGGTTCACTTCTTCGGTTCCGGAGTATCTGGAGGTGCCGAAGGAGCTAGGAAAGGGCCAAGTATCATGCCTGGAGGAGATAAAGCTGCCTACCAGCATGTGAAACCTATTTTTGAGGCGGTTTCTGCCAAATATAAGGGTGAACCTTGTGTCGCTTATTTAGGGCCAAAATCCGCTGGAAATTATGTCAAGATGGTGCATAATGGTATTGAGTATGCCATGATGCAGCTGACTTCTGAGATATATGATTTGTTGAAAAAATCCTGTGATCTTTCCAATGAAGAATTACATCAGGTCTATTCCAAGTGGAATGATGGCAGGTTACAATCTTTCTTAGTAGAGATTACTGCAGAGATTTTCACTCAAAAAGATGACTTGACCTCAGCAGATCTAGTGGATATGATTTTGGATAAGGCCAAGCAAAAAGGGACTGGTAAATGGACTTCTCAAAACGCAATGGATCTGGGTATTCCTGTGCCAACCATTGATATGGCAGTGAGTATGCGTGAGATTTCTGCTTTGAAAGATGAGCGTGTTCAAGCCGATATTCTTTATTCCAGGCCTGAAGTTGAAGATAAACCAAAGGAGGAATTGATAGAACAAGCGGAACAAGCCTTGTATTTCTCTTTTATCATTGCTTATGCACAAGGATTGCATCAGTTGATGTATGCTTCCAAAGATTACGGATATGACTTGGATATGTCGACCATTGCCAAGATCTGGAGAGCTGGATGTATTATCCGAGCAGGTCTTTTGGCTGACATCGCCGAAGCCTATACTGCAGATAATTCTATCCCGAATTTATTGCTATCACCTTCATTTGTACCCAAAGTACAGGGGACATTGCCAGCAGTTCGTGAAGTAGTAGCCTTTGCAGCAAAAAATGGAATTCCTGTCCCGGGTCTTTCGAGTGCATTAAGCTATTTCGATGCTTATACTTCTACTAAGCTTCCGCTAAATCTTATTCAGGCTCAAAGGGATCATTTTGGTTCACATACTTACGAGCGAACTGATAGAGAAGGAATTTTCCATACGGAATGGGGGAAATAACAGTAAGCAGTCTCAGTAGGCAGTTTGCTGATTACCCCAAAAAACAAAAGCTCGTTGAAATGGATCAACGAGCTTTTGTTTTTACTCCTTATAAGTTTTTAGGATTACCCTACTTTCAGCTTCAGTTCACCATGCCTTTTGATCACTTTGAGTTCAAAGAATTGATTGATAAATGCTTTGCAGTGGTTTTCGGCCCATTCTGCACGATTTTCAGTATCAAATAGCAGTGTCATTCGCAACATGGTTTTTACATATTGTTCATGCATTCCTAAATCTTGGACATATCTGAGCATTGCTGCTGACCAGTCTTCTTTAAATTTGTCAAGGTGGGTTCTGCCGTCAAACAGCATTTCCAACTGATTGTCGCCATGTCTAAACCTGTAGATCCCGCAAAGCTGTCGATAGATTAACCTAATTCGTTCTCTTGGGACATCATAGGTGTCTAAAATCTTGGCAAAAGTATGATCCATTAAGCGCAAAGGGTTGTATAAAAGAGTGTAGGAGCGCTTAAGTTCAAAAATCATTCGATCAATTAACTCCTCCTCCAGCTCAGATTGAGCTTGTCTAAGGATGTAATTTTTATCGAGTGGGAATAACTTCTGGATCATTTTTGACATGTTGCACCGCAAAAATAGCAAATTATCTTTTTAGGATAGTTTTAAATTAAGCTAAATGTGAAAGGTTTGATGGGCGAAAGCCAATTCTCACTTCTTTTTACCTGAATAGAAAATTGCTATGGGTACTTAATTGTGGAAAAGGGAATTAAAATCAACTACCAATCCGAAGGTCTTTTTGCCTGGTATTGCCCCATTTGATCTAATATTTCCACCGGGTCATCTGAAACAATTAATAACTCCTCCTGCTCTGGGTATAAAAAGCCTTGCTCCATCGCATGATTCAAAAAGTCAATTAGCTTATCATAATAACCATTGACATTATAAAGTGCCAATGGCTTTTGGATGTAATGCAGTTGGTTAAGTGTCATAATTTCAAAAAGCTCCTCCAATGTCCCTATTCCGCCTGGCATAGCGATAAAACCATCTCCCTGCTCTGCCATAAGCCACTTTCTGTCCCGCATGGTTTCCACAACAATTAGTTCTGTGCAGCCAGTATGTGCAACTTCTCTATCAACAAGTTTCTGAGGAATAATGCCAGTGACCTCTTTTCCTGCATTTAACATTTCATCGGCTATGATGCCCATCAAACCCACTCTGCCCGCTCCATAAATCAATTCATGGTCTCTTTTAATCATTTCCTGAGCCAAAGCTCTTACAGCAGCTTCGTAAACTGAGCTTTCTCCTTTTCTAGATCCACAATAAACAGTGATTTTTTTCATGGCTGGATTTGATAAAAATATGAGACGAAATTACTGTTTTCTATGCTGAATGCATAAGTTGATTGCGATTAATATTTATTCCTTTTTAGAATCCATTCAGACTCTTAGGGAGTTTTATTTTGAACCCTTATTTTTGGGATATGAAAATTTGCTTTGCTACAAATAATCAAAAGAAGATAGCTGAAGTTCAGGCTGCTTTGGTTGACACGAATATTTCTATTCTTTCTTTGGAAGAAATTGGTTGTAAGGAAGAAATCCCTGAAACTGGTGACACATTGGAGCATAATGCCTTTCAAAAAGCTGAATATGTAAAAGAGCATTACGGCGTAGATTGCTTCGCAGATGACACTGGGTTGGAAGTGGAGGCCTTAGAAGGAGAACCTGGCGTTTACTCTGGCAGATATGCCGGTGAGCCTAGAAGTGATCAGAGAAATATGGATTTGTTGCTGAAGAAGCTTGGAGATAGCTCTGATAGAAAAGCCAAATTCAAAACCGTAATTGCCCTATTAATTGATGGTGAAAAGTACAAATTTGAAGGGGTTGCCGAAGGAGAGATTTTAAAGGAGAGAACTGGGGAAGGAGGGTTTGGATATGATCCTATCTTTTTGCCTTCAGGATTTGATAGAACTTTTGCTCAGCTTAGCATGGAAGAGAAAAATGAGATTAGCCATCGGGGTAAAGCTGTTAGGCAATTGATAAATTTTTTGGCAACTAGATAAATTCCTTCCAAAACGAGTTTTACATTAACTTTGTCTTATGAAAAAACCATTTATCGTCGGGATCACAGGTGGTTCTGCTTCAGGGAAAACTCTTTTTCTGGAACGCTTGCTTAGTACTTTTGAATCTGACGAAGTGTGTTTGATTTCTCAGGACAACTATTATAAGCCTCGACATCAGCAGCCCATTGACGCTCATGGGGTTCATAATTTTGATACTCCTCATAGTATAGATTTTGAAGAGTATGCAGCTGATATCAGAAAAATTCAAGCAGGGGAATCTGTTGAAAGGGAGGAATACACTTTTAATAATGCCTCCAAAACTCCCAAAATGCTAAAATTCAAGGCTGCTCCAGTTGTAGTTGTGGAAGGGATTTTTGTTTTGTATTACCCAGAATTGGCGAGTCTTTTAGATCTGAAGGTTTTCATTGATGCGAAAGACCACATCAAGTTGAAAAGAAGGATCATCCGTGATAAGGTGGAAAGAGGCTACGATCTGGATGATGTATTATATAGATATGAAAAGCATGTAATGCCTACTTACGAGAAGTATATTGAGCCATTTAAGGATGAGGCAGACCTTATCGTACCTAACAATGAAAGCTTTGATAAGGCCTTGGACGTAATCCGTACCTATCTGAGAGCCAGGTCTTAAGGTTGTAAAATTCCAAAAAAGTCCCTTGACTTCTATTTATTTCAAATAATGGCTATATTTGCGCCGAATGAAAAATAGAAGTCAACATAGCAACATCTTACAACAGCGCATTACCATGGTGCTGGCTTTGCTATTCTGTCTTTTCATTTCCAGTGTTGAATATGTACCTGAAACTATTTCAGAGAATACTATTGAACACCAGCAAGATCATTCAGAGGATCAAAATCAAAACCAGACTTTTTTGAATGTCGCAGTAGATGCAGTCATTCCATTTGTGGTGCATGTGTCCCACACCGTTATGCATTTGATCTATCAAATTGATCTTGAAGAAAATCAGGGTTTTCATGTTGAAACGGCTGTCATTCCGCAGGTAAATCAGCTTTCAGAAATCCTGTTTGAGCGCATCATATCGACCAAAGGGCCCTAATTAATCCCAGAATTCCGTCTTTCTATTTACTTTCTGATCCTCAGAGAAGTAATCAATCTGTATTTATAATAAATCAATTAATATCTAATCCTTATGCAAAATAAAGGTGTCATTGTGTTTTTGACAGTGATTGTTACAGCGCTTTGTCTGTACTATCTGTCATTCACATTTGTATCAAATAACGTCCAGAATAAAGCGGAAGCTTATGCGACGGACGCCTCTGGCAACGTAGATTTCGCCCAGAGAAGAGCTTATCTAGACTCCGTTTGGAGAGAGCCTGTTTATAACTTCTTAGGTGCTGATTATACATATCAGGAAGTAAAAGAAACTGAGCTTGGTCTTGGTCTAGATCTACAGGGTGGTATGCATGTTACTTTGGCGGTATCTCCAGTGGAGATCGTGAAAGGACTTGCTGGTAACCCAAAAGATGTAGCTTTCAACAAGTCTGTAGAAGAGGCAAGAGAAGCTTCCAAGACTTCAGATGAGAAGTATGTTGACTTGTTTTATTCTGCTTGGCAGGCCAATAGTTCTGGTAAAAACTTAAGTTCCATTTTTGCTACTGCAGCAAACAGAGGAAGAATTTCTTTGGAATCTTCTGATTCTGAAATTCTTGATATCATCGATACTGAAATCGAAAATGCTATTGAGCGTTCCTTTAATATCCTAAGAACTCGTATCGATAGATTCGGTACTTCTCAGCCTAATATCCAGAGAATTCAAGGTTCAGGAAGAATTCAGATCGAACTTCCAGGGGTAGATAACCAAGAGCGTGTAAGAAACTTATTACAAGGAGTTGCAAAACTTCAGTTTTGGGAAGTTACTGAGATAAATGAAATTGGAGCTTCCCTTGAAGCAATCAATAGTGCATACCTAGCGGAGCAGAAAAATACTGCAAGCACAGAAACTGCTGCAACAGACTCTCTTTCTACAGAGAACCTATCTCCTGAAGATTCTTTGAGAAATGCCTTGGATGAGCAGTTGAATCAGATTGACCCAACAAATCCAGATGCCAGCACTTCACCAATTTTTAGCTTACTAAAAGCTAATTATGGCTTGGTTTACGACATCAAAGATACGGTTACTATCAACAGAATCTTGAAGAGAGACGAATACAAGGCACTACTTCCAAGAGATGTGAAATTACTTTGGGGAGTTAAGCCAACCGTCGCTGAAGATGGATCTGAATTATTAGAACTATATGCAATCAGTACTCCAAGAGGTACTGACCAAGCGCCATTAGAGGGTGATGTGGTTACAGATGCTCGTCAGGTTCTTGACCAAACTTCAAGACCTGCAGTTTCTATGCAAATGAATGCAGAAGGTGCTAGAAAATGGAGAAAATTGACGGCTGACAATACAGGTAGAAGAATCGCCGTAGTATTGGATGATTATGTTTACACGGCGCCGGTAGTAAATGGAGAAATCCCAACTGGACAATCCGAAATTTCTGGCAACTTCACGTTACAAGAGGCTCAAGATTTGGCTAACATCCTGAAATCAGGTTCTCTTCCTGCTCCAACTCAAATTGTAGAAGAAAGTATCATCGGTCCAACCTTAGGTAAAGAAGCTCTTAATCAAGGTTTGATTTCTATGGTAGCTGGTTTAGCTATCGTTGTTCTATTCATGGTGGCATATTATGCTAAAGGTGGATTGATCGCGATCGCTGCTTTGGTTTTCAACATCTTCTTTATCCTAGGGATTTTAGCTCAGCTTCAGTCATCCTTGACTTTGCCAGGTATCGCAGGTATTGTACTGACCATAGGTATGTCCATTGATGCCAACGTCCTGATTTTTGAAAGGATTAAAGAAGAACTCAGGAATGGGGTAGGCCTTCTGGCAGCTATCAATGCCGGTTATAACAAAGCCTTCTCCGCAATTCTTGACTCCAATGTTACAACTTTCTTGACAGGTGCTATTCTATATGCTCTAGGTCAAGGTCCTGTAAAAGGATTTGCAATCGTATTGATGATTGGTATTGCTTCTTCTTTCTTCTCTTCGGTATTCATCACTAGAGTGATTGTTTCTTGGATGAGCAAAAAAGGAGATAAGAGTTCTATTAACTTCTCTACACCATTCACAAAGAATGCATTGAGTTCTTTGAACATCGATTTCTTAGGCAAGAGAAAAGTTGCTTACTTGATTTCTACAAGTATCATCGTTCTTGGATTAGGTGTTGCAGCCATTAATGGCTTGAAGTTCGGTGTGGATTTCACTGGAGGTAGATCTTATATTGTAGCTTTTGCTGAGCCAGTTGCTGCTTCTGAATTGAAAACTGGCCTAGACGGTGAGTTTGATGGTTCTGTAGAAGTTAAAACATACGGCGCAACGAATGTTTTGAAAGTAACGACATCCTATTTGATCAATGAAGATGATGATGCTTCCAATAAAGAAGTAGAATCAAAAGTAAAAGAAGGTATTGCTTCAGTGACAGGACTTACTTTTACGGAGGATGCAGAAGACCTCACAAACCAAGAGTTTGCAATTACTGGATCTTCTAAAGTAGGAGCAACCGTGGCAGATGATATTAAAGCTTCTTCAGGTGAAGCGATGATTGTCGCTTTGATTGCGATCTTCCTTTATATTTTGATCAGATTCCGTAAGTGGCAATTCTCATTGGCATCTATCATTGCATTGATTCACGATACGTTATTTGTGATTGCTGCATTTGCCATTGCAAGTGCCTTTGGAGCGACCTTTGAAATTGATCAGGTGTTCATTGCTGCTGTCTTGACCGTAATTGGTTATTCGATTAACGATACTGTAATTGTATTTGATAGAATTAGAGAGAATCTGGATAATAGAGGAACTAACCGATTGGTGAAAACATTCAACGATGCCATTAACCAAACATTAGGAAGGACTTTGATTACCTCATTTACTACTATGATCGTGATTATCGTATTACTATTATTTGGTGGTGAGGTATTGAGAGGCTTCTCTTTTGCCTTATTTATCGGTATCCTAGTGGGTACTTACTCATCGGTTTACATCGCTACTCCAATTGTCGTTGATTTGATGAAAAGAGAAATTGATCAAGAAGAATTAAAAGAAGCTAAGAAGGTAGCTTAAGCCTTTAAAATATGACCTTTAAAAGGAGCAGGGTAATCCCTTGCTCCTTTTTTATTGCTCTGTAGGTGAAAAATAACTTATCTTTTCCATGAAATTAATTTCACACTTAACGGACAGCATTTTTCTATGAAAATTACAAAAGAGGACTTCAAGTCTATGCAAGAAAAGTATGACAAAGAAGTCAAAAAAGGTAAGCCTGCCAAAGGCAAAGGTGACAAGGATAAAAACAACCAAACCGATTGGATTTTTATAGATAGAGGGACATTAGAGGGGTTATTGGAAAAAGTGGATCAAGACCCAAATGTTGGTGGGATCCAATTTTATTTCACGGAGTACACTGAAAAAATGGCCAAAGAACGGTACCCAGAGGGATCAGATAAATATGTCGGGCAAATGACCCTTGTCATGCGAGCGGCTAACCTTAAAGGAAATAAATTGGTAGCTGTCGAGTTAACCGGAAGAGAAGGTGAATACGAAAACGATGGGGTAGAGTGCCCATTTGTCTGTGAGCCGGAACCAACAGACACCTAAACATGGACAGTAAAATTTGGATTGCCTTTGGACACTGGTATCTTCTTGTTTTAGATGTTTTTCTAATCCTGGGCGTCTATTTTTTCTTTAGATTACCAAAAGAAATGAGAGCCAATAGCAATTATTGGCTTCCATTTTTAATTTTATGCTTCATCTTTTTATATAACAATTTCGCAGGTTATACCAATTACAATTTTGAGTTTAAGAAGGCAGTTAATGCCTATTTAGGGAACACGGAATTCCCCAAATTCAATCTTTGGCTTTATAATATAACCAGAAGGCAAATCCAGGTAGTTCTTTATTTGTTTTTAGTAAAATCTTGGTTGGAGCCTTCCAAGAGGAAATACATCAACTGGATGATTTATGCTTTTATATTCCTTGCACTCCTATTGCAAATCTTTGGAGTTGAACTCATGTATCTTCAGCAGCCGATCATTTATTCCATCGGTGCTAACATGATCCTGATTGCCTGTGGACTTTATTTTATTGGTATGATCACAACCGATAATTATCTGAATTCAAACCCCATTCGCTTAGTATCTTTTTGGGCCACAACCTTATTATTATTTGACTATTCTATTACATACATCTATACTGTCTCACTCTTTTACTTGTATCAAGTAAACCCAACTTTTGGGGCAAGTCTGGGAGGTGTAGTAAATGTGATCAATCTTATAAATACCTCAGCTTTACTTTTGTTAATTGCCTCACCTTATCTATCAAAAGTTTTTGACAAGGAACCGTTTTTTAAATTGAACTATTGATAGAGCAATTGATCAAAAACTCAAGACCCTGACCCGCCTAGTATGTTGTCTATCCTATTGATCCTACATCACTCAAAAAAATTGACTTAAAGGCAATAATTATAGTATATTTTCAGGATCATCCTTATGATGAAATTGATTTTATACTTAACGAAAAACATTTTTCTATGAAAATTTCAAAAGAAGACTTCAAGTCTATGCAAAAAAAGTATGACAAAGAAGTCAAAAAAGGGAAGCCTGCCAAAGACAAAAAAGGGAAAGATAAAGTAGATCAAACCAATTGGATTTTTTTCAACAGAGAGACTTTGGAAGGTTTATTGGAGAAAGCTGATAAAGACCCAAAAAAGGGTGGAATTCAGTTTTACATTACAGAATATACTGAGGAAGTTGCCCAAAAATATCATCCTAAGGAAGTAGAGCAATTAACAGGAGCACTTACTATTGTGATGAGGCCGGCAAATTTGGAAGAAGACCAACTTACCTTGACCGCAGGCGAAGAAGATTATGAAAATAATGGAAGAATTTGTCCTCCATTCTGTGATCCCGAGCCTACCAATTCCTGATAATGGATAGTAAATTCTGGGAGGCCTATAGTAATTATTATACAATCACCATAGATTGCATATTGATCATAGGGGTCTATTTCTTTCTAAAATTGCCAAAGGAAAAAAAAGCCAATAGTATCTATTGGCTTCCTTTGTTGATTTTAGGTTTTTCCGTTTTTTATGAAGCTTTGGGAGCTTATGCTAATTACAACTTTGAATTTAAAAAAGCTGTCAATGCCTTTTTAGGCAATACTGAGAACCCAAAATATAACATTTGGATATACAATATTACCAACAAACAAATCTCAACTTTACTTAATTTGTTTTTGATAAAAAAATTAATTGAGCCAACAAAGAAGGTATATTTAACATGGATGATCTTTTTTTTTATTATAGTAGCCTTCATTTTACAAGTTACAGGTATTGAACCCTTATATTTAAATCAGCCCATTATTGCAGTCATGGCTGCTAGTATGATTTTAATCGGGAGTGGTCTTTATTTTATAGGATTGATCAGCAATGAACAATATTTAAATTCCAAACCAATCCGATTAAATTCATTTTGGATCATGACCCTTTTACTTTTTACCTATGCACTGACCTATATAAATTCTGTAGCACGCATCTATATTTATGAGTTTAATCCTCAAACAGCATTGAGTTTAGCCCATATTGATAGAATCCTTGGGATTTTACTCAGGTTAACTCTCCTATTAATTATTATTTCTCCTTTTCTCCCTAGAGTTTTTGACAAAGAACCATTTTCCCAATCCAAAAGGAAGTTTAAACTTCAAAGTAGTTTTTAAGATCTTGTTTTAACATTTAATCCCATATTTTGTGTCTTAAAATAAAGGAATGGAATTCCACCTGAGAAATGAGCGATAGATTTATAGAAGCCTTTTTTACTGCCTATCCGCAATACTCCATTCCACCTGACCTGTTACTCCTGATTGGAATATTTATCTTTATTAAATTACCAAAGGAAAAAAAACGAAATATTCACTTTTTGCTTCCTTTTGTGATTTTGTGCTTCACCGTTTTTTATGGAAATCTGGGCAGTTACACTAACTACAATTATGAATTTAAAAAATCAGTAAACGCATACTTGGGAAATACCGAGTATCCTCAGTTCAATCTCTGGCTTTTTAATATAGCTGAAAGACAAGTAGGCACTATTCTTTATTTAATGCTGATCAAATCTTATTTGAGACCTTTCAAAAGAAAAATTATCAATTGGATGATTTTTCTATTTATAGTGACGGCATCGATACTTCAATTTTCAGGAATTGAACCTATCTATCTGAACCAGCCTATCATTTTTGCAATCGGTGCAAATATGATCTTGTTTGGAGGCGCTTTGTATTTTACTGACTTGATTACCCATCCCTCATATCTAAATGGCAATCCGTTAAGATTAACCTCATTCTGGCAAATGACAGCTATTATCTTCATGTTTACCTTAAGCTACATAAGTTCTGTGGCCTTAATTTATCTATATGAAGTCAATCCAGTATTAGGTAGTGCCTTGCAATCTATTGGTATTTATCTAGGGATATTAACATTAGCAGTTTTAACTATTAGTATTGCTTCTCCCCTCCTTCCAAATATATTTGATAAAGAACCATTTTAAAAATTCATATAGGTAGCCTTTTAATCAAAAAAGAATGCCAAACATTCTACTAATACTAACTTGGCATTTAGATCCCTCTATAAATCTACTTCCTAATTTTAATTGACTTAAAGGGAAAAATTATAGTATATTTTCAGGATCATCCTTGGAATGAAATTGATTTATCACTTAACGAAAAACATTTTTCTATGAAAATTTCAAAAGAGGACTTCAAGTCTATGCAAAAAAAGTATGACAAAGAAGTCAAAAATGGAAAGCCTGCCAAAGACAAAAAAGGGAAGGATAAAGTAGATCAAACCAATTGGATTTTTTTCAACAGAGAGACTTTGGAAGGTTTATTGGAGAAAGCTGATAAAGACCCAAAAAAGGGTGGAATTCAGTTTTACATTACAGAATATACTGAGGAAGTTGCCCAAAAATATCATCCTAAGGAAGTAGAGCAACTAACTGGAGCACTTACTATTGTGATGAGGCCGGCAAATTTGGAAGAAGACCAACTTACCTTGACCGCAGGCGAGGAAGATTATGAAAATAATGGAAGAATTTGTCCTCCATTCTGTGATCCAGAGCCTAATACCTGATTATGAGAGGTGATTTCTGGGAGGCCTTTGGGGGTTGGTATATGATTTCGATTGATCTTATTTTAGTGATCGGTATTTACTACTTTTTTAGGCTTCCGAAAGAAAAAAGGGCCAATAGTTTCTATTGGTTACCTTTTTTAATTTTGACTTTTACTGTTTTCTATGAAAATTTTGGAGCCTATACTTTATTTAACTTTGAATTTAGAAAAGCTGCGAATGCTTTCTTAGGGAACACAAAAGATCCAAGATATAATATTTGGATTTTCAACATTGCTAATAAACAAATCTCAACAATACTTTATCTTTTTTTGATTAAATCTTGGTTGGATCCATCAAAGAAGATTTATATCAAATGGATTATTATTTCGTTTTTTATCATCACTCAAGTCATACAGTTTTCTGGTGCTGAGCCCGTATATTTAAATCAACCCATCATTTTTAGCATTGGGGCTAATATGATATTAATATCAAGTGGGCTTTATTTTATTGGATTAATGACTAATGAAAATTACCTATCCTCCAACCCACTTCGATTGCTTTCATTTTGGCAGATGACTTTTATACTATTTACATATTCATTGACCTACATAACCTCAGTTTCAATGATGTATCTCAATACCCACTATCCTCAATTTTTGTATTCCCTATTAAAAATTGATTGGGTCATGGGAGTAATAAATTTAGCTATTTTGGGATTGACAATTGCTTCTCCAAAATTCCCTGGCCTATTTGAAAAAGAACCATTTTATGAATCCCACTGAAGATCAAATTTACGTCATCATTTTCAGCACCCTATTTTTAGGAGGCTTAATGTCCACTTTTGTTGTGGCTATGGTTTTTATCCATAGACAAAGACAGGCGCAGAACCGCCAAAAAATGGATCAGATCAAATCTGAACACGAAAAAACTTTGCTGAATATAGAAAATGAAATCCAGCAGGAAACACTAACTCATATCGGTAGGGAGCTACATGATAA